>JAGAOE010000055.1 GCA_017623885.1 Eubacterium sp. | reverse complement strand
CGCGTTGGCAAGCATCTGCGCCGATTCTTCGACCCGCACCTGCGACGCCTGCACGACCTGCAAAGAACACTCCGACAGCCCTGCCGTCATGCAAAGTGCCATCAATCCTGCTAAAAATCTCTTTTTCATTATTACTGAATCTCCTAATTGTTCATCCTCATCATGTATTTCAAATTTTGTTTCTTCGGAAAATTTGACAATTTTGCACACCAAAGCTTTTTCCATAAAACAAAAAATATCCATAATTAGTTATTAGTATACCATACTATCCCTCACTTGTGGTATAATGATATCAAAATTTATCAACGAATTTGTTTTTGTAAGGAGGAAACACATGAAAAAAAATAAATTCTTACTTGCTTTTTTGCTACTGTTTATCTGTTCTTTTTGTCTCTCTTCCACTGAGGCTTCTGCAAAAGTAAAACTAAACAAATCAAAATTAACTTTGGTAGAAGGGCAAAAATACACCTTAAAGCTCACCGGGACCAAAAAGAAAATCACATGGAAGAGCAACAAGAAATCCATCGCCACCGTCACTTCGAAAGGCCGTGTCACAGCAAAAGCTCCCGGTCAGGCGACAATCAGTGCAAAAGTCGGCAAAACAACGAAAAAATGTAAAGTAACAGTCACAACCGATTATGCAAAATATTATGAATATCAGGTGAAATACGACAAAATCGCAATCAAGAAAGTACTACGTATTTCCGAGACAAATCTTGTCATCCCGGAAACAATCGAAGGCTATCCTGTATGCGAACTCGCCGACGGATTATTCCAAAACTGTGACGAGCTCATCAGTGTCACACTGCCTTCCGGAATTTCTTCTATCGGAAAAAATATGTTTTACGGCTGCCACAAGCTGGAAACCATCGCTTGCGAAAATGCAATTTCATCCATCGGAAGCTACGCCTTTTACGAATGCCGTTCGCTGAAAAATCTACCGGATATTTCAGGTATTACCGAAATACCGGAATACGCATTCTATAATTGTGATATGCTCGAAACGCTTCCTATCACATTGCAATTGACCGCCATCGGAAACTATGCATTCTATGACTGCGACAGCTTACTCACTTTTTACGGTTCTGATGCGCTTCAGACAATCGGCGACTATGCATTCCAGAACAGCAATGCACTGCTCACCGTAAACGGATGCAAATCCGTAAAGCAGATTGGCGCAGGATGCTTTGAAGGATGCGCTGCTCTGGGTACTGTGTCCACCGGAAATCAGCTTCAGACGCTCGGTATCGGCTGTTTCTCCGGCTGCGAAAAGCTCTCCAGCATCAGCCTTTCAGCTACCTTGTCAGCGATTCCTGACCGGTGTTTCTACAATTGCTATGCCCTTACGAATGTAACCATTCCGACCAGCGTTTCGAAAATCGGAAATATGGCATTTTTCAACTGTATTAAATTATCCATCCTGACGATTCCCGGAACCGGCATCACCAGCATCGCACCCGATGCATTTGCCGGCACTTCATCATCTATACTTAACATCTGGTATCGTGCCTCTACACCTGCCGGATATGTGGATCAATGGATTGCTCAGCTCGGACTTCCCGCCGATCATATTCACACGATTTAATTCTTTTTCACTGTAACTATAAATTAAGAACCAAAAAAGGACATCGACGAATCAATGTCCTTTTTTTGTTTCCTATGTTTTCATTTTCTCATTCGTTTATCAGTTTTCGCGAAAGCGTCCTGCCATGTTCATCAAAAACTCCGCATTTGTCGGTCTTCCGTTTTGATTGTCACACGGAAACGGATATCTGATTTCCAACGTATGCAGATTCGTGCGTTTCCAGACAGACTCAATTGCATTTCGAATCGTGCGTTCTACACTACTCACCGTACATCCATGTCGCTCTGCCACCTTTAGATATACGTCCGATGTCACGCGAATCGGTTGTCCCTGTCGCTTTTTCAGAATTTCTAAAATCGCTGCTACGATATTATAAAATCCTGTTTGTCCTCTGCGAAATCCCATCTGCACCAACTCCGCTTCCACACGTTCCTGTACATCTTTTCCCAAGGTTTGACCGTCATTTCTCTCCTGCTCGCAGCGTTGTCTCGCAATCCGGTCGAATTGCTCAGAAGTCTGCTTCCACACAATCACCGCCACATCCTGCGATTGCAAATACTTCACCAGCTCCGCTTCATTTCCACGCTCAAACAATGTAACATCCATGTTTTTTCCTCCATTTTTTATTCATGTTTTTCAAGTTGTCAGACTAGCACAACACAATTTAAAATGGAATATTTCTATATATGATAGCTACAATTCTATTTTTCATGCGCGGTCCCCCACTCCGGTGCCTTCCAACAAAAAAAATTCTAATTTTCCCATTTGACACCTTTTGTCGAGCGAAGTCATCTTTCTTCGACTAATTGATAAATTTTTATTGACTTATCAATTCATCCATCAACGCCCACACTTCTTCTCTGCCCTGCTTTGTCTCAGACGAAAACGGTATGACGATATCACTGCTTTTCAATCCAAGTCCTGTACGCACCTCTTTCAATGCCTTCTGTACCTGTGAGCGTTTCAATTTATCCAATTTCGTGGCAATGATAATCGGCTGATAGCCTTGATACACAATCCAGTCATACATCGTCTTATCATTTGCGCCCGGCGTATGACGAATATCGATCAGCAAAAATACCGCTTTGAGCTGTTTGCTCGTATGCAGATAATTTTCTATCATCTTTCCCCACTTCGCCCGTTCCGATTCAGACACCTTTGCATATCCGTAGCCCGGCAAATCCACTAGATACATCGCCTGATTGATATTATAAAAATTGATTGTCTGCGTTTTTCCCGGCTGTGACGATGTACGCGCAAGTGCTTTTCGATTCATCAGCGCATTAATTAACGAAGATTTTCCTACATTTGATTTTCCGGCAAATGCAATCTCCGGCAACTGATTATCCGGAATCTTACTCGTAATACCACACACAGTTTCCAGACTCACTTCTTTAATTACCATCACATGTCTCCTTTACCAAAACAACATCCAAAACCTCGTCCATATGCTCCACCGGCAAAATGGTCAGACCTTTCACGATTTCCGGTGAAATATCTTCCAAATCCTTTTCATTCTTTTTCGGAATGCAAACAACCTTTACACCTGCATTTTTCGCCGCAAGCAATTTTTCTTTCAATCCGCCAATCGGCAACACTCTGCCGCGCAGCGTAATCTCTCCGGTCATTGCCACATCTGCACGCGCAGCGCGTCCTGTCACTGCCGAGAGCATCGCAGATGCCATCGTAATACCCGCAGAAGGTCCGTCTTTGGGCACAGCTCCTTCCGGAATATGTATGTGAATATCGTGTTCACTGAAAAATTCCTTTTCCACACCATACGAGGTACTCACAGAGCGAACATAGCTGAGCGCTGTCTGCGCAGACTCCTTCATCACTTCACCCATCTGACCGGTCAGCTTCATTTCACCTTTTCCGGGCATCAGATTTACTTCCACTTCGAGCGTCACTCCGCCGACACTCGTCCACGCCAGACCGCGCACGATACCGATTTCATCCGTCTGTCCCGCTTTGTCTTCCGTATATTTTGCCTTACCCAGATACTGCTCCAAATTGGTGGCAGTCAGCTTCACCTTTTCTTTTTTCCCTTCATAAATCTGGCGTGCACTCTTTCGACATACTTCGCCGAGTTTTCGCTCCAGATTTCTCACACCGGACTCTCTCGTATAGCCTGCGATCAACTGTTCCATCGCCGAACGGCTCATCTCTAACTGACCTTCTTTCAAGCCGTTTTTCTTCATCTGCTTCGGCAACAAATGATCCACCGCAATATGATATTTCTCATTTGCCGTATAACTCGTAACCTCTATGAGCTCCATACGATCCAAGAGCGGTCTGGGAATCGTCTCCGTCGAATTCGCAGTACAGATAAACAATACTTCCGACAAATCAATCGGTATTTCCACATAGTGATCGCGGAATTTCTGATTTTGCTCTGCATCCAACACCTCTAATAATGCAGATGAGGTGTCTCCTTTGTGGTCACTGCTGACCTTGTCAATCTCATCCAGCAAAATCAGCGGATTGCTGACACCTGCACTGCGAAGTGCCACCGCCAGTCTTCCCGGCATCGCGCCCACATAGGTCTTTCGATGACCGCGTATCTCTGCCTCATCGCGCACACCACCCAGACAAATTCGCACATATTTTTTATTTAACGCCTCTGCCACCGAACGTGCAATACTCGTTTTTCCGGTTCCCGGAGGCCCTACCAGACAAATAATCGGACTATCACCCTTGCTGGTCAAATTGCGAACTGCCAAAAATTCCAACATGCGCTCTTTCACTTTTTCCAGTCCGTAGTGTTCTTTTTCCAACACTTCCTTGGCATGCTTCAAATCTCTGTTATCCTTTGACATTTTCTTCCAGGGCAGCTCCAGCACGGTTTCGATATAGCCACGAAGCACTGCACTTTCCGAAGAATTCGACGGAATATTTTTGAAGCGCTCAATCTCTTTTTTGATTTTCTCTTTTACTTCCGCATCTGCCTTTATTTTTTTTAATTCCGCCCGGAAAATATCGACATCACTCTCCGTGTGATCTTCACCCAATTCCTGACGGATCACTTTCATTTGCTCGCGAAGCAAATATTCTTTTTGGTTTTTATCGACTGCCGCCTTTACTTTTTCCTGAAATTCATTTTTCACTGCAATGATTTCCATCTCCTGCAAAAGCATTGCGACTAATACTTCATAACGTTCCGTCAGCGTAATCGCCTCCAGCAAGCACTGTTTGCCGCGAAAATCTACGGCGAGATTGTTCGCTATCATATCCAATACTTCACTAAGGTCGTCACGCTCCTTCACCTGGCGCACCAATTCTTTGCTGACTTTTCCGTTTACTGCTGCATATTTTGCATAAGTCTCCTGTACGCCACGCAGCATTCCCTGTTTCACAACATCTTCCAGCTCTTCCATTTCTTCCAGTGCAAAACGAATCACCTGCACTTTCAGATAGCGTTCTTCTTCCAGCATCTCAGCCAGCTCTGCACGCTCTTCACCTTCTACCAGCACACGAATAATACCGCCCTGCATCTTTATCACTTGTTTGATGTGGGCAATGGTTCCGATTTGGTACAAATCATCCTGCGTCGGTTCATCGACATCCGGATTTCGTTGTGATACAAGAAAGATTTTTTCATCTTCCATCATCGACTGCTCTACTGCATGAATGGAGCGTTCCCGGCTGATGTCAAAATGCATCATCATTCCCGGCAAAATCACCATTCCGCGAAGTGCGACAGCCGGCATTTGCATGATTAGATCTGTCATACGATTTCCTTTCTATTTTTTAGAGAAAAAACGCCCGTCTGCAAGTCAATCCCCGCAGACGGGTCAAAATATTTACGCACCCTTTCGCTCAATATTCGGCGTTCCGGTTTGTTCTACTGCACCACGCGTAATCGTGCAGGCAATAATATCTTCATCCGAAGGAATCTCATACATGAGATCTTCCAAGGTACGCTCCATAATAGAGCGCAGACCTCTGGCACCGGTCTTTTGTTCCAAAGACTTATCTGCGATTGCTTCCACTGCATCTTCCTCGAAATAAAGCTCTACACCGTCTAATTCGAACAGTTTTGTATACTGCTTAATCAATGAATTTTTCGGTTCGCGCAAAATGCGCATCAGTGCCGGCTTATCCAAAGAGTCAAGTGATACCGTCACCGGTACACGTCCGACAAACTCCGGAATCAGTCCAAATTTCACAAAATCCTGCGGCATTACATGTTTAAATAACTCGCCGGTATTCTTTTCCTGTTTTTCACGAACCTGTGAATTAAATCCGATTGATTTCTGGTCCATACGATTTTCGATAATCTTTTCCAAACCATCAAATGCACCACCGCAAATGAATAAAATATTTGTCGTATCAATCTGAATCAATTCCTGCTGCGGGTGTTTTCTGCCTCCCTGCGGCGGCACGCTCGCCTGCGTTCCCTCTAAAATCTTTAACAACGCCTGCTGTACACCTTCGCCCGATACATCACGTGTAATCGAAACATTTTCTGATTTCTTTGTAATCTTATCAATCTCATCAATATACACGATGCCACACTGTGCACGCTCGATATCATAATCAGCCGCCTGTATGAGCTTTAACAAAATATTCTCAACATCTTCTCCTACATATCCGGCTTCTGTCAATGTCGTCGCATCTGCGATCGCAAACGGCACATTCAGCACACGTGCCAGCGTCTGTGCCAGCAGTGTTTTTCCCGAACCGGTCGGACCCAGCATCAGAATATTACTCTTTTGCAGTTCTACATCAATCTCCTGCTCACTCGTGATACGCTTGTAATGATTGTAGACCGCTACAGACAGTACCTTCTTCGCTTCTTCCTGTCCGATGACATATTCATCCAAAAACTCTTTTAATTTTTTCGGTTTTTGAAGATTGATTTCAAAATCGCCTTTTGTCTGGACATCGTCCTCTTCGAATTCTTCCTCAATGATTTCCGCACAAATATCTACACATTCATCACAGATATATGCGCCGCCCGGTCCTGCAATCAGTTTTCGTACCTGCTCCTGCGGTTTTCCGCAAAAGCTGCAGCGGACTTTTTCCATATTTTTACCTGTCACTGTTGTCTCCCTCAAATATATTTACGCATCATGACTCTTGATAATGCTATCAATCAAGCCATACTCTACTGCTTCCTGCGCACTCATATAATTATCGCGTTCTGTATCTGCCGCAATTACTTCTACCGGTTTTCCGGTATTTGCTGCCAAAATCTCATTCAAACGCTTTTTCGTCTTCAAAATATTTTCTGCTGCGATTTGAATCTCGGTCGCCTGACCTCTCGCACCGCCGGACGGCTGGTGAATCATAATCTCCGCATTCGGAAGTGCAAAACGTTTTCCCTTTGCACCACCTGCCAACAAAAATGCACCCATGCTGGCTGCCATTCCGATACAAATCGTAGATACATCACATTTGATGTACTGCATGGTATCATAAATTGCAAGACCTGCAGTCACGACACCACCCGGTGAGTTGATATATAAATGAATATCTTTTCCGGGATCTTCTGACTCTAAAAACAACAACTGCGCCACAGTCAGGCTGGCAGTCGTTTCATTAACTTCTTCTCCAATGAAGATGATACGCTCCTTTAACAATCTGGAATAAATATCATAAGAACGCTCTCCTCTGCTGGTTTGCTCTACGACATAAGGTACTAAACTCATTGATAAACCCTCCTTTACCCATGCAGCACGCTTCCACTGCATGTACCTATCCTAAATTTCTGTTATACCAGAAACAGACTGACCTCATACAAGGTCAGCCTGTACTATCTTTCGTCTATTCAGCGTCTGCTTCTACTGTTTTGGATTTTGCTTTTGCTCTCTCCTTCACATTCGCCATTACGAACTCTACTGCCTTCTTTACAGCAATATCTCTCTTCATGGACTCTTTCTCAGAATCTCCCATATATGATTTCAGGTCTTCTGCCTTCATACCATACATTGCAGCCATCTTTTCTACTTCTGCGTCTACATCCTCGTCAGATGCTACAATATTTTCTTCCTTTACAATCTGCTCTAATACAAGACTGCTCTGGATGCGCTGTAATGCTTCCGGACGAACCTGCTCTTTCAGCTTGTCAACCGTCATACCTGTAAACTGCAGATACTGCTCAAATGACATACCCTGTGCTGCAATACGCTGTGCAAATTCTTCTACCATAGACTGCGCCTGCATATCGATCATTGCCTCAGGAATCTCCATTTTTGACTTGTCAATAATCTTCTGAATTGCTTCGTCTTCCTTTGTACCCTTTGCAGCGTTCTCTTTGCGCTCCTGCAATTTCTTCTTTGTATCTTCGCGGTATTCTGCCATTGTATCAAATTCAGATACATCCTGCACAAACTCATCGTTCAGCTCAGGAAGCTCTTTTGCACGAATCTCGTGAATCTTTACTTTGAACAATGCCGGCTTTCCTGCCAGTTCCTGTGCCTGATACTGCTCAGGGAAGGTCACGTTTACGTCTACTTCATCTCCGGCATTCTTTCCTACCAACTGATCTTCAAATGTATCGATGAATGAGTGAGAGCCGATTTCTAACGGATGATTTTCTCCCTTTCCGCCTTCAAATGCAACACCATCTACAAATCCCTCGAAGTCGATCACAGCGGTATCGCCTTCCTGTACCGCACGGTCTGTCACGGTCACGGTTCTTGCATTTGCATTTCTCTGCTGCTCGATCTCTGCATCTACTTCTTCCTCTGAAACAGATGTGTCAATCTTTGTAACAGTCACACCGTTGTATTTTCCTAATGTCACTTCCGGTCTCTTTGCAACTTCAGCGGTAAAGATAAACGCTTTTCCCTTTTCGATCTGTGTCACATCGATGGTCGGCTGTGAAACAACGTCCACACCACTCTCTTCTACTGCTGCCGGATAGTTTGTCTGCAACAAAATGTTTGCCGCATCTTCATAGAAAACCTCTGCTCCGTACATCTTCTCAATCATTGCCTGCGGTACTTTTCCCTTACGGAATCCCGGAACGGCAATTCTATTTTTCTGCTTATTATATGCGGACTTAATCGCTGCATCCACTGCTGTAGCCTCTACCTCAACAGTGAGCTTCACCATATTTTTTCCTAAATCCTCAACCTGTACATTCATTGTAACTGTTTCCTCCTTAACGATATGATATATGGTATCTATTATATAACGCGTGCTTTGCGCACATCTGCGTGTGAGCGAATTGCTTTTCACAAGCAAACGTTCTACTGCAAAAGGGCATAGCAACACCTGTGCAGTCATTTAAGCATTATAGCATAGCTTTTTCGGAATTTCCACATGTTTTTTTATTTTTTCATAAAAAGAATCTCACGCGTGAGATTCTCCGCCTGCGGCGGGTCGCGGCAAGCGACAATCTTCTAATCTGCCGCAGTGCGATCCTTGCGGCGCTTTTTTTGTTTCATTAAAAATGCCACATACTTTCACGCTTTCATGTAACGATGTCTTTTTTATGAAACAAAAAACAGCGTACGAGATGCAAGACCTGCATTCCATACGCCGTTTTCCTTCTTACTATTTGCGCAATTCCCACTATCATGGGCATTGCCAAGCGCTCGTCTCCAAAACGCTTATCTCATCTGCTCTTCCTGCTTTTTGATCATCTTGCGCACCATCTCGCCGCCGATAGAGCCTGCTTCACGAGATGAGAGATCTCCGTTATAGCCGTCCTTTAACTGTACGCCTAACTCACTGGCTACCTCTTCCTTAAAACGCTTCATTGCATCCTTGGCCTCAGGTACTGCCATCTGATTTGTACCTGACTTTGAACTGTTGCTTGCCATGATTGATTCCTCCATATTCTTATGCTATCGGTGCTGTTCCATCTGTATATTTCACAGTTCCGATGCTGAAATTAGTATTTCCGTAATTCGCTCTTATATACATAGATACTTTTTGAATATGGCAGGAAATATCTGGTTGCATCAGCTTTCTAAACGTGCATCTCTTTCGTATGTTTCCTCCAGGCGTACTACAATCTGTTTCATTTTCTTTTTTCTGAGCAATACAGCGATTACGATTATGTACGGAACTACACCTACCAGTCTTCCGAACTCATATCCTGAAATCGTGTCCACCAGACTTCCGCCGTACAATCCGGTCGTAATCAATGCACTGATATCTACAAAGGCGTGCAGACACACAACTACCCAGATATTGCCGCTGCGAAAATAAATCGCTGCAAATGTCATTCCCATCATACCTGCGAGTACAATTTGAACAATCACACCACTCGGCTCTGCGCTCAGCATATTTGACGCATGCAAAAGTCCAAAAATCACACCTGAAATGATGACCGCTTTCCAAACACCACGTGATGACGCACCATAGCGGCGGCACAACAATTCAGCAATAATTCCGCGACACAATATCTCTTCTGTCACGCCGACCAAAAACATGCAAATCAAAAATGCTGCAATCAGATACCAGGGACGAAGTACTTTTTCCCCCTCATACGTCACCAAATATAAAATCGCTGAATACACACCGACAAACAGAAAATATCCTCCGACAAGCAATCCTTTTCCCAGTCCGATGCCGCGCTCTGTCAGCACTTTGATGCAACCGCTGATTCGCATTGCCGCCATCGCTAATATCGCACCACACAGCTCCTGCAATGCCATGACAACATACCCGTCCACACCGGTGTCTCGAAACAAACGCTCAATCAGGGTGCCGCATCCCATCATCGCGCCTAATACAACAATTCCTATTACGACACAATACAGTAATGTATATTTCTCTATGATTTTCTTCATTCTATTCTCCGTTCTTGCTATGTCCGTTCTACACATTCACCTGCTGTTTTCGTAGCAACAGCCATGTAGCCACCACTGACACCAAGGTCACCACTGTCACTGCGATACTAACCGTAAGCATTACATGTTCCACGATAAAACCAATCAGGTACATCATCATCCGTACCATCGCGTTTTCTCTGGGCATAACACTGATCATTACCAGCAAACGCGGTCCACCGATAAACGTCAGCATCATCAGTGCCCACCAGACCCAGAACGCCGCCTTACCAAACTTGACAATCGTCGCTCCTACCAGTGTGCCTACTGAAGTTGCCAACAGAATCACTGCCAACCACATTTTCCATGTTATAAACGCTCCAAACGCGTCATCTATCTGTACGTTCGGGTTCATGATTCTTATTCCAAGCATCTCTAACTGGTGCAAGATTTCCCAAGTAACCGCGCTCACCACATAAGTCAGCAATGTGGAAAGCATATACGACCAAACAAAGGATTTTCTTGTTTGCCCCATCATCAACGCATAATTACATGTGCTCGTCATATGGAATCCGCCAAAAAAGAACATCACCATAATAAGTCCTATAACAGCCAGCAATGAACCCATACAAATCATTCCCGTATCACCATCCACATGCAAAACAACGGCTTCTATGATTACGCCAAACAAAAACATCAGCATCATCGCCAACATATTTGACAAATATAAGTCTTTTTGCATCTTTATCTGCGTTACAAGTGTTTTCATTTCAAATTCCTCCTACACACGCACCTCATATTTGCGCATGCCCAAATAAAATAATACATTCATTAAGATATACCAACCGAATCCGATTCCCACAATCGCCGGCACGTTAATAAATTTTTCCAGCCATTCCACCAGCCACGAAGACATTTCACGAAATCCGATGAGCGCTCCGAACATGCCGCCTCCGACAGATGCAAGTACCACAACGATAATATATGCAAGTTTTCCAAAACGTGAAATCAGTACTCCGCAAGGCAACGCTATACCACAGCCAAGCAAAAAGATACACAATGCCACAGCACAGAGTAAATTTCCATCCGTATGTTCCGAAAAATATGCGCGCGGAATACATTTAAAGCAGAGCCACAGCATAATTTCCACGCTCAGAATCTGTAATGCCTGCATATAAAGATTGCTAAAAAATGCTGCCTTACGTGTGCTGCCATAGCTCAATGTCAACGGTACATAGCTCGCCACATCCACCATTCCATAGATTAAAAACATCAGATTCGCTATGAATATCAGCATCAGCGGAAAACGTGAAATTAAATTTTCCACTGTAAATGATTCTCCGTTCAAAAACGTGAAATAGAAAACAAATCCGACAGACATTCCCGCTGTAATACCTATGACACGTCCGGCTCTAAAACTCGCGTATTTCAGTGAACGCATAAAAGCTCCCATATTATGCCTCCCTTCCGCACAATGCCACAAACAGATTCTGTAAAGACACCGGCTGCATCGTCACTGCTGCATCTGTTTCCATTTCCTGTCCGGGAGCCAGCAATACGGTAACGCCTTTACTGCGACCGATATTTTCTGCATGATAGGTCTCCAATCCTGCGCACGCGCGATCTACATCCTCTGCCATGCCGCTCACATGTACTGCTCGCTCTAATAAATCCTGTGTGTTTTCTTTCAGCAGGATTTCGCCCTCTTTTAAGAAAATGACTTCCTCAAACACATTCGATGCCTCTTCTATGATATGGGTCGATACGATAAATGTACGTCCAGTCGCCTCATGCTCCTCTAACAACAAACGGTAAAAATCATCACGCGCCACTACATCCAGTCCTGCTACCGGCTCATCTAAAATCGTGATATCTGCCTTGCTTGCCAATGCCACGACAATCGTCACCATGGAAAGCATACCCTTTGACAGCTTGCAAATTTTCTTTTTCACATTTAAGCCAAACTGCGCAACCAGTCTTTTTTCCATCTCACGATCCCAGTTCGGATAATAGCAACGTGCCATCATCAGATATTCTTTTACTTTGATGGTGTTTGGTCCGAGTACGCTCAATGTGTTTAATTCTCGCGAAAAACACAAATGCTCCAGTGCAATCGAATTTTCCCACACTTTCATGTCATTGTATTCAACCGTTCCTGATGATGCAGGATTCTGTGCAGTCATTATCGACAAAAGCGTCGTCTTTCCTGCTCCGTTGCGACCAATCAAGCCATATATTTTTCCTTGTTCAATCGTGAGATTGATATTGTGCAATACTTCTTTTTTCTTGTAACTCTTTGAAACGTTTTCACATACTAACTGACTCATTTTTTTCCTCCTCGAATCAAGTTCTCTTATTTTTCCTTCTTATTGATGTTCTCTGATAATTTCTACCAACTGTTCACTGCTGATTCCCAAGCTCTTTGCCTCTTCCAACAAGCTCTTTACATAGTTTTCATAAAACGCATCCTTACGTTTTCTGATAATCTGTTCTGTCGCTCCATCTGCCACAAACATACCGATTCCTCTCTTTTTATATAAAATTCCTTCATCCACCAGTATATTGATACCCTTTGCTGCAGTCGCCGGGTTAATCACATACAGCTTTGCCAGCTCATTTGTGCTGGGCACGCGTTCTCCTTCCAACAAAACGCCACGTAAAATATCTGTCTCGATCATCTCACTCAATTGCAGATAAATCGACTTATTTTGAGATAACAGTTCATTCAAAAAAAGCACCTCCTCACTCAATCGCTTCCTCCCTGTTCTCGCTTGTCATGTGTTATCACTTTTTCCTATGCTCTTATTTTTCAAATAACTTCTCCACTTATTCGGTTGAGTGGTTCATTACTTGTGTAATTAACCATATCACCATTTAACCTATCTGTCAACACTTTTTTATATTTTCCTATGAAACACAAAAATCCGAAGAAGGATTTTCTATTTTCTCCTTCTTCGGATTGATTTTTAGCCACAAGAAACATTCACTCTTTCTATTTTTTTCGAAAACGCTTAAACAGCCGCGCCAGCTTGCCTTCCCCTTCAAAACGATTTTGGAGACGCTTCACATAGCCCTTATGTTCTCTCTTTGTAAATCCCGGTCCGCCTATCTGACTTTCTAAGTTATAGGCGTTATCCAAATATTCCGTATTTTCAAAAGATTGCATCCCACAAATACAATTTCACTAATGGCAATGCCCCATTTACTTTTTTATTATAAGTGATATTTTACCTAAAAAACAGTACTTGTCGCGAAATGTCATTATTTCTCGTGAAAAGACGGTTTTCGTGTCTTTTCCTGTCTTTTTCAAAATCACAATTGCATTTTCCCAAAACATCCATTATAATGTAATAGGTTTTGCATTTATTTGCATATTTTGCGGATATGGCGGATTTCTCGATAAATGAACGTAGTTCATTTATAGGCAGACGCTCATATCAAATGCTTTGCGGATATGGCGGATTTCTCGATAAATGAACGTAGTTCATTTATAGGCAGACGCTCATATCGCACATTTTGCGGATATGGCGGAATTGGCAGACGCGCTAGATTTAGGTTCTAGTGTCCCCGACGTGCAGGTTCAAGTCCTGTTATCCGCACTATTCAAGGGTTCTAGTAGTTAATTTTGATTGACTACTAGGACTTTTTTTATTGTTTAAGATTTGATATAATAACCACTTGTATGTCCGTATCAATGGTTCTAAGGGTGGACATAATCGACTTGCTCCTGTCCTGCCAACCAAAGAACAAGAAATAAAGGATTTTCTTATTGATATGAAAAAACAAGGCAAAAAAGAAAATGAGCCATTGTTTCATCATGTGTCGAAAAATATGGATGTTCATGGTTATAGAAGAAATTATGCGAAAGACTTATTGGCTTATGTAGAACAAAACAAAGCGTATAAAGAGCAGGGTTTAAAACAATATCCCGAACGTCATGAATATAGAACTTTAACAAATAAGCAGACAGGCGAGAAAGAAATACATGAAATAAAGAGCGAATACTACTCTCCTCATGACGAGGATAAAAAGTATTTAAGGGATGACTTGTATATTGTTTCACAAGGATTAGGACATAACAGAATAGATGTTACACATTCGTATATAAAATAATATTCGTGCCCGGCACGAATATTATTAGAGTTGTATTAAGATTAATGAGGATATATAATTTAGGTAAATTTGAATTTTACGCATCGTTAAGAAAGGAGTAAAGTATGTTAGAAGTAGGAACCAAGGCACCAGATTTTGAGCTGTTTGACCAAGATGGAAAATTGCATAAATTAAATGATTATATTGGAAAAAAGGTTATTTTATAT
>JAGAOE010000054.1 GCA_017623885.1 Eubacterium sp. | reverse complement strand
CGATGTTTTTGGTGCTGTACGGATATGCGTATTATTGCACGTATCAGGATCGACTGGTGCAGGCGTTCTTTTTGCTGAATTTTAATACGTTGCTATGGGTGGTCATGTTTTATGTCATTTTCGGAGAGGCGACCGGTGTACAGCATTTTATATTGGTGCTGATTGTTGTAGACCTCATGGTAGACCGACACCATCCGATACGAACGCTTTTGATGCTCTACGCTGTGCGAATGTGTTTGTATATTTTGCAGTTTTTCGGAATCCCGCTTACAAATGGTGAGATGCTGGGCGGAATAGCAGTCTATATGTTTGTACTTAGCATTTTGCTGGAAGCGGCAGCTGTATTGTTTAATGGCATTTATTTCACAAAAGATGCATTTCAGATGGAAAGCCGTTTGCAGGAGTACAATAAAGAGTTAAAGCAGGTGGCATCGACGGATCCGTTGACCAAGGTATGGAACCGTTTTTGGATGCTGGAGCATGTGGAGAAATGTCTAAAGCATTATCGCAAGGGTGAGATGCACTTTATGTCAGTAGCGATTGGTGATATTGATTTCTTTAAACGCGTCAATGACACATATGGACACGAATGCGGAGATGAAGTACTGCGTGCATTGGCTTCATTGTTCAAAGAAGAGATGAGAGATGTGGATGCGGTTGCACGTTGGGGCGGCGAAGAGTTTTTGTTTCTGTTCGAGAACATGAACGGAGATGAGGCTTGGACGGCATTATCAATGATTCAGACGAAGCTCAACCGTATGGAAATTCCTTATGAAGATCAGGTGATTCATGTGACGATGACATTTGGTCTGGTGGAGTATGATTTCCACTTATCTTTGGATGACAATATCAAGCTGGCAGACGACAAGCTATACAGAGGTAAGGAACAGGGCAGAGACCGTATTATTTATTGATGGCTTTGCTGACGCATCGTATATAGGTGTATCTATTATAAATAAGGAAAGAAGAGGAGCCGCATAGGGGCTTCTCTTTTTCTTTGACACCCTAATCTAATAGGAAATCTTTATACAAACAAAAGCACTGCGTGCACGGATGCGCAGCTCACGCGCGCGGAACAAAACGTTCTTTAGGAGAGAAAACGTATAATGAAGAAAAAAGAAAAATGGGTAGTAATTGCAAAATCTGCAGATTTCAATGCCATTGGGAAAACATATGGCGTGGACCCGGTGATTGCACGAATCGCGCGAAACCGAGATGTGATATCGCCGGAGCAATTGGATGCGTATTTTGCTCCGTCTGAGCGTGATTTTCATGCACCCGAACAGTTAAAAGGGGCACAAAAGGCAGCAGATATTTTAGTGCAGAAAATAAAAGAGCAGCAACGGATTCGAATTATCGGGGACTATGACATAGACGGTATTTGTGCGACGTATATTTTATTGCATGGACTGCGTGCCTGCGGAGCGGTGGCAGATGATGTATTGCCGCATCGCATCAATGACGGATACGGGCTTAATAAAAAACTGATTCAGGAAGCATATGAGGATGGCTGTGATACCATTTTGACTTGTGATAACGGTATCGCGGCGGCTGCAGAAATCGCATATGCCAGAGCGCTGGGTATGACTGTTATCGTGACAGACCACCATGAAGTACCGCTACATTGGGAAAACGAGAACGCGACACCGGTTTTGCCGGATGCAGATGTGGTAGTAGACCCGAAACAGGATGGAGATACCTATCCTTGCAAGAATATATGCGGAGCTGTCGTGGCATGGAAGGTATTGCAACTGGTGCTGGAAAAATTTGGTCAGGCGCAGCAGTGGAGAAAATATCTGACGGCTGCAGCAGTGGCGACAATCGGTGATGTTATGGAGCTTCAAGGAGAAAATCGTTCGATTGTAGCACTGGGGCTGCAGCAGATGCGAACAGCGCCGGATATCGGATGGCAGGCGCTGATCCAGCAGAATCAGCTAAACCCGGAACAACTGCGCGCGTATCATATCGGATATGTGATAGGGCCCTGCATGAATGCGACCGGAAGATTGGATACGGCAAAGCGTGCACTGGAGCTGTTAATGGAGACTGATCCATTACAGGCGACAGCTCTGGCGCAGGAGCTGGTGGCGTTGAATGAGAGCAGGAAGGGACTGACGACCAAAAATCTGACGGATGCAGTGAATCAAGTGGAAGAAGAGCAATTGTGGAAACAACCGGTGTTGATCGTGTATTTGCCGGAATGTCATGAGAGTCTGGCAGGGATTATCGCTGGACGGCTGCGAGAGCGTTATTATCGTCCGTGTCTGGTGCTGACGAAGGGAGAGAATTGTATCAAAGGCTCCGGACGTTCGATTCCTTCCTATCATATGTATGAGAAGCTGAGTCGTGTGGGTCACTTGTTTTTAAAATTTGGTGGTCATGCGATGGCAGCCGGCGTTTCGCTGGAAGAGGAGCAATTGCCGCAACTGAAAAAAGAGCTGTTGGCGGATGCCGGTTTGACGCCGGAGGATTTAATCGAAAAAATCAGTATCGATGTGCCGATGCCGTTGACCTATATATCTGAAAATCTGATTCGACAGTTGTCGATTTTAGAACCTTGCGGAAACGGAAACGAAAAACCGATATTTGCAGATCGTAACCTGTGTGCGAGGAATGCACGTTATATCGGTAAGGATCAGAATATGATAAAACTGCAGCTTGTTTGCGGCAACGGAACGATGGATGCGTTGTACTTTGGAGCGGCAGATGAATTTCGTGATTATTACGCTGAAAAGTATGGAGAAGCGCAGGTACAGGCGCTGTTTGCAGGGCATCCCCAGCAAATACGTTTTGCGTTTACCTATTATCCGCAGATAAACGAATATCAGGGAGTATCAAGGCTGCAGATTGTGATTATCAATTATTCGTGACAGTCTTGACTTTTCGTGTGTTTTAGTTCAAAATACAATGAAATATCATGTGCATGCAGCAGGGAGGGACCTGTGATGAATATAGCGATACAGACATGCGGAGTTGCAATTCTCGTTATATTACTTCTTTTTTATGTTCGAAAAAGAAAATTGGAGCTTCGCACAAAACAAATTTTTAAATATATATATATTGCATTTGTTTCATGCCTATTACTGGACATTTGTTCCGTATTGTCGATTCAATCATATGAAAAAATTGCGCTGATAGTCATAAAAATAATCTGTAAATGTTATCTGGCAAGTTTACTCATCTGTGTATTGCTGGTGTTGATTTATATTTGCTCAGATTTGAATGTCAGCGACATGGGATGGAAAAAAAGAGTCTGGGGATATAGCTCGCTGACCGTTATGATGATTTTACTCGTTTTCGCGTTGCCGATTTCGATTCACTATGATGCGGTGGCGAACGAAGTGTATACAGAAGGGTTTGCTGTGTTGCTGACATATGCCGGTGCGCTGACATTGATTGTAACGATTCTGGTGATTCTGTTGGTACACAAGGACATGAATCCGCGTCGCAGAAGAGCGATCTGTATCTGGATGCTGATGTGGATTGGTGCGGCTGCGTTGCAGTTCTTTTTCAATGAGCTATTGGTTGTTGGATTTGCGGCTGCGCTTGGTATTGTGGTTGTTTATATTCAGTTTGAAAACCCGGAATTAAATCTGGACCGTGAGACGGGAGTGTTTAACCACAGCGCGTTTTTACAATATATTCAGCAGGTCTACCATAAAAAAAGTGAAATGGCTGCGTTGTCTGTCCGATTGAACCGTTATGGCGCGAATAATCGTTATGCGGAGCTGGAGACGCAGATGATTGTAGAAATCGGTCAGCTACTGGCGAAAGACCGTCATTTGTATGTTTTTCGTATGACGGAAAAGGAATATTTAATTCTTTTGAAAGACAAAACATTTGTTGAGGAGTATGTAAAGAGCATTCGCTGGCAAATCAGCTCAGTCATACGAAAATATGAGGCGCTGACAGTGATTCCGTTGTATGTGTATCTGGATAACATACAAATCGTTGAAAATGGAAAATATCTGACAGAACTAATGCAGTATGCAGGTGCGAAAAATGAAGGTCAGATGAAGGAAACACTCGTTACGGTAAATGAAGAAGTAGCGCAGGCACTGTTTCACAGGAAAATTGTAGAACAGAAGATGAGTGAAGCGCTGGAGCATCATCGTGTATGTGTGTATTATCAGCCAATTTATTCGCTTCAAAAGAGACGATTTGTGAGTGCGGAAGCACTGGTGCGTATGTTTGATGAAGACGGTGAACTGATGTCACCGATGGAATTTATACCGATTGCAGAAGAGAATGGTATGATTCACAAAATTGGTACGTATGTATTCGAAAGTGTGTGCCGGTTTTTTGTAGAACAGAAGCTGGAACAGAAGGGAATCGAATATATAGAGATTAACCTGTCTACGTTGCAGTGTGCAAAAGAAGATTTGGCAAAAGAGTATTTGCAGATTATGAAGCGATGTGAGATACAGCCAAAGCACATTAATCTGGAAATTACGGAATCGGCATCTACCGGTGCGAAAAAAATCCTATTGGATAATATGAACACATTAATTGAAAAGGGCGTGAGTTTTTCGCTGGATGATTTTGGAACCGGCCAGTCAAATCTGAATTATATCGTGGAGATGCCGGTGGAGATTGTGAAATTTGACCGACAAATGATAAATGCATATTTTGAAAATAGAAAAGCCAAATATGTGATGAATGCAGCGATGCATATGATCGGTGGATTGGGCTTGAGTATCGTGGCAGAAGGAATCGAGACCGAGGAACAGGTAGCGACGATGGCAGAACTTGGAATACAGTATATTCAGGGCTATTATTTTTCAAAACCGTTGCCGGAAAAAGAATTCCTTGCATTTATTACAGAGAAAAATATGTAGGATAGAATAGGAGGCGTCGCATGATAAGAGAGGAATTTCATTTTTTATCAAAAGATGCAAAAACGAAAATACACGGAGTCCGCTGGATTCCTGAAGGTGAACAAATACAAGGTGTGATTCAGCTTGTGCACGGAATGCAGGAGCATATCGGACGCTATGAAGAACTGGCAGAATTTATGGCTTCGCAGGGATGGCTGGTCGTGGGTCATGATCATCTGGGACATGGAACATCTGTCCGGGATCATGAGCATCTGGGATATTTTTGCAAATCGAAAGCGTCTGATGTATTGGTAGCAGATATTTATCAGGTGACAGCGATTACAAAAGGCATGTATGCCGATTTGCCCTATGTCATATTTGGGCATAGTATGGGCTCTTATCTGGTGCGTAAATATTTGACGATATATAGTGAAGAGATAGATGGTGCCGTGATTTGCGGGACCGGTTATGTGCCGACGGAGCTATGCAGAATGGGCATGTGTGTATGTGCATTGCTTGCGACGTTTCGCGGTTGGCATTATCGGAGCAAAATGGTGTCAAAGCTCACATTTGGAAAGCCGTATCGAAAGTTTTGCATGGATGATTCAGAGCCGGAAAATAGTTGGCTGTGTACAGATACAGAGCGTGTGAAAAAGTTTTATGCGGACCCGCTATGTAATGCACCGTTTACATTAAATGCATTTTACGGGCTGTTTTCGACAGTGGCATACAACAACGAGGAATCGCGTATTGCGCAGATTCGAAAAGATTTACCGATGCGCATCATTTCCGGTTCGCAAGACCCGGTCGGTGATGCAGGATTGGGCGTAAAGAGAGTTTACCAGCGCTATAAAAAAGCTGGATTAGATTATGTTACAATGAAGCTGTATGAAGGAGACCGGCATGAGTTAGTAAATGAGCCGGATCGCATGGATGTGTTTGAGGATGTGCTTGCATTTTGTGATAAATGCAAAGCGTAATCGCGCACGAATGACAGCGAGAGAGGGAATGAGTAAGGAATGTCAGAAGATTTCTGACGCAAAAGGAGGAAAAAGATGAAGAAGAAAAATTTGAAGAGCTGGTGTGCCATGCTGGTGACAGCCGTGACGGTGTGTTCATTCGCAGCGCCGGTGACAGCAGCAGAAGTGGAAGGCGTGATTGAAGAAGTTTCGGATGAGACAGAAGGTGAAATCACGATTGAGGAGGAAACCGACAAGCAGGTGAGCGGCGAAATCGAAGTCGAGAATGTGAATGCAGATGACAACGTCGTAATCGATGCGAATGATAAGCCGTATCTGGCATTGGGCGAAAACCTGTCTGCACAGCAGCAGGCGACTGTGCTGGAGCTGATGGGCATCGATGCTGCCAACTTGTCAGATTACAATGTTGTGTACATTACAAATGCGGAAGAACATCAGTATTTGGGAGACTATCTGCCCGCAGAACAGATCGGTTCAAGAGCGCTGTCATCCGTTGTGATTGTAAAGCGTGAAAAGGGAAGCGGATTAAATATTTCTACCAAGAACATCAATTATTGTACGATTGGTATGTATAAAAACGCACTTGCGACAGCAGGATTAAAGGATGCAGATATCATCGTGGCAGGTCCCAGCCCGATTTCAGGAACCGCAGCGTTGATCGGTGCGATGAAGGCGTATGCGCAGATGACCGGTGAGCCGGTTGATGAAGAGAGTCTGGATGCGGCGATGAATGAAATCGTCGTGACCGGAGAACTGGCAGATTTGATTCAGGGTGCTGACGAAGGCGAGGTAGAGGAATTTATCGCGTATGTAAAGCAGAAGGTGCTGGAAGGTGGTCTGAAGGACGAGAGCAGTATTCGCAGTTGTATCGAGGAAGCATTGGAAAAATACGAGTTTTCAATGAATGATGATGAAAAAAATGAGCTGACAAGTGTATTGATGAAAATCAGCAAGCTGGATATTGACGTAGATGTACTGTTGGATCAGGCAAAGTCCTTGTATGAAAAGGTAAAAGCATCCGAAGATGCACAGGGATTTTTGGCAAAGATTTTGCAGGG
>JAGAOE010000053.1 GCA_017623885.1 Eubacterium sp. | reverse complement strand
TTCATCCGCTTCATTATAATTCGCAGCTACAGAGGAAAATTCCACACCCTCTTCTAAATCTGCAAGTGCCTGCTGTGCCTGTTCTTTGTTTGCCGTGTAAATCTGACGAATCTTCATAATTCTGGCTTCATTATCACTGACTTCTTCATTGATATCCTTCACAAGTGTTCGGTACACCTTTTCTGCAAGTGCATAATTTGTATACAGTTCCTGTACCTGTTCCTGTGTAATTCCAAGCACTGCTACTTCTGATTCGGACAAAGATTTGAAACAGTCTTCGCCAGCCCATTGTGCCAATTCACTTTGCTCTTCTGTCAGTGTAATCTGCTTTTCATTCGCAAGTGCTACCATACAGTAAATGTTGCAGATCTCATCCATTGTAATCTGTTTCACATACTGCTCAAACTTTTTCTGCACCTTTAAGTCTTCATTATGCAGCAGTGTGATCCCATAGCTTTCGCCATGCAGATTCATATTTGTCATAAGTAACAATTTTATCACCGGAACGTCACACGTAATCCCGGCAATCTGAAACAGTTCATGTTCCTCCATCTCTCGGCTGATGGTAAGTGTCTCATCTCCCACTTGGCAGCCGCTGCTGCACACAGCCACAAACGCAGCCAATGCCACAGCCGCCAAACGATGACGTATCTTTTTCATGCTTTTCTCCTATCAGTCTCTATTTTCATTCCACGATTTTATGATACTTCGTGCCACTGACAGTCCATTGGCAGATGCCTGCTGCAGACCTCTCGTCACCGAAGCGCCGTCTCCGATCGCGCGTAATCCCTTGATATTCGTTTCGAAATCTTTATTGACTACTACTTTATTTGAGTAGAATTTTACTTCTACGCCGTACATCAAAGTCTCTTCACTGGCAATACCGGGTGTCACTTTATCCAGCGCCTCTATCATTTCTTCGATATCTACCATGATACGGTGCGGAAATACCAGTGATAAATCACCGGGAACGGCATCCTTTAATGTCGGAATCAGATTATTTCTGCACAGACGCTCTTCTGTCGTTCTTCGTCCGCGTTTAAAATCTCCATAAGTCTGTACCATAATTTTTCCGTCACAGAGCATGTTTGATAACTGCGCAATCTGTTTTCCGTACTCAATCGGTGTCTTAAACGGCTTTGTGAAATTTTTGGATACGAGCAATGCAAAGTTCGTATTGTTCGTTTTTAAATCCTGCGATTTATATGCATGACCGTTCACGACTGCCAAGCCATTGTCATAATACTCAGTTGCCACTTCACCGGACGGATTGGTACAGAACGTGCGCACTTTATCATCAAAGGTCGGCGTATGATATACCAGCTTTGCCTCATACAGATTTTTGTTTAACAGCTCCATTACCTCGTCACGCACTTCGACGCGCACACCGATATCTACGGTTCCGACTTCCGTCTCGATTCCCAATTCCTTACAAACATGAGAAAACCAGTCTGCACCCTCGCGACCGACAGCCGCTACAATTTCATTTGCATAAAGCTGCTCTCCCTTGTCTGTCAAAATTCCGGTCGCTACACCGTCCTCTACCAGAATCTGATCGACCATCGTCGAAAACTTCATCTCTACGCCCTGTTCCAGCAAATACTCCTGCAGACGCGAATAAATCTTATATCCTTCTTCCGTTCCCAGATGGCGAATCGGGCATTCAATCAATTTCAAGTTCGCGTTGATTGCCTTTCGACGAATTTCTCTGATTTCGCTTTCTTTATCCACTCCGTACACACTCGTATCCGCACCAAATTTCAAATAAATCTGGTCTGATTCACGAATCAGCTCTGTCGCTGCTTCATATCCGAGAATCTCGGGCAGTGTACCTCCTACATCCGGTGACAAAGATAATTTTCCGTCTGAAAACGCGCCCGCTCCGGCAAATCCGGTCGTAATACTGCACGGCTTACAGCCTACACATTCCTTCGTCGTTCTTTTCGGGCACGCACGATTTTCGATGCGTCGTCCTTTCTCTACCAACAAAACCTTCCACTCCGGCTTTTTCTGTATCAATTCATACGCACAAAAAATACCGGACGGTCCTGCACCTATAATTATCACATCATATTTTCCCATAGCTCTGTGACTCTCCTTTTCCGATTTTGATATTGCAGTACACATCACGCCTCTACGATCAGATAACGTCCCCCTGAAAGTGCAAATACTTCCGGCTGTTCCAGCAGCTCTTCCAATGACATACCGCACAAATCGATTCCCTCTTCTTCGAAATACTGTTTTACTTCTTTTTTATTTCTGCACAAAATTGCCATACAATCTTCTAAAAAATATTCTGCTTCTTCCAGTGTCTCTGCCACCGGTTCCGGAAAAAGCTGCAACTGTTGATCGATAAATACCTGTAAATCCTGTTCACTGAATACACTCATAGGTACCCCTCCTAGATTTGATTTGAAATCGTCAGTTCCATATCTTTCCTGACTCTCTTTCATCTTATCGGAAAACCGTACAAATAGCAATCTTGAATTGAAACTATTCCACACCTTCCCGGTTTGTTCCTATTATAGTAACTATTCAGAGCCAACCTCGAAAATACTGCGTATTTCCTCGGTGTGGCGTATCCGCCAAATAGTTTCATACAAAAACATACTCTGAAATGTAAACATTTCTCATATGTTTTTGATGAAACTGTTTGGCTCTGAACAGTTACAAATTATAAAAGTCCACGTTCCAGCATCTCGTGATACAGTCTGGCAATCGGTAATCCCACGACATTATGATAATCTCCGGTAATACCACTCACATAAATCGCCGCATCACTCTGAATTCCATAGCCTCCGGCTTTGTCCAGGCCATCTGAATTCGCCGCATACGATGCAAGCTGTGCCTCACTCATCGGATACATATGCACCTGTGTACACTCTGCAAATGTATCACCGCAAAGGGCCCCATCACGCATATAGCAAAGGGCGACGCCCGTATACACTTCATGTGTCTGTCCTTGCAAACGAGCCATCATCTCACCCATGTGTGCGCGATCTTTCGGTTTTCCTATAATATCACCTTCACAGACAACAATCGTGTCTGCACCGATGACAACCAGATTTTCACGCTCCTGCAGCGAATAGTTTTCCATAATCTCCATCGCCTTCGCGGCTGCCAATCCCTGTACAGTATCCGCCGGGGTCTGACCCTGATAAAATTCCTCCCCCGCTGCCGGTTCAATATCAAATTCAATCCCCAGCTTTCCTAACAGCTCCTGCCGTCGCGGCGATTGCGATGCCAACACATATCTCATAACGATTCTCCTTTTTTATTTTCCTAAAATTCCATTTTCATCCACCGGTATGGTAATATCCAATTTAAACGAATAAATCAATTTCTCTTTCACTTTTTTTCCGGTCGCAGCCGCCAAAGCTCTCGCATACAAATCCATCTGGGTCTGATAGCGGTCAATCAACTGCTGCGCATCTTTCACCGAATCCGTCTTGTAATCTACTAAAACAAGTTCGTCGTCCTCTTCAAAATAAAGGTCTATGATACCCTGCACCAGTACGAGCTGTTCACTTTTCAGCGTCGGATCTGCCTCATATGCAGGTACTCCCATGACAAACGGTTGCTCACGAAACAGCGCCTCGTCTTTATGCGCTTGCATAATCCGTTTTCCGAGCGCACTTTTCACAAATGTCATGACCTTATCTACATTGATTAAAGCGGCTGTTTTTTCATCTATACGCCCCTGTTCACGCAACGCTTCAATCTGCAAAAGTAGCTGTTCACGTGTCTCATCTGTATGAAGCATTTCATAATCAATAAGCTCCATAAAGCGATGCATCGCAGTACCGCGCAATGCTCCGGGGTTTATCAGACCTTCCGATATCTCCTCATTTCTCATAAACCGCGGCACATAAGAATCACTCGTTTCTTCTTTTGCATACCACGCTAACGTGTCTTCCTCGCCCGGCTCCAAAATCATATTTCGATGCTTGAGCTCCGACACAGACATCTTTGTGCGAAGTGAAACTTCTTCCTCAAAATCGTAGACATATTGCAGGCGTTGATCAATCTGCTCATACAATGACTCATCCACATGCTCTAAATGTTCGAGCAATTGTTCCTTTTCCAGATACACCTGTACTTCTTTGAGTTCTTCTGCAAATGCAAAATCTGACGCTTCATAGGTCTCTATTTCGAAATGCTCCGGAT
>JAGAOE010000052.1 GCA_017623885.1 Eubacterium sp. | reverse complement strand
GCCTCTCAATACCCAATTTTTGCTCAAAAATTGTCTAAAACGGGTACTAGATGCCATTTCTGCCTTCTAATACCCAGCATTTGAGAAATCTCTGGGTATTGAAAGGCAAAATCCGGTAGCAATACCCGCCGGGGCAAATTAAAATGTCCCCTGCCAGCTAACCATATCCACCTGGCGCTTAATCCTTTGCCAGCCACTTGCTAAATTCACGCATTCTCGCTGCCCAGGTATGCTCCTGCGCTAACTTATAACCTGCATCGGCAATTTTCTGCAACTTTTCTGTATCAGCAAGCAGGCGGATTACGTGCTCTGCCATCTGCTCCGGATTTGTCAGGGAATACTTGATGCAGTTCACCGCGTCAGTCAGTTCCGCCGGCAAAGAAGCTTCATCACGCTTTTCCGCCGGCAAAAAAGCTCCGTCACCCTCTCCCACCAGCATTTCATCCAAATAGGGATTGCTGTCGGTCAGGCAGACAGCGCCGTTTAGCATCGTATTAAAAATCCGGTCGTGCGGACCACGTCGAAACCACGGAAGCACATTTAATGAAATTTTACTATTTTGAATCTGATACAGGCACTCCTCCGAATAAAGAGAATCACCATTGATCAGATTTTCCGGATGTTTGCAGACAAGCTCATCCCATTTATCTCCAAACACATGTACCTTAACCCCCGCGTCCACCAGGGCACGCACTACCTGTCCGCGTGCATAATAGCGGATATATAAATCTATAAATGTAATATTCTGCATGGTTTCTTTGAGCTGCGCCTCGGTCACATCCGGAATTTCCCGCCGCAGATACCGCTCGACCACATCTTCCACCCTCTGCTGCGGGTGCTCCAGTAAATCATGAATCATCTCATAATAAAACTGCGTGTACTCATCTCCCAGCCGGGTAATGTATTTTTCAAAACGCGCCGGATCTGCATAATTTCCCGTAAAAATCACATCAATCTCACGCTCTGTCATCGGGCGTCGGCTATCCACACGCTCGGGCAACAGTTCACACGGAATTCCATCCTTCTCGCTTGTCCGCAAAATTTCTGCAAGTTCTGTCCCTGCAAGCGGAAGAAACGGTCCAAGCTTCACCTCCGGGAAAAAACGCTTCATAAACACCTCATGCCCTAAGTCAATCGAAAGCTGTATATAGTTTTTCGGAGCCTCGGCAAGTCTTTGGTAATAATAATATGGATGATCCGCCAAAATATTGTAGCAAGGGATTCCGAGCGCATCCCATATGTAAGTGCCCTCCTCATCTACAAACTGCGGCTCCATGCACATTCCGTGAAAATTAAAGGAAAGCACCGCGGTGTTCCCTTTTTCTATAAATGCAAGCATCTCCATGGAAGATTTCCATGGAGATTTTAAGTCATACAAATACACCGGATGCCCTAGGCGCTCCAGTTCTTTCTTCATTTGAATCGAGAAATATCCCTGCGTCTCGATATCACCTTCAAACAAAATGATTTTCTTCATCTTGATTTCCTCTGCAATGCAATTCAGTTACCTATTGCTAACACGCTCTTTGATAACAGACAAAATTTCATATGCCACTTCATCCTTGCTCATAATCGGAAGTTCCTTTGTTTCGTCTGCCGAAATCAAAGTCACAATATTGGTATCCGTTCCGAACCCTGCACCTGCCACTTTCAGATTATTGGCAACAATCATATCGAGGTTCTTTTTCACAAGCTTTTTCTTGGAATTCTCAAGCATATTTTCTGTTTCCATAGAAAAGCCACAGAGGAACTGTCCCTCTTTTTTGTGCTGACCGAGGTAAGCTAAAATGTCCTGTGTTTTGTTAAGTGCAAGTGACAAATCTGCATCATTTTTCTTAATCTTTTCGTCCGCCACAGATGCCGGTGTATAATCAGCCACCGCTGCGGCCTTGATTACGATATCTGAAGACGGCGCATGCTCTTTACACGCCTCAAACATCTCCGCTGCACTTCCCACTCGCACGATATTGACATACGGCGGCTCCGGAGCACTTGTCGACGCTGCCACGACCGTCACGTCAGCACCTCGCTCCATTGCACAGCGCGCAATTGCAAATCCCATCTTTCCGGTGGAATGATTCGAGATAAAGCGAACCGGATCGAGAGGTTCCTTCGTTGCACCTGCGGTCACAAGTACAGAAAGTCCGATCATATCCTTTTCATAACGAATTTCTTTTAAAATCGCATCGACCAAAACCTCCTCCGAAGGAAGCTTTCCGCTACCGACATCTCCGCATGCAAGACGACCGGAAGCAGGTGTAATAATCTGCATTCCGTAAGCTTTGCACTTCTCAATATTATCCTGAACGATTTTATTTTCATACATCTGCGTATTCATAGCCGGCGAAATAATTTTCGGACATTTACATGCCATAAAAGTGGTCGTAAGCATATCGTCCGCAAGACCATTTGCAATTTTTCCAATCACATTCGCCGTTGCCGGTGCTACCAAAAATACATCTGCCTGCTTTGCCAGCGACACATGCTCCACGCTAAACTCAAAATTACGGTCAAACGTATCCACCAGACATTTGTTACCCGTCAGCGTCTCAAACGTAATCGGATTGATAAAATACGTTGCATTCTGCGTCATAAGCACATGGACATTTGCATGCATTTTCATAAGCATGCTCGCCACATTCGCCATTTTATATGCTGCTATGGAGCCTGTCACTCCTAAAAGTACTGTCTTTCCTTTTAACATACTTCCTCCTCAAACTGTGAATTGTACAGCTGCGCATAAAAACCGCCGGCTGCAAGAAGCTCTTCGTGTTTTCCCTGCTCTATAATATCGCCGTCCTTCATAACTAAAATCCGGTCAGCGCCCCTTATCGTAGAAAGCCGGTGCGCAATGACAAAGCTTGTGCGCCCTTTCATCAGGTTGTTCATCGCTTTCTGGATACGCACTTCCGTTCTTGTATCGACAGAACTTGTCGCT
Source organism: Eubacterium sp. (assembly GCA_017623885.1). Classification (GTDB taxonomy): domain Bacteria; phylum Bacillota; class Clostridia; order Lachnospirales; family Lachnospiraceae; genus W0P33-017. The sequence goes on along the minus strand of JAGAOE010000052.1, from coordinate 1,361 downwards.
TCATCCAAAATCAAAATGCGGTTATCCGCCAAAATCGCTCTGGCAATCGTCAAAAGCTGTCTCTGCCCCTGTGATACGTTCGTTGCATCTTCATTCAGCTCCATCTGATATCCGCCCGGGAGCGTACGAATAAAATGATCTGCGTGCGCAGCCTTTGCCGCCGCAATCACCTCTTCATCCGTCGCATCTAAACGTCCGTACCTGATATTTTCCATAATCGTACCTTTAAAGAGCCACGTGTCCTGAAGCACCATACCAAACTGCTCTCTCAGCTCGCTGCGGTTAAAGTCTTTGATATTATGTCCATCGATTAGAATTGCCCCACTGTCCACATCGTAAAAACGCATCAAAAGCTTAACAACTGTCGTCTTCCCCGCACCGGTCGGACCGACGATGGCAATCATCTGTCCCGGCTTAATCTCACTGCTGAAATCGTGAATGATTGTCTTATCCTTTGTATACCCGAAGCGGACATGTTCAAAGGTAACTGCTCCTTCAATTGCCACATTTTGCACCGGTTGTTTCGCGTAAATATCTTCCTCCTCTTCTTCGAGGAATTCAAACACACGCTCTGCAGCCGCTGCCATCGCCTGAAGCATATTGAATACCTGCGCCACCTGCGTAATCGGCTGCGTAAAGTTTTTGACATACTGGATAAACGACTGAATATCTCCAACCGTAATTGCACCGCGCGCCGCCAGCATACTTCCGGACACCGCTACTCCAACGTAACCTAAGTTCCCGACAAATCCCATAATCGGATGCATGAGACCTGAAATATACTGCGATTTCCATCCTGAAACATACAATTTTTCATTGGTCTCATCAAATTCTTTTACGACATCTTCCTCTTTATTAAATGCCTTCACAATATTGTGTCCGCTGTAGACTTCCTCAATCTGTCCGTTAATCTCACCAAGATACTTTTGCCGATCCACAAAATGCTTCTGCGACTTTCCGATGACAACTCCCATCATAATTCCGGAAATCGGAAGCAGCACAAGTGCAATCAGCGTCATAAGCGGACTGATGGAAAGCATCATAATCAAAACTCCGACCAGTGTTGTCACAGAAGTAATTAGCGTCGTAATGCTTTGATTTAAGCTCATTCCGAGCGTATCCACATCATTCGTAATGCGGGAAAGTACCTCTCCCACTGTTTTCGACTCAAAATATTTCATCGGCATACGATGAATTTTCTGCGAAATCTCCTCACGGAACCGATAAGTCATCTTCTGCGAAACCGTCGTCATAATCCAGCCCTGGGCAAATGCCATAAGAGAACTGAACGCATACAAAAGAAGCGTCACGAGAAGAATCTGTCCGATTTTTGCAAAATCAATTCCGCCGCTATTCGAAAG
>JAGAOE010000051.1 GCA_017623885.1 Eubacterium sp. | reverse complement strand
GGAATTACCGGAACAAAAGGAAAAACAACGACGACTTACATGATAAAATCGATTCTGGAGCACGCAGGCTACAAAGTGGGATTGATCGGTACAATCGAGACGATTATCGGTCAGACACATATTCCGGCAGTGAATACGACGCCGGAATCTTATATTGTACAGGAGAGCTTCCGCCAGATGGCAGATGCGGGAATGGATGTAGTCGTGATGGAGGTATCTTCGCAGGGACTGATGATGCATCGTGTCGGTGGATTTGTGTTTGATATCGGTATTTTCACAAATCTCGAACCGGATCACATCGGGCCGAATGAGCATGCCTCTTTTGAGGAATATATGGCATGTAAAGGTATGCTGTTTCGTCAGTGCCGTCTGGGTATTGTCAATGCAGACGATGCGCATACACAAAAGCTTCTCGAAGGTCACACCTGCAGTCTGCAAACCTATGGTTTGTCAAAAGAGGCAGACTTGCGTGCAGAAGATTTAAAACTGATTAACGAGAAAAGTTATCTGGGTGTGAGCTACCGGGCAGAGGGACTTGTGTCATGTCCGATAGAGATTCATGTACCGGGACGCTTTAGTGTTTACAATTCACTGACAGCGATGGCAGTATGTCATCAGTTTCAGGTGACAACAGAAAATATACAGGCAGCATTGCGTGAGGCGAAGGTAAAAGGACGTATCGAGATGATACCGGTGTCAGATGAATTCACGCTGATGATTGACTATGCGCACAATGCGATGAGTCTGGAAAGCTTGCTGTCTACCTTGCAGGAGTACCATCCGAAAAGACTGGTTTGTGTATTTGGATGCGGCGGAAACCGTTCACGGCTGAGACGCTTTGAGATGGGAGAAGTCAGCGGAAAAATGGCAGATTTGACGATTATTACATCAGACAATCCGCGTGATGAAGAGCCGCAGGCGATTATTGATGATATCAAAACCGGAATTGCCAAAACGGATGGCACATATGTAGAGATTATCGACCGAAAAGAAGCCATTCGCTATGCAATCGAAAACGGTCAGCCGGGAGATGTCATTGTGCTGGCAGGAAAAGGTCATGAGGATTATCAGGAGATAAAAGGTGTAAAATATCACATGGATGAACGTGAGCTCATTGCAGAGGTATGCGCACAAAATATAGAAGGAAACAGATAGTTACATGTATGCAGATATCATTATTGATATATCACATGAAAAATTAGATAAAGTCTTTCAATATCGGATACCGGATGAATGGCTGCCAAAGCTGGTCATCGGTATGCAGGTATTGGTGCCGTTTGGCGGTGGAAATACGCTTCGTACAGGATATGTCGTAGATATTACTTCCTATACGGATTACGATGAGACAAAGATAAAAGAAATTGTAAAAATTCAGGAGGATTCGATACCGATAGAGTCGCAACTCATTGCACTGGCGGCGTGGATGCGAAGAAATTATGGCGGCACGATGAATCAGGCATTAAAAACCGTGATTCCGGTGAAACATAAGGAACGTCTGCAGCAGAAACGAACGGTCGTATTAAAGCTGTCAGATTTGGAAGCGAAAAATCAATTGGAAGAATACAAGCGTAAACACCGTACCGCACGAGCCAGAGTGTTGGAGGCACTGATCGAAAATCATGCGATTTTATATGAAGTGGTACTGCACAAGCTCAATGTAAATGCGGGCGTGCTTCGCGCGCTGGAAGAACAGGGAATTCTTAGTATTGAGCGTGAAGAACAGTATCGCAATCCGGTTTCACACCTGACACAAAAAGGATATGATATTGTCTTAAATGAACAGCAGCAAGCGATTGTGGATGAGATAGACACTGCATTTCGAAACGGTGACAGAAGCAGTTATTTGTTGCAGGGTGTGACAGGAAGCGGAAAAACAGAGGTGTACATGGAGCTGATCGCACGCGCCGCCGCACGAGGGCTGGCATCGATTGTACTGATTCCGGAGATTGCGCTTACGTTTCAGACGGTTATGCGGTTTTATCATCGGTTTGGAGACCGGGTGAGTATTCTTCATTCGCGCTTGTCGCAGGGGGAACGCTATGACCAGTTTTTACGTGCAAAAAACGGAGAATTGGATGTTATAATCGGACCGCGCTCGGCATTGTTTACACCATTTTCAAATTTGGGATATATTATTATGGATGAAGAACATGAGAGCAGCTACAAGTCAGAGACTGTGCCGCGCTATCATGCCAGAGAAACTGCGATAGAGCGTGCGCGACTGGCAGGTGCCAGTGTGGTTCTCGGAACAGCGACACCGTCGTTAGAGTCGAGGTATCGCGTGGAACAGGGATTATTGCAGCGCTATTGTTTGCAGGCACGCGCCGGAAAAGGAACCTTGCCGGCGTGTGAAGTGATAGATTTGAGAGAGGAATTAAAAAGCGGAAATCGCTCCATTCTAAGTAGAAAGCTGCAGGATTTGATGGAGGATCGGCTGGCGCGTCACGAACAGATGATTTTGTTTCTGAATCGGCGTGGAATGGCGGGCTTTGTCTCGTGCAGAGAATGTGGCGAAGCAGTGAAATGTCCGCACTGTGACGTGTCATTGAGTTTGCACAAAAATGCGATGATGAAGTGTCATTACTGCGGTTATGAAACCGCGCAGGTGACGAAATGTCCTTCGTGTGGTTCCAAATATATCGGTGCCTTTCGTGCCGGTACACAAAAAATCGAAGAAGTTGTGCGTGCACGTTTTCCGGGAATTCGCACACTTCGCATGGACTATGACACGACGCGGACAAAAGACAGCTATGAGCAGATTTTATCGGCGTTTGCAGGTGAAGAAGCAGATGTGCTGATTGGCACACAGATGATTGTAAAGGGACATGATTTTCCAAAGGTCACATTGGTCGGTATACTGGCTGCAGACTTGTCTTTGCATGGAAATGATTATCGCGCGGCAGAGCGCACATTTCAGCTTTTGACGCAGGCGGCGGGCAGAGCCGGAAGGGGGGAACGCCCCGGC
>JAGAOE010000008.1 GCA_017623885.1 Eubacterium sp. | reverse complement strand
AGATGCAGGACATGGCAGTGTGGATGGTGGAAAAGTCTCTGCGGATGGTGTGCTGGAAAAGGATATTAATCTGGCAGTAGCAAAAAAGTTGCAACGATTGCTGGAAGCAGCAGATGTAGAGGTGGTATTGACGCGTGAAACGGACGCTGGGCTGTATGAGGAGAGTGATAAGAACAAAAAAGTAGCAGATTTGCAAAAACGCTGTGCGCTGATTAAAAAGGAAGCACCGGATTGCACGGTCAGCATCCATCAAAATAGTTTTTCTTCCCCACAGGTACGCGGAGCACAGGTTTTTTACTATAGTCAGTCCAAAGAGGGCGAGCAGTTGGCAGAATCGATACAGCAGAGTCTGATTCTCCGAGTGGGAGAAGAATATCAGCGTCAAAAGAAGGCGAATGACAGTTATTACCTGTTGAAGCGCACAACGTCACCGACAGTCATTGTGGAGTGTGGCTTTTTAAGTTGTCCGCAGGAAGCTGTATTGCTGACAGATGAGGTATATCAGGAGCGGCTCGCATGGGCAATACATATCGGAGTCATGGAATTTTTAAACAAAATGACAATAAATGTTATTTCTGAATGATTTTTTTTGTACATTAATAGAAATTATGGTATACTTATCGTTATGAATATAAAAACAGAAATCGTAAAAATAAATCCGTTAGCGATTGATTTGGATGCAATCGCACGGGCAGGACAACTATTAAAAAAAGGTGGACTCGTCGCGTTTCCGACAGAGACAGTCTATGGGTTGGGCGCAGATGCGACAAATCCGCAGGCGTCGCAAAAAATCTATCAGGCGAAAGGACGACCGTCAGATAATCCGCTGATTGTTCATATCGCAAATCGTGCGGCGCTTGATGGGATTGTAGCGAATATACCGCCACAGGCAGATTTACTGGCAGAAAAATTTTGGCCGGGACCGTTGACGATGATTTTTCAGAAAAACGAGAGTATTCCGTACGAGACGACAGGCGGGATGGACACAGTGGCAGTGCGAATGCCTTCAGATCCGATTGCGCTTGCGCTGATCGAAGCATCGAATGGCTATATCGCAGCACCGAGTGCCAATACGTCAGGAAGACCCAGTCCGACACGCACAGAACATGTGGTGCAGGATTTGGATGGAAAGATAGATATGATTGTAGATGGCGGTGCGGTAGGTATCGGACTGGAATCGACGATTGTAGATTTGACGGAAGAGATACCGGTGATTTTGCGGCCGGGCTATATTACATTAGAGATGCTGCAGGAGGTTCTCGGAGAAGTGCGGATGGACCCGGGACTGATCGAAGCAGATTCGCTGCAAAAGCCGAAAGCACCTGGTATGAAATACCGTCATTATGCGCCAAAAGCAGACTTAAAGGTGGTAGAAGGTCCGTTATCTGCTGTGACAAAAGAGATTAACAATCGCTGTGAAATATTGATAAAACAGGGAAAGCAGGTCGGAATCATTGCTACGGAGGAGACAAAGGCGCAGTATGAGTATGGCACAGTGATTTGTATCGGAGCACGTGATGATGAGGATGCGATTGCCAGACATCTGTACGGAAGTTTACGCGAATTTGATGAGCTGGGTGTAGATGCGATTTTTTCAGAGAGCTTTGCTTCTGCCGGAATCGGTCAGGCAGTCATGAACCGATTGTTAAAGGCAGCCGGACATCAGGTATTGGAGGTAAAGGATGTGGAATAAGTTGATTTTTGTATGCAGAAGTGATACCTGTCGTGCACCGATGGCGGCAGCGCTCCTGCGTGAATGCAGCTTAAAACGTGAGCTGGAGATAAAGACGCGTGGTTTGGTGGTATTATTTCCGGAGCCGATTAACCAAAAGGTGAACGCGGTGATGATAAGTAACGGTATTAATATGGAAGGCTATATGTCGGCACAGTTGGTGGCGGAGGATGTAGATGATGACACCTTTGTGCTGGTGATGGAAAAGACAGATATACCGAAAGTTCTGGCCATCATCGGAGAGGAACGTGCTTCACAGGTAGAGGTTTTGACGACGCTGGTGGGTGAAGAATTAGAGATTATGGACCCTTATGGCGGACCGCTACCGGCTTACGGACTTTGTTTCGAGTCGTTGTCAAAGACGATAAAGAAGCTTGCAGCATGGATAAACGAACAGGAGGATGCGCGCGTATGAGTGATAAGAGAAATGACTATATTAGCTGGGATGAATATTTTATGGGCGTAGCCATGTTGTCCGGTATGCGTTCAAAAGACCCGAATACACAGGTGGGCGCATGTATAGTCAGCGGAGACAATAAGATTTTGTCGATGGGTTACAATGGCTTTCCGTCCGGCTGTTCAGATGACGAATTCCCCTGGACGCGGGAAGGTGACCCGCTGGATAATAAATACTTGTATTCTACGCACAGTGAGCTGAATGCGATATTGAATTATCGCGGAGGCAGTCTGGATGGCGCAAAATTGTATGTGACGCTGTTCCCGTGCAATGAATGTGCAAAGGCTATTATTCAGAGCGGAATAAAAACCGTTGTATATGACAGTGATAAGTATGAACATACACCGTCGGTGATTGCTTCAAAACGAATGATGGATGCTGCGGGAGTACGATATTACAAGTATTCGCGTACAAAACGTCAGATTGTTTTAGATGTATAATAATATGAAGAAAAACAATCAGGAAGTATTTCAGTCGTTTGCAATGATTACGCAGTTTGGCATTCATATGCTGGTGCCGATACTGGCGTGTACATTGTTTGGTGCATGGCTTGGAGAGAAGATTTCTGCTGACTGGCTGGCGATACCGTTTTTTGCAATCGGCGCAATGGCAGGTATGCGAAATGTCTTTCAGCTTGCCCGCAGAATATATATGCCAAAGAAAAATGGGCATAAAACAGTATCTTCGGATAACAAAACGATTACAAACAATATAAAAAAGGAAGAATCACATGTTAAAAAGACTCAATAAAGCATTACCGGGTCTGGTTTTGGGAATCATAATATATGGATTGTTGCTACAATTTACCGGAATGTGGCTGGTAGAAGACCGGCTGCGTTATACGACCGGTTTGTGGATTGGTATCGGGTGCGCGCTGTTTATGGCGATTCATATGGCGGTGACGATTGAAGACGCTGTGAGCCTCGGTACGGAAGACGGTGCAAAACGCAAGACAATCGCAGCGTCGATGTTTCGTTATACGGTTGTACTGATCATTTTGATCGTTATAACATATTTTAATCTGGGAATGATGCTTCCGGCATTTTTTGGAGTGCTGGGGTTAAAGTTTTCGGCATATGTACAACCCTTGTTTGAACGCATGGGTAAAAAAAGGAGGTGAAAGTTTGGAGTATGGAATTCTAATGGCCGCTGATTCAGAAGTGGATTTCATGATTCATGGTCTGTTTTCTTATGAGCTTTTTGGACAGACCGTCTGGATTACGACCTCTCATATGTGTATCCTGTTGGTAATGCTGCTTTTAGTAGGCTTTGCGGCAGCAGCAAACTACAAAATGAAGCATGCAACGGAAGTTCCCGATACATTTCAGAATGTGGTGGAGCTGGTTGTGGAGAAACTGGATGGCATGGTAGAGAATACGATGGGGCATAACGCGAAATACTTTGCGAATTATATCGGAACGCTTTTTTGTTTCATATTGCTTAGTAATATTTCCGGTTTGCTCGGATTGCGGCCGCCGACGGCAGATTATGGTACGACATTTGCGCTGGCGTTGATTACGTTTGGTATTATCACGTATCAGAAGTTTAAGCATCAGCATGTGTCAGGTATCTTAAAGGGTCTTTGTGATCCGTGGCCGATTTGGGCACCGATTAACCTGATCGGTGATATAGCAGTTCCGGTGTCGATGTCACTCCGTCTGTTTGCAAATGTGCTTTCAGGCGTGGTAATTGAGGCGCTGGTATATACGCTGTTGTCCAAGTTTGCGCTAATCTGGCCGGCAGCCTTGCATGTGTACTTCGATTTGTTCTCAGGAGCGATCCAGACATATGTATTCTGTATGTTGACAATGACATACATTCATCAAGCCATTGAAGATGGTGAGTATTAGTTAATCTGAAATTTTTATTAGTTTAGGAGGAAATTATCATGGAGAATTTCACAGGTACAGATTTTATCTTAGGTTGTTCAGCAATCGGTGCAGGTCTGGCAGTTATTGCCGGTATCGGACCCGGAATCGGACAGGGAATCGCTGCAGGACATGGTGCATCTGCAGTAGGACGTAACCCCGGTGCAAAGGGAGATATCACTTCTACGATGTTGCTGGGACAGGCAGTAGCAGAGACGACCGGTTTGTATGGTCTGGTAGTAGCACTTCTGTTAATGTTCGTAAAGCCGTTAGCAAGATAATCGTATCACGTTCAACAATAAAAATAAGGAGGTAACACTTCTAGGTTATGGAAAGATTATTTGATCTGGACATGCAGTTGGTACATGATACTGTATTGCTTGCAGTCGCAATATTCTTCTTAACGCTGGCAATGAGCTATCTGCTCTTTAATCCGGTTCGGCAAATGCTTGAAGACCGTAAATTAAAGATTCAGACAGACTTAGACAGTGCAGCAGCAGACAAGACCGATGCAGCCGCATTGAAGGCGCAGTATGAAGAAAAGCTGAAAGGCATCGATAAAGAAGCTGAGGCAATTCTTTCAGAAGCCAGACAAAAAGCGCTTCGCAGTGAGACAAAGATCATAGACGAAGCAAAGGAAGAGGCTGCTCGAATTATTGCACGTGCGAATGAAGAAGCATTGCTGGAAAAGAAACGCGTCGCAGATGAGATGAAGCAGGAAATGATTACGATTGCGGCAGCGATGGCATCGAAAGTGATTCGTGCAAATATGGATATCAGTATTCAAAACCAACTAGTCGATGAGACAATAAAGGAGATGGGTGATTCAACATGGCGAAGCTAGTGTCCAAAACATACGGTGATGCATTGTTTGAATTAGCAGTGGAATCCAACCAGTTAGATTCATTTTTGGAGGAAGCAAAGGGCGTTCTTTCTATATTAGAGAGCAACGCAGAGTTAAATCGATTAATGAATCATCCGAAAATCGTAAAAGAAGAAAAACTTACGACACTTGAAAAAATATTTAAGGGTCGTATCAAAGATGAGCTGACAGGTTTGCTGTGTATGTTGGTTGAAAAGGATCATTACAGCGAGACAACAGCAGTTTTAGAATATTTTATACTTCAGGCAAAAGAGTATAAACATATCGGAACCGTATATGTCACTTCTGCAGTGAAGCTGGGAGAGATACAAAAGTCAAATCTGTTAGAGAAGCTTTTAAAAACCACAGATTATGTGGAATTTGAGATGCATTACGACGTAGACCCTTCTTTAATCGGAGGAATGATCGTGCGCATCAAGGACCGAGTGGTAGACAGCAGCATCAAGAGCAAGCTGGCATCGCTCAGTTCAGAATTATCAAAAATACAGTTGAAAGTAGGTGAATGCGCTCCATGAATTTGAGACCAGAGGAAATCAGTTCCGTGATAAAGGAGCAGATCGCCAGATATGCATCTACATTAGAGGTGGCAGATGTAGGTACTGTCATTCAGGTGGCAGACGGAATCGCACGTATTCATGGTTTGGAAAATGCGATGCAGGGCGAGCTTCTGGAATTTCCGGGCGAAGTATATGGAATGGTATTAAACCTTGAAGAAGATAACGTAGGTGCCGTATTATTGGGCGCTAACAAAAATATCAATGAGGGAGATACCGTAAAAACTACCGGACGTGTCGTAGAGGTTCCGGTCGGAGATGCAATGATTGGCCGAGTAGTCAATGCATTGGGACAGCCGATTGACGGCAAAGGACCGATTCAGACCGATAAATATCGTGAGATCGAGCGAGTGGCGAGTGGTGTTATTTCCAGAAAATCAGTAGATACACCCTTACAGACCGGTATCAAGGCAATCGACTCGATGGTGCCGATCGGACGCGGACAGCGCGAGCTGATTATCGGAGACAGACAGACAGGAAAGACAGCTATCGCGATTGATACGATTATCAATCAGAAAGGCCAGGGCGTGAAATGTATTTATGTAGCGATTGGTCAGAAAGCGTCTACTGTAGCGTCTATCGTGAAGACATTAGAAGAATTTGGTGCAATGGCATATACGACCGTAGTAGCATCTACTGCGAGTGAGTTGGCACCGTTGCAGTATATTGCTCCGTATGCAGGATGTGCAATCGGAGAAGAATGGATGGAAAACGGCGAGGATGTTCTCGTGATTTATGATGACTTGAGTAAACACGCGACCGCTTATCGAACACTCTCCCTGCTTTTGCGTAGACCGCCGGGACGAGAGGCTTATCCGGGTGACGTATTCTATTTGCATTCGAGATTATTGGAGCGTGCAGCACGTTTGTCTGACAAGCTGGGCGGCGGATCATTGACCGCTCTTCCGATTATTGAGACACAGGCAGGCGATGTATCTGCGTATATTCCGACCAATGTTATTTCTATTACAGACGGTCAGATTTATTTGGAAACAGAAATGTTCAACGCAGGTTTCCGCCCTGCAATCAATGCCGGTTTGTCCGTATCCCGTGTAGGTGGTTCGGCACAGATTAAGGCGATGAAAAAGATTGCTGCACCGATTCGTACAGAGTTAGCACAGTATACCGAGCTGGCAGCATTCTCACAGTTTGGTTCAGAGCTGGATGATGCGACAAAGGAAACGCTGGCACAGGGTACGCGATTAAAACAGATGTTAAAGCAGGCACAGTATCAGCCGATGCCGGTAGAGCAGCAGGTAGTTGTGATTTATGCAGCGACAAAGCGTTATCTGTTAGATATCGAAGTAGATGATGTACTGCGTTTTGAGAGCGAATTGATTGAGCACATTGCTACAAAATATCCGGAAATTTTCACCTCTATCAAAGAGACGAAAGAGATGAACGAGGAGACGGAGCAGGCATTGATTCGCGCAATCGAGGAATGCAAAAAATCTTTTAAGTAGAAATAAGGCGGTGAAAAATTATGGCTTCGATGAGAGACATCAAGCGAAGAAAAAGCAGCATACAAAGTACGCAGCAAATCACAAAAGCCATGAAATTAGTTTCTACTGTAAAGTTGCAGAAGGCAAAGCTTCATGCAGAGGCTACAGACCCGTATTTTCGACACATGTATCAGACGGTGACATCCATTTTGGCGAAGTCCGGTAACATCAATCATCCGTACCTGACAAGTGGAGCGTCTGACAAGATTGCCGTCGTAGTCATTACCTCAAACCGAGGACTGGCGGGCGGATACAATGCGAATGTGGTAAAACTTGTCACAAATAATCAGGAGCTTCTTCCGAAGGATCGCGTAGAGATCTTTTGTATCGGAAACAAGGGCCGTGAAATGTTGGATAGAAACGGCTATGTGATAGCGGAAGACCATTCAGAAGTGATGGATTCACCGGATTATGATGATGCAGCGGCAGTATGTGCTCGTGTGCTTGACAGGTATTCAAAAGGAGAAATCGGTCAGATTTATCTCGCGTATACACATTTCAAAAATACTGTGGTACATGTACCGAAATTGATGAAGCTGCTTCCGGTAGAGTTTTCTGAAGAAGAAATCTCTGCGGCAGATGACAAGCTGATTATGAATTATGAGCCGAATGTGGAAGAAGCGCTCAATCTGATCATTCCCAAATATGTGACCAGCATTTTTTATGGTGCATTTGTGGAGGCGCTTGCCAGTGAGAACGGAGCCAGAATGCAGGCTATGGATTCAGCAACAAGCAATGCGGAAGACATGATAAGTGATTTGTCTTTGAAATACAATCGTGCGCGTCAGGGTTCGATTACCCAGGAGTTGACAGAGATCATCGCTGGCGCAGAAGCGATTTCTTAGAAAAAATAATAGAAGGAGTGAAACAATGGCACAAAATATTGGAAAAATCACTCAGATTATCGGTGCGGTATTGGATATAAAGTTTCCGGAGGGACAGATTCCCGAGATTAACGAGGCGATCGAGATTACCCGTAAAAATGGAGAGCGTCTGGTCGTTGAGGTGGCATCGCATCTGGGTGACGACACCGTAAAATGTATTGCCATGGGTCCTACGGACGGACTGTTGCGCGGTATGGATGCAATCGCAACCGGCGCTCCGATTTCTGTTCCGGTAGGAGAGAATACCTTAGGACGTATATTTAATGTATTGGGTGAGCCGATTGATGAGCAGCCTGCGCCGGATGGCGTAGAATATATGCCCATTCACAGACCGGCACCCAGTTTTGAAGAGCAGGCGACATCATCTGAGATGTTAGAGACCGGTATCAAAGTCGTAGACTTACTTTGTCCGTATCAGAAAGGTGGTAAAATCGGTCTGTTCGGAGGTGCGGGAGTAGGAAAAACCGTATTGATTCAGGAATTGATTCATAATATCGCGACAGAGCATGGTGGATATTCGGTATTTACCGGTGTAGGTGAGCGTACACGTGAAGGAAATGACTTATATTATGAAATGAAAGAATCCGGCGTTATTGATAAAACGACGATGGTTTTCGGTCAGATGAACGAGCCCCCCGGAGCACGTATGCGTGTAGGATTGACAGGTCTTACGATGGCAGAATATTTCCGTGATAAAGGCGGAAAGGATGTATTGTTATTCATCGATAATATTTTCCGATTTACACAGGCTGGTTCAGAGGTATCTGCATTGCTTGGACGTATGCCTTCCGCAGTAGGATATCAGCCGACCTTGCAGACAGAGATGGGTGCATTGCAGGAGCGTATTACCTCCACAAAGAATGGTTCCATCACATCGGTACAGGCAGTATATGTACCGGCAGACGACTTGACAGACCCGGCTCCGGCGACGACGTTCGCACATTTGGATGCGACCACCGTATTGGAGCGTTCGATTGCGGCACTCGGAATTTATCCTGCAGTAGATCCGTTGGCATCTACTTCACGTATTCTGGACCCTCGTATTGTCGGTGAAGAGCATTTCCAGGTCGCACGTGGTGTACAGGAAATTTTGCAGAAATATAAAGAATTGCAGGATATTATCGCGATTTTAGGTATGGATGAATTGTCAGAAGATGATAAGGTAGTCGTAAACCGTGCGCGTAAGATCCAAAGATATCTGTCACAGCCGTTCTCTGTTGCGACACAGTTTACCGGTATGGAAGGAAAATATGTACCGATTGCAGAGACGATTCGTGGATTTAAAGAGATCTTGGAAGGAAAGCATGATGACATTCCGGAAGGATTGTTCTTAAATGCCGGTTCCATCGATGAAGTACGTGCCCGTATGAAATAGGGGGATGACGTATGGCAGATGAGAATAAAAATTTTCAAGTAGAAATCATCACGCCGGACCGTATTTTTTATAGCGGAGAGGCAACGATGATAGAGTTTACAAGTGTGGAAGGCGATATGGGTGTATATAAAGACCATATTCCGCTGACTACCGTTCTGGCACCGGGTATCGTGACGATTACCGAGGCGCAGGGACAAAAAAAGGCAGCCGTACATTCCGGGTTTGCACAGATTCTGGGCGATAAGGTGACATTGCTTGCAGAAATAGCAGAGTGGCCGGATGAAATCGACTGGGATCGTGCGGAACAGGCAAAACGTCGAGCAGAAGAACGTCTGCAGGCGAAAGCTGAAAATCTGGATATCGTGCGTGCAGAGCTGGCACTGCGAAGAGCGTTGGTGCGTATTAGCTTAAAGTAGAGACGTATAAAGAAGGAGCTGTTTTCCAAAGAAGGAGAACGGCTCCTTTTGCATGATGTCTTCACCACATGAACACTCCTCCCCGTTGCTAACGCAACTCCTTTTGCTCATAAGTGGGCGCTCACCTCATGAACAACCAGGCGAATCCATTCATGCAAGCATGATGTCTTCACCAGGAATGTTCATGGATGAAATAGGGACAACAGTTCAAGCGTGCCAATCGCAAAACCGCCTTTGCAAGGCTCCCCGTTGCTAACGCAACTCCTTTTGCTCATAAGCGGGCGCTCACCTCATGAACAATCAGGCGAATCCATTCATGCAAGCATGATGTCTTCACCTGATTTGTTCATGGCTGAACTGTTGAAAAAAATTGTGT
>JAGAOE010000050.1 GCA_017623885.1 Eubacterium sp. | reverse complement strand
GGTTTGGTCGGGATACGTTTCGCATTATTGAAGAAGAACCGGAACGACTGGCAGAGATAAAAGGAATCAGCGAACGAAAAGCGCAGGAAATTAGTGTGCAGGTAGAGGAAAAGCGTGCGCTGCGCTCTGCGATGCTATTTTTACAGCAATATGGCATCAGTCTTACACTGGCGGTAAAAATATATCAGACGTATGGAGAAGAAATCTATAGTATTTTGCAGAAAAATCCGTATCGTTTGGCAGACGATATCGATGGTGTAGGCTTTCGGATTGCGGATGAAATCGCATCAAAAGTAGGAATTCATACAGACTCGGATTTTCGTATTCGAAGCGGAATGATTTATTGTCTGCAGCAGGCGGCGGCAGAGGGACATACCTATCTTCCGCAGGAAATTCTGCTTTCACGAGCCGCAGAGCTGTTGGAAGTGCCAAGAGATGCGATTGAGAAAAATCTGACAGATTTGACGGTAGAGAGGCGGCTGGTGCGGACGCGAAACGGAGAAGAGACGCGCGTATATGCCTCTGTTTTTTACAATATGGAATCAAATGTAGCTTATATGCTGAAAATGCTGAATGTCGCGATGGATGTGTCGGAAGAACATGTTTGTAAATGCATTGACCGTATCGAGCATGTGACCGGGCGCGTGTTGGCAGAGCATCAGCGGCAGGCGGTGATTGCGGCGGCAAAAGAAGGTGTACTTGTGATTACCGGTGGACCGGGAACCGGAAAAACGACCACCATCGACTCGATTATTCGCTATTTTGATTTAGAAGGATTAGATTTTATGCTGGCAGCGCCGACGGGACGTGCGGCGAAGCGCATGAGTGAGACGACCGGTTATGAGGCGCGTACGATTCACCGAATGCTGGAATTGGGCGGAGAGGATGCGGTCGGATTTGGCAGAGATGACTCGAATCCACTGGAAGCAGATGCGATTATCATTGATGAGATGTCGATGGTAGATTTGCCACTGATGAATTCATTGTTAAAGGCGATTACGCCGGGAACCAGACTGATCTTAGTCGGTGACGTCAACCAGTTGCCGAGTGTCGGACCGGGGCGTGTGCTGCGCGATATTATATCTTCGCAAAGCTTGCCTGTGGTAGAATTGAACGAGATTTTTCGTCAGGCAAAAGAAAGTGATATCATCGTAAACGCGCATCGCATCAATCGCGGTGAAAGTGTAACGCTGGATAATAAGAGCAAAGATTTTTTCTTTTTAAAACGCTACGAAGCAGATTTGATTATCAACGTGACGTTGCAGCTAGTCCTGCAAAAAATGCCGAAATACGTCAATGCATCGCCGATGGACATACAGGTATTGACGCCGATGCGAAAAGGCTTGCTTGGTGTAGAACGTCTGAATGTTGTTTTACAGCAGTATCTGAATCCGCCGGCAAAGGATAAAGCAGAAAAAGAACGAGTGAACGGTATATTTCGCGAAGGCGATAAAGTCATGCAGACAAAAAACAATTATCAGTTGGAGTGGGAAATTCGCAGTCGATATGGAATTTCGATTGAAAAAGGTCTGGGTGTATTCAATGGAGACATGGGTATCATTCGTATTATAGATTCGTTTGCACAGAGTCTGACTGTCGAATTTGATGAAGGTCGTGTGGTGGAATATCCCTTTGGAGCGATTGACGAGCTGGAGCTGGCATACGCGATAACGATACATAAATCGCAGGGAAGTGAATATCCTGCGGTTGTGATTCCGTTGATGTCTGGACCGCGACCGCTGATGAACCGGAATTTGCTCTACACTGCCGTCACCAGAGCTAAGAGCTGTGTGACACTGGTCGGAGATGATTCTGTATTTGCACAAATGGTGGAAAATGTGCAGCAACAGGAGCGGTATAGTGGATTGTGTGATCGATTGAGTGAAAATGGAATCGAATAAAAATGAGAAGGAGCGTGTGTGAGGAAACAAAAACAGAAGACAAAGAATATCATTAGAACGCTAAGGTCAGTATATCGATTGCTTTGTCGTGTGGTTTATCCGGAGTGTTGTCCGATTTGTGACGAAGTAGCGCCGCAGCAGTTGACAGGAGATGGAGT
>JAGAOE010000049.1 GCA_017623885.1 Eubacterium sp. | reverse complement strand
CACGATTTCAGACGAAGCGATTCAGGCGGCAGTCATAAAGGCAGTCAGTGAAGGCTGGACACGCGGAGTGGCAGCCATCATCCGCTGGAGGAACGAAAATGCATATTGAGACGCAGACAGAATGGGAAAGCCGGATGTTTCTAAAGGTGATGGATTATCTGCGCGATGAGTTGTGCATCGATTTTCCTTATCTGGAGCGTGCATTGTCAGCGTTGAGTCCGGAGGGAAAAGAAAATGTACAGGCATTTGCCACAGAAGGCATTCACTTATATTTTCCACCGGCTCGATATCTGGACGTATTTAAGAAAAATGAGCAGTTTTTGCGGCGTGCGTACTTGCACACCGTGTTGCATTGTCTTTATGCGCATTTGTGGCAATGCGGAAAACGAGAGCAAAACCGTTGGAACCTTTCCTGCGATATCGCAATAGAATATTTGATAGATGGATTCGAAGTGGCATCTACGCGTCGTTTGCTGAGTTGGGTGCGCAGCAGTTTTTATGAGAAAATGAGACAGGAGCAGATTTTTTCTGCAGCAGGAATCTATGAGCTGTTAAAATCAGAGTCCATAGATCAGCTATCACAGTTATCGCAGGAATTTTATGTAGATGATCATGCGTTGTGGGGCAAAAAAAATGGACAGTCACCGATGCAAAACAACTCAAATCAGGAAGAGGATGCACAGAAGAAATGGCAAAAAATCGCCAGACAGGTGCAGTTCCAAAAGGAAAAGTCTGAAAAGTCAGATGAGATGCTTGCTGCAGCCAGAGAAGAATCTATCGCTGCGAATAAAAGACAGCGGAGTTATATAGAATTTTTAAAGAAATTTGCAGCCTTTCAGGAACAATTGCATTGTGATATGGATAATTTTGATTTGAATTATTACACGTATGGGCTACAGGTATATGGGAATTTACCGCTGATAGAACCGCTGGAGACGCGTGAAGAACATCGAATACGAGAGTTTGTGATAGCGGTAGATACCAGCTATTCGACAAATGGGGCGCTCATTCATGGCTTTTTGCAGGAGACATTACAGATATTGTTGGAGAAAGATGCATTTTTCACAGGTGCGAAAATTCATCTGGTACAGTGCGATGATTGTGTGCAGGAAGATCACATGATACAAAGTATTGAGCAAGCGAGAGCGCTTTTGGCACATTTTGAAATCAAAGGCGGCGGAAATACGGATTTTCGCCCGGTATTTTCTTATATAGAAGAATTACGCGCGAAGGGTGAGCTAAGACATTTAGGAGGATTGCTCTATTTTACAGACGGAAACGGGACATACCCTGCGAAAAAACCGGACTATCCGTGTGCATTTCTTTATTTAGATGCATATGAAAAAGATCAGGTACCGGTGTGGGCGATTCAGCGAAAGCTGGAGGAGAGCGATTTACAAAGAATGATTTAGGATGATTGAAATACAAGGAGGAAATAACCAAATGAATATCGCACAGGCAAAGGAAGAAATAAAGAACACTGTGCATGCATATTTGAAAAAAGATGCAAATGGTGCATACCGAATACCGGTCATCAGACAGAGACCGATTTTGCTCATGGGACCGCCGGGTATCGGAAAAACACAGATTATGGAGCAGATTGCGCAGGAATGCGGCGTGGGTCTGGTGGCATATACGATTACACATCATACCAGACAAAGCGCGGTAGGTCTTCCGATGATTACAGAGGAATGCTATGAGGGAGAAACTTATACCGTTACAGAGTATACAATGAGTGAGATTATAGCAAGCGTCTATCGATGCATGCGTGACGAGGGAAAAAAGGAAGGAATTCTTTTTATTGATGAGATTAACTGTGTATCGGAAACGTTGACGCCTGCCATGCTACAGTTTTTGCAATGTAAAACATTTGGAAATCGTGCAGTACCGTCAGGATGGGTGATTGTAGCTGCCGGAAATCCGCCGGAGTACAATAAGTCTGTGCGGGATTTTGATATGGTGACATTGGATCGTGTACGTTTGATGGAGATAGAAGCGGACGTAGATGTGTGGATGAAATATGCATCGGATCGTCATATACATGGGGTGATTCGCAGTTATTTGCAGCTTCGAAAAAAGAATTTCTATCGAATCGAGACAGATGTAGACGGATTGCGCTTTGTGACAGCGCGAGGATGGGAAGATTTGAGTGCATTGATGCAAGTCTATGAGGAGATGCAACTTCCGATCACAGAGGATGTAATCGGCGAATATCTCCATTTAGCAGATGTCGCAGAGGATTTTTACGCATATTATGAGCTTTACCGAAAATATGAAGATGATTATAAGATTGGTGATATTTTGCGCGGAAAAGCAGAACCGATTGTATTTGAGCGATTGATGAATGCCGGATTTGACGAACGTCTTTCCGTCGTGAATTTGCTGTTGGATGCGTTAAAAGAGCCGTTGATGCTTTTATTTGAGAAAAAAGAATTTGTGGATACGCCACAGAGCAGTGCAGTGTCAGCAGCGATGGGACATGCATTTGATTTTCTGGAAGATGCGTTCGGAGCAGAAGGATCACAGGAGATGCTGCTATTCGTGACGGGTCTTACTATGTGTAAGGAAGCTGCTGTTTTTCTGGCAATGAATCCGCAGGAAAAATATATGAAATACAATGAAGAGCTACTGGGTGGCGGCAGGAGAAGAAAACTGTTAGAAGAGCTGGAGATATAGGGAAACGTAGATAAAAGCGTTTGCATTTCTATAGACCGGAAGGCTTGGAACAGATGATAAAGGAGAGGAAATAAGATGGATATCGGAATAATATTCGGACAAATGTTGGTCTTACTGGCTATGATGCTGGCAGGAACATTTGTATATAAGATGAAATGGTTAAGTGAGGATGGCTCGTCAGCGATATCAAAGCTGGTAGTAAACCTGTTTAATCCGTTTTTGGTTGTTGGGGGTGTACTCGGTGATACAGACGCCATTGACCAGGAGAAAATCATTGGGAATTTACAGTTGGTATTGATCTATTATGTGATTGTCATGCTGTTTGCAATCGTACTGGCATGGGTGATGCACCCGCCGAAGCATTTGAAAAGCATCTACAGACTGATGGCATCATTCTCAAATCTTGGATTTATGGGTATACCGGTAGCGAAGAGTCTGTATGGCAGTGAAGGCGTGGTGTATGTTTCTTTTTATATTCTGCTCTATAATGTGTTCGTATACACCTATGGTATGTCGTTGGCACGAAAAGCGGCACGTGAAAAGAATGGTTTAGATAGCGAACAGAAATTTGACATTATGCAATCATTAAAGCGAATTGTAAATCCAGGGGTCGTGGCAGCATTATTGGCATTGATTATTTTTGCACTTAAGATCAAAGTGCCGTCGCCGGTAGTATCGCTGTGTGATTATATGGGAGATACGACGATTCCGTTGTCAATGATGATGATTGGTGTGTCTATTGCAAAGGCAAATTTACGCGATTATCTGAAAGATGTGCGTATGTATGTGTTTATTTTGCTACGAATGGTAGCGATGCCGATTGCAGTTGCACTTATAATGAAAAATATGGGATATGATGCAGTCGTTTTTGGCGTATTCATTATTGAGCTGGCAATGCCCATCGGAAGTGTCATCGGATTGTTTGCACGGGAATGTGGCGCTGATTATGAGTATTGCATGAAGGGTACGGTAGTCAGTACGTTAGCGTCTATTTTTACGATTCCGCTCGTAGGACTGTTTTTATGATAGAAAAGCATAGAAAAGAGGAATAAGTGATTATGAGATATCAGACAGAGAATGAATGGAATACATTTGATTTTAGAGAGTCATATGTAGGAGAACTGCGTTTTACATCAGGAATGTTTCAGATTTATTTGGATAATGTCAAAATACTCGAACAAAATAGCTGTAACCGAGATGTTCGCACAATGCGCGCGAATGGGTTGGAGTTTCGCATTGTTGAGCCGAAGATTCTGGAAATTATTGAAGAAGGATGCAAAATATACAATGCAGACGGTGTGCTGCAGCAAGAAATCGAAGACCGCGTTCTGCAGGAAAATGAATATGCCTCCCTCTGTGAACAGGTGGAAAGTGCCATCCTGTACGGATTAAAAAAAGAGGGAGACATTTATGAAATCGGTATGGACGGCGAAGAGCATGCGTACACCATACGCGTAGCGGGAAGTGCTGATATCGAAGAATGGGATCGATTCTTGAATTTAGAATCTTGATTTACGGAGAAGATATCAAACCGCGTTTTAGCAGTAGCTTGCGCTCAATGACAGAAAAAATGCATTTGTCGATTATGATACCGACAAAGACAATCACAAGCATCACGAGCATGACCTGATTGATATCAGCCAAATCGCGTCCCATAATCAATGTTTGACCTAAGCCGATAGAGGTAGTCATCACTTCTCCGGACATCAGTGCTCTCCAGGCAAAAGACCAGCCGTGTTTTAAACCGGAGACAATTTCCGGAAGACTGGCGGGGAGAATCACATGCCAGTAAAGCTGGCGTTTTTCAGCGCCCATTGTTTTGGCGACCTTTAAATAAATGGGTTCTATATTTTTGACAGCGTTATCTACAGATATGGCAATGCTGAATGTAGAACCCATTACGACAACAAACAGAATTGCTTGTGTGGAAAGACCAAACCATAAAATGGAGAACGGAACCCAGCATACGCTGGGTAAGGTCTGAACGCCCAATATCACCGGTTTGAGGTTTTTCTGCAAATAGTTAAAATGATTAAGCAGCAAACCCAGTGCGATGCCGAATAACACAGCAATCAGATAGCCGGCAAATCCGCGAAGGAGCGAATTTCCGGTAGCTTCAAACAGGCTTCCATTGCTGCAAAGATCAATGAGACGTTCACCGACACCGAAAGGAGACGGAACGGAGTAGGATTTACAGATGTCGAGTAAATCCACCGTAATCCAGTAGAATCCCTGCCATATGGCGATTAGTAAAATGACAAATAGAATGATTCCCATGCTTAGGCCTCCCCTCTGATATAGTCCAGTATTTCATGGCGCAAGTCTACAAATTGTTGCGCATGAACATGCCTGGGACGTTCTAAATCGATATTTATAATGCGCAGATCCTTTCCGGGGGTGAGTACCACGACACGGTCTGCCAGATATACCGCTTCTTCTACGCTATGAGTAATAAATAGTATCGTTTTTCTTGTTTCCATCCAAATCTTTTGAAGCTCTTCCCGAAGAATATTAGAGGTCTGCTTGTCTAATGCTGAAAATGGTTCATCCATCAGCAAAATCTTTGAATCCATTGTAAGCGCTCTGGCAAGCGCTACGCGCTGCCTCATACCGCCGGAAATCTGGTGTATCGGATAATCTTTGTATTCCAAAAGTTTTACCATCTTCAAATAATGTAATGCTGTTTCTTCCTGTTCATTTTTGGGGCGTTTTGCCATTTTCAGACCGAATTTCACGTTGTCGATGACATTTAGCCAAGGGAAGAGTCCGTGTTCCTGAAACATTACCGTCCGGTCAGCATCCGGTCCGGTAATCTTTTTCCCGTCAAGCAGAATTTCGCCGCTGGTAGGCGTGAGCAGACCGGCAACCAGATTAAGCAAGGTGCTTTTTCCGCAGCCGGACGCGCCTACGATGCAGACAAATTCGCCGTCTTTAATTTCCAAATCGATTTCGTTTAAAGTCGCTTCTTTACTGTTGTCAAAATGTTTACTGACCTTTTTTATTTCTAATGACATGGTTTTCTCCTATTGTGCATATAAGACGGACGCTTCCGGTTCGTCTGAAATAAAATCTTCATCTTCACTGATTTCTGCAAATCCCATGATGGATTCCTTGTTCAATGCAGTATTTACCAAAATTCGTTCAAAAGCTTGCTTGAGAATGTTTTCATTTAATGCTTTGCCGGTAGATTGGAGTAATTCTTCATTTATAATTTTCAAGCAGGCATCTTCATCCTGTGCAAACTTCATGGTGGCTGCTTCATGAGCTTCCAAAAACGCATTTACTATCTCAGGATAAGCTTCCATATACTCTTTTCTCACGACTACAAGAGCCACATCATATTGTCCTTGCATATAGATTTTATCATAATCTAAGAGAAGCTCGGCACCTTGCTCTTGCAAAGTCACACCCCAAGGTTCCGGTACAAGTGCTGCATCAATATCGCCACGCTCCAACATGTTGTTGACATCTGCATTGGCTACAGCGGTTACATTAACATCGCCACCATCGCTCACGGGTTCGAGATCATATTCGTCCAGTAAGTGTAAGAGGCTCAAGTGTTGCGTATTCCCAAGCTGTGGAATAGAGACCGTTTTTCCGGATAAATCGTATACACTGCTTATACCTGAATCAGGATGCGTGACCATCACGGCTCCGCCTTTTGTCGCACCGGTGAGAATTTGCACATCGCCATCTGATTTTGTATTGGCATTCACGGCAGGTACAGGTCCGATATATCCGATATCAATGCTTTCTGCAAAGAGTGCTTGTATCTCTGCGGGGCCGGCGTTAAAGGCAGTCCAGTTTACCTGAATATCTTCACCGAGACTCTTTTCCAGTGAGCCTTCAGATTTCATCAGCAAAGCTTGTGCATGCGTGATATTGTTAAAATATCCAATATTCAATTTGCTACCGTCTTCTTTTTTGTTGACACATCCGCTTAATCCCAATGTGCTGATCAGTAGCGTCCCGCAAAAAAATATCTTTTTCATATGTTTCATGATACTTGTCATAAAAAGCTCCTTTTTG
>JAGAOE010000048.1 GCA_017623885.1 Eubacterium sp. | reverse complement strand
CGGTTCTTGTTCTCATATTTCAGAATTTGATAGAAATAGAGGGGAAATGTCTCATTACAGAAGAGTTTTCCGATATGACGATGAATGATATGCATATCGTGGAAGCGATTGGCACGGAAAAAGCCAAACGCAGCTCTGATGTAGCAAAGCTCATGTCAGTGACGACCGGGACGCTCACGCGAGCTGTAGATGGTCTCGTGGAGCACGGTTATGTGGTGCGCACACGCGGTGAAAAGGATAAACGAGTCGTTTTTCTGACACTGACGGAGCGCGGCAAACGTGCTTATGAGCGTCACAAGCAGTTTCATGCCGAGATGATTGCCAATGCGAAGGCTACATTATCAGAGGAGGAACTGGCGATTCTGATACGAGCTTTAAAGCAATTAAATGATTATTTCAGAAACGCATATTCATAGTCTATGAAAAAAAGAAGTATAGGCATCCTTGCACACGTCGATGCGGGAAAAACCACCTTGTCAGAAGGAATGCTCTTTTTGGCAGGTGCGATTCGAACGCTTGGACGTGTGGACCATAAGGATGCTTTTTTGGATAACGATGAACAGGAACGCGCACGGGGAATTACAATTTTTTCCAAGCAGGCGCGATTTATATGGAAAGAACAGGACATCACACTGCTAGATACGCCGGGGCATGTGGATTTTTCCGGTGAGATGGAGCGTGTACTGAGTGAGTTAGATGTGGCAGTTCTCGTCATTAGTGCGACGGATGGCGTGCAGAGCCACACGAGAACGCTGTGGAAATTGCTAGAGCACTATGAGATTCCGGTATTTTTGTTCATCAATAAAATGGATTTGACACACAGGTCAGAAGAAGAATTAATGTCTTTGTTGCAACAGGAGCTCTCAGATGGCTGTCAGAACTTTTCCTGTCCGCATGATACACAGTGGATGGAAAATATTGCCATGTGCGAAGAGTCGTTGATGGAGACATATCTGACCGGTGATACATTAAATGATAGAATGATAGCAGAACAAGTACAGGGGCGGAATATCTTCCCCTGCTTTTTTGGTGTTGCACTAAAATCAGAAGGTGTAGAGGATTTGCTGGACGGTATCGCGCAGTATCTGCCTGAAAAGCAATATGCAGATGCGTTTGCAGCGCGGGTATTTAAAATATCCAGAGATGAGAGTGGCGGACGCTTGACCTGGATGAAGCTGACCGGCGGTTGTCTGCAGGTAAAAGAGACGATTGACACAGGCGCAGATGAACCGGAAAAAGTAAATCAGATACGACTATATAACGGTGCAAAATATGAGGCGGTGGAGCGTGTGCAGGCGGGAACGATCTGTGCCGTTCCGGGACTTGTGGCGACAGCAGCGGGAGACGGACTTGGAGCACAGGAGCGGCTGGAGGCACCGAGCCTTGCTCCGGTCATGACTTATCGCTTGGTGCTGCCGACTACCTGTGATGCATTTGTATTTCTTGGAAAACTGCGGCAGTTGGAAGAAGAAGACCCCTTATTGCATGTGTTGTGGAACGAGCGGACGCGAGAAATCCATATGCAGCTCATGGGAGAAGTGCAGACGCAGGTATTAAAAACATTGATTTGGCAGCGTTTTCATGAGGAAGTGGAATTTGCAGAGGGACATATCGTATACAAGGAGACCATCGCAGCACCGGTAGAAGGAGTTGGTCATTATGAGCCGCTTCGACACTATGCAGAAGTACATTTGCTTTTAGAACCGGGTGAGCGTGGCAGCGGCATTGAAATCGGAACCGCATGCAAAGAAGACGTGCTTGACCGCAACTGGCAGAGATTGATTTTGACACATGTAAAAGAATGTGAACATCCCGGTGTGCTGACAGGCGCACCGATTACAGATGTGCGTATCACATTGCTGACCGGGCGTGCACATTTGAAGCACACGGAGGGCGGTGATTTCAGACAGGCGACATACCGGGCGATTCGTCATGGACTGAAAAAAGCACAGAGTGTGTTGCTGGAGCCGTATTATCGCTATATTTTAGATGTTCCGACGGAGCATATCGGGCGGGCGATGGCTGATGTACAGCGGATGAATGGCAACTTTGAACCGCCGGAGACAGCGGCGGATGGTGTGATGACCAGACTGTGCGGAACGGCGCCGGCAGAAAAGATGCAGGGCTATCTGGCAGAAGTAAACGCATATACGAGAGGCTGTGGACGGCTGTCATTAGAGCTGGCAGGGTATGAGCCCGTAGAAGAGAAAAAACAACAGGAAATCATAGAGGAAATCGGATATGACAGCGAAACAGATATAGATCGTCCGACCGGTTCTGTATTTTGTGCACATGGGGCGGGATTTGTCGTGCCCTGGTATGAGGTAGAAGAATACATGCATCTGGAGAGCGGTTTATCGGCAGATGCGTCCGGTCAGATCCGTGTGCTCGGACAAGTCGATATGCAGGCATATGAGCAAGAAAAATTGGAAGAACAGGCGCGTATCCTGCAGGCGAGAGAACAATCGCGGTCTGCCACACATAGCGGCGGCTACGCGGATGAAGCGGAGCTCGAAGCGATATTTACGAGGACATTTGGCGAAGTGAAACGCCGCACGGGTGTCGGTGATACAAATCTCGGATATGAGAGACGAGAGATGGAAAAAACACATTCCTATGCATCAAAGCTGCGTCGGCCGCAGGAGTCACCCTATCCGCGAAAACCGGTAAAGACACCGGAGGAGTACTTGATCGTAGACGGCTACAATGTGATTTATGCATGGGATGAATTAAAACGTATCGCGGCAGAAAATCTGGATGGAGCCAGAGACCGGCTAAACGATATCTTGTGCAATTATCAGGGGTATCGCCAGTGCCGTCTCATCGTCGTGTACGATGCCTACAAGCGTAAAGGAAACGCCGGAAGTGAGCAGAATTATCACAACATTCGCCAGATTTTCACAAAGGAAGGACAGACCGCAGATATGTATATCGAAGAGTTTGTCCGCTCGCTTGGAAAAAAAATAAAGGTGACAGTAGCAACATCTGATGGAATGGAACAGTTGACGGTCAGCTCCGGCGGTGCGCTGCGCATGTCTGCGACAGATCTTTTGCTGGAAGTCCGCTCTGCAGAAGAACATGTCCGTGAAGAATATTTAAATAAGGAGTATCCGAGAGGCGAAAAAAATCGTCCGTTTGCAGAGTTGTGCAAACCGGAACCGAAATAGAAGCAAAAACACACGGTATAAAATCAATTAGAGAAGGACAAGCAGCTATGTCAGAACATACGCAAGAGCATAAAAACATGGAAATACACAAAATAGCGACGATTCGAACGGACTTTCCGACAAAATTCGGAATTCCGCGACAGAGCTGTCTGGCAGAGGAATTGCTCGGCGAGATTGTATTTGAACCGGAATACCGTCAGCCGGAAGCATTTCGCGGGATAGAAGAATACTCCCATTTGTGGCTGTTATGGGAATTTTCGGAGGCAAAGAGAGAACATTGGTCTGCGACCGTCAAACCGCCGCGCCTCGGCGGAAAGCAACGGATGGGCGTATTTGCGACGCGTTCGCCCTTCCGTCCGAATCCCATCGGGCTTTCCTGTGTGCGACTGGTAGCACTTCGAATGGATGAAACAGAAGGTCCGGTTCTTGTCGTGGCAGGTGTAGACCTGATGAATGGAACACCGATTTATGATGTAAAACCGTACCTTCCATATGTGGATGCACACCCGGATGCGAGCGGTGGTTTTGGCGACCGTGTAAAAGCGCATGAGCTGCAGGTGATTTTTTCGCAGGAATTGCTAGAAAGACTTCCGGAAGAAAAGCGGGCAGGCGCGCTGGCTTTTTTGCGTCAGGACCCGCGACCTGCGATTCATAAGGATGAAACACGCGTTTATAAAATTGCTTATGCAGGCTATGACATTCATTTCACAGTTTCGAATACGGTGTTGACAGTCTGTGATGTATTGTCACTGACAAAATAGAGTGATTTTTTGTTGGTTTCTTGTGCATAACACTATATCTTGTGTTTGAGATGAAAAAAAGTTCAATATTTTGCAAAATAGGGGCTTCCCTTTTGAATACAAATCGGCTATAGTAAAATTTAGTGAGAGTATGTTTGGAAAACGGTGTTTCAAACATACTGTAAGCAGATGCTGTTAATATGAATACAACATTTAGTGGAGAAATACCTATGTCAAACTATAAGATAATCAAAAGGGACGGAAAAGAAGTAGATTTTGAGGAAGAAAAGATTGTAAATGCGATTGCAAAGGCAAACCAGGAGATTCAGGATATTTACAGACTGAGTGATTGTCAGATTCGTGCGATTGCAAATAATGTGAAAGATCAGGTGACAGAAGCTCTCTATACAGTCAGTGTAGAAGAAATACAGGATATGGTCGAAAAAGGGATTATGCAAATGCGCGGATACGAGGTGGCACAGAAGTATGTGCGCTATCGTTATACGCGAGAACTGGCGCGCAAAGCCAATTCGACAGACAATGGTATTTTAGCGCTTTTGGAACGTATCAATGAGGAAGTAAAACAGGAAAATTCAAATAAAAATCCGGTCATCAATTCGACACAGCGCGATTATATGGCAGGAGAAGTCAGCAAAGACTTAAGTAGCAGAATTTTATTGCCGGAAGATATCATCCGTGCACATAACGACGGTGTGATTCATTTTCATGACATGGATTATTATGCCCAGAAAGAGCATAACTGTGATTTGATAAATTTGCAGGATATGTTGTCTAACGGAACTGTGATTAACGGAACCAAAATCGAACCGCCGCACAGCTTTTCGACGGCATGTAATGTGACGACACAGATTGTAGCGCAGGTGGCTTCCAACCAGTACGGCGGTCAGTCATTTTCGCTGGCACATCTGGCTCCGTTTGTAGATATTACGAGAAAGAAAATCCGTGCAGAGGTCGAAGAAGAGCGTCGTGAGAACGGCGATTTTATGGATACAGAGATTATAAGCAAGGTGACAGAGCGCAGACTGGCACGTGAGATTCGACAGGGAATCCAGATTATTCAGTATCAGTTGAATACGCTCATGACCTGTAACGGTCAGTCGCCGTTTGTGACGGTATTTATGTATCTGGATGAGGTCGAAGAAGGTCGAATCAGAGATGATTTGGCGCTGATTATAGAAGAAGCACTAAAACAGCGTATGCAGGGTGTAAAAAACGAAAAGGGTGTCTGGATTACCCCCGCATTTCCAAAGCTGATTTATGTGCTGGATGAAGACAATATCTATGAAGATTCGAAATATTGGGCATTGACAGAGCTGGCAGCACGTTGTTCTGCAAAGCGTCTGGTTCCCGACTATATTTCGGCAAAAATGATGCGTGAACTGAAAAAAGGAAACGTATATACCTGTATGGGTTGCCGCTCATTTTTGACGGTAGAGGAAAGTCAGAAAAACGAAGATGGCAGTTACAAGTTTTACGGTCGCTTTAATCAGGGTGTGGTGACAATCAATCTCGTAGACGTTGCCTGCGCATCAAATGGCGAGATGGATCGTTTCTGGGAGCTTTTGGATGAGCGTCTGGAATTGTGCCATCGCGCATTGCGGTGCAGACATGAAAGACTGCTCGGTACACCGTCTGATGTGGCACCGATTTTGTGGCAGTACGGAGCACTTGCGCGTCTGCAGAAAGGTGAAGTGATTGATAAACTGCTGTATGGCGGTTACTCGACAATATCACTCGGATATGCCGGCTTATACGAGATGTGTGTGCGTATGACCGGAAAATCGCACACAGACCCGGAGGCAAAGCCGTTTGCGTTAGCAGTGATGCAGCGTTTGAACGACAAGTGTGCGGAGTGGAAGGCAGCCGAGAATATCAGCTATTCGGTATATGGTACGCCGATGGAGTCTACGACCTACAAATTTGCAAAGTGTCTGCAGCGCCGTTACGGAATCATTCCGGGCGTGACAGATAAGAACTATATTACAAATAGTTATCACGTACACGTAACAGAAAAAATCGATGCATTTTCAAAACTGAAATTCGAAGCAGAATTTCAGAAGCTCTCACCGGGAGGCGCGATCAGTTATATCGAAGTGCCGAACATGCAGCAAAATATTACTGCCGTATTGGAAGTGATGAAGTACATTTATGACAACATCATGTATGCAGAGCTGAACACAAAGAGTGATTTTTGTGAGTGCTGCAATTATGACGGTGAAATCAAAATCGTAAAGGATCGTGCAGGCAAGCTTGTCTGGGAGTGCCCGAATTGCGGCAACCGTGATCAGGAGAAATTGTTTGTTGCGCGACGTACCTGTGGCTATATCGGTACACAGTTCTGGAACCAGGGACGGACACAGGAGATACAGGAGCGTGTATTGCACTTATCGAATGAATAGTTTTGGAATGCGAAAAGGATAAAAGATATGAGAATTGCGCCATATCAGGAGATATTCGAAAAGAAAATAAAAAGACAAAAGGAGTTGCTTGCCATAGGTGCACAGATGCATGCGAATGGTCATTGTTTTCACTATGGCAACATTTCCTTTGGATGCAGGGACTGCTTCAGTGGGGAGCAGTCCATTAATTTATTTCACGGAACACAGTGTATGTGTCAGTGTCCATACTGCTATTACAAGCCTACGCGGGAAGAAATTTTATTGAACGAAGAGCAGGAGCGAAGAGAACTGGAATTTACAAAATACAAGTTGCAGGAGATGGAAAACTATCGCCCTGCGATTGTTTCACTCTGTTCATCCGGTGAAACGTTGCTCTATATTGATACGTTTGAACGTTATGCGGCAGAAGTGTATCCGCTGATTTATGCGAAACAGGTTCGACCGTATACCTTTGTGTATACAAACGGAATACTGGCAGATGATGCGATGCTGGAACGACTGCAGCGCATCGGTGTTCAGGAAGTGCGTTTTCACTGGTCTGCAAGTCAGTTTTCCGATCAGGTATACGAACACATGAAGTTGGCAAAGGCGCGTGGAATGATTGTCACGGTCGAAGAACCGGCATATCCGCCAAATCGTGAAGCACTGATGGACAATTTGCCGCGCCTGGAGACGCTTGGACTGGATCATCTGGATTTGATAGAATTGCATTTGACGGAGTATAACTGGGATGCGATGCAGAAGCTTTTTCCGGGAGATGAATATGTGGCATACAAAGATTACTTTTATCATTTGTATGACAATGGCATGACCTATGACATTATGGAAGCGTGTATCAGACAGGGCTATCACTTTTCCGTGATTGATTGCAATTCCGGTGTGGAGCGTTGCCGGAACAATCTGGACCAGGATGTAGGGTTTTCTTGGAAAAGTATCGAGGGCATGTGCAGACCCTGGCAGGAGGGACCGGGATTTGTGCCTCGTATGAAGAATGGAAAGAGCTATCGGACGGATATCAGATAACGCCCAGATATGATTTTGTCTCTTCACGGAACTCTTTTTTGGTAGACAATTGGCAAATCGTTTGATAAAATAAAGAGAACAACAATAGAGAGAAAAAGAGTATCGCATATAGAGAAATCTTATAGACGAGATGCGATGAGCAGATTATCGGCGAAAACATGAACGGATGCATGGCTGATTTATGAGAACGTACATGTTGGAAAGTATAATCAGAGGGAGTGATGGATATGAAGATGACTGGTTTGGTAATATACGGTTTGGTATTGTTGATTTTATGTGTGTTTGTAGTGCGTTCTTTTTGTAAGGATTACAAGCTTACGAGACATATACGCTGGGTGATTGTGATTGCCGCATTGTGCGTTATTGTGAGTACCGTACAGATGTGGACAGAAAATGAATTCGTGGCGAATCTGACGTATGGCATGTATGCGGCGGCGACAGAATGGCTATTGGTGATGATGGTTCGGTTTGTCAACGATTACTGCAAATGTAAGATGGAGCCGTCACCCTTTCCGCTTGTTGTAGTCGGTGCTACCGTAGTGGATAATGTTCAGTTGCTTTTGAATGTCGTATTTGGGCATGCTTATGATATGCAACAGATTACGACAGAGGCGGGTGAGCTGTTTTGGCGCTATGAAGGAAAGACCGCATTTTATATCCACCTATTCTGGTGCTACTGGCTGTCGCTGACCTGTATTGCGATTTTGCTCACAAAGATGATGAAAGTACCGCAGATGTATAAGAAAAAGTATGGAAATATACTGATTTTCTTTGGATTTGTGCTTGTATTGGATGTGATACATCTGGTTTCCGGTTTGGTGATTGATATCACCGTATTGGGATTCCCGCTGGTGGCAGCAGCGATTTACTATTATAGTGTGGAATACATACCGCGTGCATTTGTCAGCCGTACATTGGGTCTGGCAATTGACGAGATGACAGATGGTGTGCTTATTACAGATATGGAGAACACGACCATCTATTCAAATGATTATATAAAAAGATTTCTGGAGCTGAAATCAGCCGATGCAGACCGCTTTGCGAATAATTTTGACGGTTGGTGCAAGGAGCATTATCAGTCTCCGGATGAAAATTTTGTATATGACTGGACATTAGAAACGATTGACGGCGAAAAGCATTACTTGAAAGTCGCATATCGCATCCTGAAGGATGAACACGGTATGCGCGCCGGCAGTTATATCAATATGCAGGAGCGTACCGATGAGATTCAGTCCTTGTTGCGTGAACGCTATGCAGCGACACACGATTCACTGACCGGTCTGTATAATGCAGATTACTTCTATCGACAGGCAGAGCAGTGTCTGCGGATGCATCCGGATGAGCGTTATCTGATGATTTGTACGGATGTCCGTAATTTCAAGATGATAAATGATATCTTTGGAACCAAGGCAGCAGACCAGTTGCTGATTGACATTGGTGACATGCTTCGCAAGCAGGCGATACCCGGAGAGGTATATGGTCGTCTGGTAAATGACCGTTTTGCATTGTTGATGCGCAAACGTGATTATCGAGAGATGACATTGGCGAGTCGTTCCGCAGAGGTCATGAAGATTGCAGATGAGGTATCTTATCCGCTTCGCATTTATCTTGGTGTATATGAGATTGATGATTTGACCTTGCCGATTTCAGCGATGTGTGATCGTGCGTTACTGGCATTGGAAACCGTGAAAGGTGATTACCAGAAAATGGTGGCGTATTATGATGAGAAATTACGCTATTCCGTTTTACTGGAGCAGGAGTTGGCCGCCGGATTGGATCGTGCGATTCGCGAAGGCGAGATTGTACTGTATGTACAGCCGCAGATTACGGTAGATGGCGAGTGTAAAGGTGGCGAGGCATTGGTTCGCTGGAATCATCCGACGAAAGGCTTATTGTTACCGGGCACGTTCATTGAACCGTTTGAGCGAAACGGTCTGATTGTCAAGTTAGACTTGTATGTATGGGAATTGGCATGCAAGCAATTGCGAGAATGGAAAGATCGTGGATTTGGCGAACGTTATCTGTCTGTAAATATTTCACCGAAGGATTTCTTCTTTGTAGATATTTACAAGGAGTTTATGAAGCTGGTTACACGTTATGGCATAAAGCCGAGCAATATTAAATTGGAGATTACCGAAAATGCGATTATGCATGATTTGCCGAAGCAGCTTGCATTGATGAAAAAGCTGCGCGAAGCCGGGTTCATTGTCGAGATGGATGACTTCGGAAGCGGCTATTCTTCATTGAATATGCTGAAAGATATTCGTGTGGATATGCTTAAAATCGATATGGAATTCCTGCGCGCGAGTGAAAGCGAAGAGCGTAGCCGTACGATTCTTAAAACAGTTGTTGCACTGTCAAAAGAGCTGGGTATGCCGGTCATTACCGAGGGCGTGGAGACAAAAGACCATGTGGATTTCCTGACCGATATCGGTTGCGACATCTTCCAGGGTTATTTCTTCGAACGACCTATGAAAATGGCTGATTATGAGGCAAAATACTTAAAGTAATCAGACGGGTGCAAGTATACGAATAGTTTGAGTGAGAAAGCGTGTTTTCTTCTAAAGGGCGAAGGTCTAAAAGTAGAAAACACGTTTTTTGATGGAATGGAGTGAGCATGAAAACTGGATTAGTGCTGGAAGGCGGCGCGATGCGCGGGATGTATACGGCAGGTGTGTTGGATGCATTTATGGATCAGGGAATCTGCTTTGACGGAGTGATTGGTGTGTCAGCGGGCGCTTTGTTTGGTGTGAATTTGCTTAGCGGTCAAAGAGGCAGAGTGATTCGATATAATAAACGCTTTAATGCGGACCCTGATTATCTGGGTTTGCGGCCGCTGATTCGAACCGGAAATATTGTTAGTACAGAGTACGCTTATCAGCATGTGCCGTTGGAATTGGATATATTTGATGATGAGACGTATTGCGCTTCACAGATTCCTTTTTATGCAGTCGTGACGGATATAGAGCGCGGAGAACCGGAGTATATCAGAGTAGAGAGTGTGTACAAGCAGATGGATGTGCTTCGCGCATCCGGCTCGATGCCCTTCGTATCGCGGCCGGTAGAAATTGACGGGAAAAGCTATTTGGATGGAGCGATTACAGACAGTATTCCGTTTGAAAAATTTTTAGAGATGGGGTATGACCGTTTGGTAGTTGTACTGACCAAAGCAGCGGGATATATAAAAAAACCGATACCGAAAGCATTGGCGAAGCTTTTTTATGAGAAAAAATATCCGCAGTTTGCAGAGCGCATTTGCAATCGTCATGTCATGTACAATGCGTCGATCAAACGTCTGGAGGAGCTGGAACAAAGCGGACAGGCATTGGTGTTGCGGCCGTCTGTAGATGTAAAAATCAGTAAAATTGAAAAAAATCCCGAAAAACTTCAGGAATTATACGAAGTCGGACTACGGGATGCAAATGCGAAGCTTGCGCAGATTCAAGCATGGTAAGCAATCAATTCAAAAAGGAGAGAATAGGATGAAACGTTCAGAGATTAATGCATGTATACGAGATATGGAGCGTCTGATTAAGGAAAATGGTTTTCAATTACCTCCGTTTTGCCATTGGACACCGGAGGATTGGCAGACGCGTGGACATGAATATGATGAAATTCGAGACAATATGCTGGGATGGGATATCACAGACTATGGTCTGGGCGATTGGAGCAAAGTAGGATTTGCATTGATTACACTTCGTAACGGTAACCAGAATAATCCAAAGTACAAAAAAGTGTACGCAGAAAAATTGCTCATGCTAAAGGAAGGTCAGCATTCGCCGATGCATTTCCACTGGAAAAAGTCAGAGGATATCATCAATCGCGGTGGTGGTACATTGATTATTCATGTGTACAATGCTGATGAGAACGAGCAGTTGGCAGACACGGAGGTGTGTGTCAATATGGATGGTCGTTCCTTTTATGTGCCGGCAGGTACGGGGGTAGAACTGCATCCGGGCGAGAGTATTACACTCTGGCCGTATCAATATCATGATTTTGATGTGAAGCCGGGTACAGGAGATGTATTGATTGGAGAAGTATCCATGTGCAATGATGATAATACGGACAATCGCTTTCAGCCACCGGTCGGACGCTTCCCTGAAATAGAGGAAGATGAAGCTCCGTACCGCTTGCTGTGCAATGAATACCCGTCGGCGAAAGAATAAAAGCATCATGTAGAAGAAAATGTCTACCGAGGTGGTACGACGGTAGTATTGCAGATTTCGCATATGTTTGTCACGATGTATAGGAATTCAAAATGATACATTGTGAGAGGAGAAGGAACTATGCGAAAAATGAACAAAGCAACTTTTATTGGTTTTTTGATGTGTTTCATGGCGATTATATTTGGAATCGCTTCAAATGGCGGAATCGCGACGATTGTAAACTTTATACATATACCGTCCCTGCTGGTGACACTGGGTGGTAGTATATTTGCGACGATGATGACTGCGGATTCACTGGCAGACTTCTGGGATGGCTGTAAGAGTTTTGGTGCGGCATTTCATACACCAAAAAAACAGCCGCAGGAAGTATCGGAACAGATTTTGCAGTTAGCGGATGTTGCCAGAAGAGAAGGCTTGCTGGCGTTGGAAAGTCATTTTTTCGAGCAGGAGCAAGAACAGGCTAATTTTATGGATAAAGGGATACGCCTGGTGGTAGATGGAGCGGAGCCGGAGCTTGTAAAAGACATTTTAGAGACAGAGTGTAATCACCGGGAAGAATGCTACAAACGTCGTGTACAATTTTGGCAGGATTTGGGAGCTGCTGCGCCGGCATGGGGTATGGTAGGTACACTGCTTGGTCTGATAAATATGATGCGTGTGATGGGAACGGATGCGTCTTCTATCGGAGCAGGTATGTCCTTGGCCTTGATTACGACTTTATATGGTTCAGTGGTAGCGAACTGGATTTGCATCCCGATTGCCCGCAAACTGGAGAAAAATGGTGCGCAGGAGAGCATGGTGATGGAAGTGATTCTGGAAGGTGTACTGTCGATTCAGGCAGGTGATCATCCGCGCATGATTCAGGAGAAGATACAAGCGATATTTGAAGATACGCAAACAGAATAAAACTTTACATAGATTTTACATTGATTACCCTTGCATTTTACATCGTTGTTTTACGATAGATTTGTATGTTACGAGTTTTTATGTAAAATAATATGTAAAAGAAGATAAGGAGTTAATGAAATGGACGTTTTCGGATTGCTCACCATGCTTGGTGGGTTAGCACTATTTCTATATGGAATGAACACGATGGGTGACGGTCTGGCAAAGATGGCAGGCGGACGTCTGGAGCAGATATTGGAGAAGCTGACCAGTTCACCGATTCGCGCAGTATTGCTGGGTGCCGGAGTGACCGCCGTAATACAGAGTTCATCTGCGACGACAGTTATGGTCGTGGGATTTGTCAATTCCGGTATTATGAAGCTCTCGCAGGCAGTCGGTATTATTATGGGAGCAAATATTGGTACAACGATTACATCATGGATTCTTAGCTTGTCCGGTGTGGAAGGCGACAGTTTTTTTATACAGATGTTAAAGCCGACCTCATTTTCACCGATACTTGCGATGATCGGTGTGATATTTCTCATATTTTTGAAGGATGAGAAAAAGAAAGATATCGGAACGATTTTACTTGGATTTGCAGTGTTGATGTTCGGTATGGATACGATGAGCGGAGCCGTAAAGCCTCTGGCAAATGTGCCGGAATTTACAAATCTGTTTGTGGCATTTAAAAATCCGATATTGGGTATGATAGTCGGAGCTATTTTAACTGCAGTGATTCAGAGTTCATCTGCATCTGTCGGTATTTTACAGGCGATGTGTGCGACCGGTGCAGTCAGCTTTGGTGCAGCGATTCCGATTATTATGGGTCAGAATATCGGTACTTGTGTGACTGCTTTGATTTCAGGTGTCGGTGCGAGCAAAAATGCCAGACGTGCAGCGTTGGTACATTTGTATTTTAACGTGATAGGCACCATTACATTTATGATTGTTTTCTATGCGGCGAATGCGGTTGTGAATTTTACATTTTTAGATCAGGCTGCAAATGGAAGCGGTATTGCAGTAGTTCATACAGCATTTAACGTGATGGCGACGTGTGTGTTATTGCCCTTTTCAAAAGGATTGGAGCGCCTGGCGCGATTTACGATTCCGGATTACGAAGAAATGGCGGAACAGGAAGTGCAGTTACAGACGGTGGATGCCGGCATGAAGCTGTTGGACGAGCGTTTTCTGGAGCGTCCTGCGTTTGCAGTTGCACAGGTAAAATCTGCTGCAGTAGAAATGGCGCGACTTGTCAATGAATCGTTGACATTAGCAGTTGGTTTATATGAAAAGTTTGATAAAAAAACGCTCAAACATGTGCGTACATTAGAAGAACGTGTAGACGCGTATGAAGATGCGCTTGGTACTTACATTGTTCGTTTGTGTGCAAAGCCGCTGACAGAGCATGACAATCATTTGATGACGACATTATTACACAGTATCGGTGATTTAGAGCGAATGGCAGACCATGCGGTAAATCTTGCAGAAAACGCAAGTCGTATGCACAAAGACGATGCACATTTTTCAAAGCGTGCAGCAGCAGAACTGGAAGTATTTTCGGGTGCATTGATGGAAATACTCGGTTTGACGTTCCGCGTATTTGAAAATGAAGATGTCGTAGAGGCGACCAGAGTCGAGCCGTTAGAAGAAGTGATTGATGAGCTGAAGGAAGAAATTCGCTCTCGTCATATCAAGCGACTGGCAAAAGGAAAGTGTACGATTGAGCTTGGATTTGCGTTGACAGATCTCGTGACAAACTATGAGCGTATCGCAGACCATTGCTCAAATATCGCAGTAGCAGTCATTCAGATGGATGAAAAGGAACATGATGTGCACAATTATCTGGGTCAGGTAAAGTCGGAAGATCCGAAATTTGCACAGATGTATAAAGGATATAAAGAGCGTTATGTGCTGGATTAATGAGGAGGACGTTCGACAGGGATACTGTCGGACGTTCTGCTTTTCGATTAGGCAATAGGTGAATAAAAGGAGAGAAAATGGCGACGATTTTTATTGTAGAGGATGACCGGAATATTAGGGAAATCGAAAGCTTTTCATTAAAAAATTCGGGCTATGAGGTCGAAGATTTCGACTGTGCGGCGGCATTTTACAAGCGGATGGAACGGGAAATTCCGGATTTGATTCTGTTGGATATCATGTTGCCGGACAGAGATGGTTTGGATATCGTGAAAGACTTGCGCATGCGTGTCGAGACGAGACGAATACCCATCATTATGGTGACGGCAAAGACGACGGAGCTGGACAAGGTCAAAGGACTGGATATGGGAGCTGACGATTATCTGACGAAGCCCTTCGGTGTGATGGAGCTGATTTCACGTGTAAAAGCATTGCTGCGTCGAAGCAATAGTTTGCAGGATGAGACACAATTACAGTTTCAGGAGCTATACATGGATTTAGAGAAACGTCGCGTACGTGTACAGGGCGAATCGGTAGAATTGACTTATAAGGAATTTGAGCTGTTACGGATATTTATGCAAAACGCAGGAATTGTGTTGCAGCGTGAGACACTGATGACAAAAGTATGGGGCACGGATTACGAGGGTGAGAGCCGGACGCTGGATATGCATATCAAGACTTTACGCCAGAAGATCGGTGCATATGGAAACCATATCAAAACCGTGCGAAATGTAGGATATCGTCTGGAGTAAAAGTGAAACACGACAGGTTGATTTAATGGAGAGCGCATATGAAACGAAAAATAAACACACAGATGACCATACTGACGATTGTATCAGTTGTGTTTACATTGGTATTAGCGACGCTGGCATACTATGAATTATTTAAGAGAGAAATCATGGAAGACTTGCGTTCCTATGCGTATGTCATTATGCGTTCCGGTGCAGTGGACAATGTAGAGCAGATGAAAGAATATGTGCTTGCGGAAAGCGATGTCAGAATCACGCTGATTGCTGAAGATGGCTCGGTGAAATACGACAACGAAGCGGAAACATCAGCGATGGATAATCACGAGAGTCGCCCGGAAATTATAGCGGCTCGAAATGTCGGAGAGGGCGTGGCGATTCGACATTCAAAGACCATCGGGCAGAATTTATTTTACTATGCGGTGGAGATGGAAAATGGAAATATTCTGCGTGTGGGAAAAGAGCGTGGCAGTATCTGGGCGATTTATGTAGGTGTGTTGCCCTGGATTGTTTCGATTGGATGTCTGCTTATTGCGGTAGGTTCTGTATTGTCACATTATCTGACACAGCAGTTGTTGGAGCCGATTGAACGTATGGCAAATGATATGGACCATTTAGATGGGTTGAACGTCTACAAGGAGATGGTACCGTTTGCGATAAAAATACGAAAGCAGCACGAAGATATTATAAAAAATGCAAAGATGCGGCAAGACTTTACGGCGAATGTGTCACATGAATTAAAGACACCGCTCGCTGCGATATCCGGTTATTCGGAGCTGATTGAAAATGGCATGGCGACAGCTACCGATACGCAGCATTTTGCTACAGAAATTCACAAAAATTCACAGCGCTTACTTACGCTGATTAACGATATTATTCGTTTGTCAGAGCTGGATGTGACCGAGCAGAGTCTGACTATGCAGGAAGTCGATTTGTATGAAATCGCAGAAACATGTGTGAGTATGCTGCAAATGCAGTGTGAAAAGCACAATATAACGATGTCTTTGAGTGGCATGAACTGTTTCATTTATGCAAATCGTGAAATGATGGAAGAACTGGTATACAATTTATGTGATAATGCGATTCGCTATAATTATCAGGGTGGACATGTGTCGGTTGATGTGTCGGTAGAACAGGAGCAGGTGATATTGACAGTGGGGGATACCGGCATCGGTATTCCGAAGGAAGATCAGGAGCGTATTTTCGAGCGTTTTTACAGGGTCGATAAAAGTCGTTCAAAATCGACCGGCGGAACAGGACTCGGTCTTGCAATTGTAAAACATATCGTGGAACAACATGGTGCCAAGCTGATGCTGAGCAGCGAACTGGGACTCGGAACGCAGATTCGGGTGTATTTTGGAGATTATATCGAAAAAAATGGATAGAATCGTTGACAAATGCATAAAATATGTTATTCTAAATAAATACTCTTTGCACTGCATATAATCAACAGTACAAACTGAGCAGACCGTGACGAGAGTCATGGAGTCGGGTCGCATGAGTGACAGTGGAATGTTTCATCCACGGGACAGTAGTTGCTAATACTGATTCGTGGGTGATTTTTTATACCTTTTTTCAAATGGCATTCGCCAAAATCTCCCACATATCGTTAGTGCCATAGAGCTATCTTACAATCAATTGGAGGTAACTGATATGGAAAAAAACAACAAACACAGAGAAAAAGAAGCAGAGTTAGACATGCAAAAGGTGGCAAATCGTGTGTCAATGATTACGATAGCAGAGAATATTTTGTTATCGGTGCTTAAGCTTGTAGCGGGAATATTTGCACATTCCAGTGCGATGATCAGTGACGCGGTACATTCGGCATCCGATGTGTTCAGTACGATTGTCGTATTGATTGGAATTCGTCTGGCTTCCAAAGAAGCGGATAAGGAGCATCCTTACGGACATGAGAGAATGGAATGTGTGGCTGCGATTGTGCTGTCGATGATTCTTTTTATGACCGGTTTGGGGATCGGAATGGACGCGCTAAAAACAATTGTTGCAGGCAATTACAGTGAGATGAGCGTGCCGGGGGCATTGGCTTTATACGCTGCGGTGCTGTCGATTGTCAGCAAGGAAGCGATGTACTGGTATACCAGATATCATGCAAAAAGAATCGATTCAGGTGCGTTGCTTGCTGATGCATGGCACCATCGTTCCGATGCCTTGTCTTCGGTAGGTGCATTAGTCGGAATCGCAGGTGCGATGATGGGATTTCCTGTGATGGATGCACTTGCCAGCCTGGTAATATTTGTATTTATTGCGAAAGCGGCATATGATATCTTTAAAGATGCGATGGACAAAATGGTAGACCATTCCTGTGATGAGGAGACGGAGCGTCAGATTCGTGAATGTGTTTTGATGAACGAGGATGTATTAGGTGTTGACTTGCTGCAGACGCGTATTTTTGGAAATAAGATATACGTGGATGTGGAAATACAGGCAGATGCTTCTCATACGTTGGCACAGGCACATGATATTGCAGAGGCGGTACATGATGAGATCGAGCAGAATTTTCCGAAAATAAAACATATCATGGTGCATGTAAATCCGGCGATGTAGTTTGGGGAGAAGACAACTTGATGAGAAAATTTGTGCGTGATATTTGGTAAAACAGTGTGGTAATCTGATTAGGTAGCCGATGACAGGAAGAGAAAGAAAAACAGGCAGGAGATTTTATGAGAGTCGTAAAAGAGGCAGAGGAGCGAAAAAACGAAATATTGGATGTGGCAGAGCGGTTGTTTTGTCAGAATGGATTTGACCAGACGAGTACGAATGATATTTTAAAAGAAATCGGTATTGCACGCGGCACATTGTATTATCATTTTAAAACGAAAGAAGATATTTTAGATGCGATGATTATGCGGATGAGTACGCGAATTGTCGCACGGGCTGCCTTGTGCGCAGCAGATGAAAATGCTACAGTGTTGGAACGTTTGACGAAAACAATTTTAGCACTTCGCATGGAAGCAAATACAGATGCGGCAGCTATGATGAAAGAAGAAATGCATCGACCGCAAAATGCGCTGCT
>JAGAOE010000047.1 GCA_017623885.1 Eubacterium sp. | reverse complement strand
GCATATTTTTCGGAGTGCTGTGATATTTATATAAAGGAAGGTAAAATCGAAAATTATACGGCGCTTGCAGTAAATTTATCTGATTTTACAAATATGAATCTGGTGCTTGGCAGCAACAACTGTGATACCGTACTGGTTCGCTATATGGACTGGCTCAAAGAGGGGATGCGAGAGGATGAAATCATTTCGCGTGTG
This sequence comes from Eubacterium sp., assembly GCA_017623885.1. Lineage (GTDB taxonomy): Bacteria > Bacillota > Clostridia > Lachnospirales > Lachnospiraceae > W0P33-017. The sequence continues at coordinate 10,296 of JAGAOE010000047.1, read as the reverse complement.
AGCGGAGACCAGTTTGCGCTGTTGATTCACAAAGATCGTGAGGGTGAGATTCTTGAGAAGCTCAAATCCAGCCAGATTCGCTACGGACAGTTGCCCGGAGAAGTGGCAAATGTATCTGCGGAGGCAGGTATTTTCCGATTAAATGCGGATGTGGAGAGCTATCACACGATTATACAGGCGATTAGCAGTGCCTTGAATATCGCAAAGAATTCTGTACAGCTACAGTTTTCGTATTATGATCCGCTTTCGGCAGATGCGTCCGCGCGCAAAAAGTTTTATGAGGAAGAATTCAAAAAGGCATTGGTGAACGAAGACATTCACGTGTTCTTCCAGCCGAAGGTATCTCTGAAAGATTATGATTTGATTGGTGCAGAAGCATTGTCACGCTGGATTGTAGACGGTGAGATTATTCCGCCGGATACATTTATTCCGATTTTAGAGGAGACAACGCGTATCTGTGAGCTGGACTTTTATGTATTGGAGCATGTGTGTAAAAGTATCCAGAGCTGGATGCAGCATAATGTAAAACCGGTCAAGGTATCGGTGAATTTTTCGCGACGCCATTTGTCAAACAAAAATCTGGTAGAGGATATCGTAAACATGCTGGACAAGTATGAGGTGCCGTATGAGTATATAGAAGTCGAATTGACGGAGACGACAATTGATGCAGATTTTGCAGCATTAAAAGAAATTGTTCACGGGCTGCGAAGCAAAGGCATCGAGTCTTCGGTAGATGACTTTGGTATGGGTTATTCTTCACTGAGTCTGATTCGTGACGTACCGTTTAAGGTGCTGAAAATAGACAAGAGCTTTTTGAGTGATAAAAACATGGAATCTGATGAGCGTCAGCGTGCGATGATGAAGCATGTCATCAGCATGGCAAATGATTTGGGAATGGAGTGTATTGCAGAAGGTGTAGAGAGCATGGAACATGTGCAGCTTCTCAAGGAAAATAAGTGCTACATGGCACAGGGATTTTTATTTAATCGTCCCATTCCGCAGGAAGAATTTGAATCAATATTGATGCAGCTTTGATAATAAGCGACAAAAACAGAGGAGGCAAATCTGTGAACACAGAGATGCAATCCTCTGTGTTGCGTTTATTTATATATTGTAACAGCTCAGAGGCAATGCGTAGTATTTTCGAGGTTGGCTCTGAACCGTTGCTACATATTTATTTTTTTAAGAAAGGTAAGAGGAAAAAAACATGAAAAAAACACAAATCAAGCGTATACTGTCGTTGATGTTGGCGGTAACAGTGATGTCTACCGGGACAATATGCGCGAACGCAGGTACTACTGTAAGAGCGAATGACGGTAGTGAGCAAAACCAGGTTGTAGGAGTAGCTGAGTATCAGCCGCAAATCGGAGTTCCGTTTACGGATGTCACAGAGCAGGAAGCGCGTGCATTCGAGGAGAGTCTTGAGAGCAAGTTTTACGGCAAAGACAGTAAAGAGAAGAAGGCAGACCTAAAGGAGTCTGCACAGAAGAAAGCAAAGGCGATGGTCGCTCTTTATGGTGAGACGAGTATCCAGTATGCAATGATGCAGGATGGCAAGTTGATTTTGAGCGATTGTTACGGAAAAGATGACAAAGCGAAAAAGACAAATGTGACGACTGAGACGATGTACGGAACGGCATCCATCAGTAAAATGTTTTTGACGACTGCTGTGATGAAGCTGGTAGATCGCGGTCAGTTAAAGCTGGATGAAAAGGTCGTGACTTATTTGCCGGAATTTACGATGGCAGACGAGCGCTACAAGGATATTACGGTTCGCATGCTTTTGAACCATTCCTCAGGAATCATGGGTGGTGGTTTGTCAAATACGGTGTTATTAAATGACGCGGACACCTATTACCATGATGAATTTTTAAACATCCTGAAAAAACAGCATCTGAACGCAGATCCGGGAGCGTACAGTGTATACTGTAACGATGGATTTATGCTGGCAGAGCTGGTCGTAGAGCGCGTGAGCGGAAAGAGCTTTACACAGTATTTGCAGGATGAGGTATTTACACCGTTAGGCTTGGAGCATACAAAGACACCGCAGCAGATGGATGCAGAGGATGCGACCGCAGGTATTTATAACGAGAATGATAAATTGCCGGTTGAATATTTGAATTCCATTGCGGCAGCAGGCGTTTATTCAACGGCAGAAGATCTGTGTAAATATGGTATGACTTATACGGATAATCAGGAGCCGTTACTGAGTGATGCATCTATCGCAGCGACTTATGAAGAAGAAGCAAGAAAAGGTCAGTGGTGTGAAGAATACAGCGGTTCAATCAATTATGGTCTGGGCTGGGATAGTGTAAACACATACCCGTTTGCCGACTATGGCATCAAAGCAGCCGAAAAAGGCGGAGATGCGCTGTATACACATGGTAATTTAATGGTATTCCCTGAGCAGGATATGGCGGTTGCAGTATTGTCATCCGGTGGCTCGAGTGCACAGGATGAGATTTTTGCACAATATCTGGCAAAGGAGTATTTTAAAGAGCAGGGCATACTTACTGAAGAGAAGATTGACAGTGTAAAAAACAAATATGAGACAGACAAGCAGGAAGTACCGAAGGAGCTGGAGACTTATAATGGCTATTACACATCATCAGGCACTTCTTATAAGATAAAAATGACAAAGACAGGATTTACACTGACGAATCTGTCAAATAAGAACACGAAAATTAAGTTTGTCTATAGCGGTAATGGCCAGTTTGTATATCCGGGTGGTGTACAGATGGTTTCCTTTATGAAACAGAATGGCACAAAATATATGATGCTCGGCTCATATTCAGAGTTGCCCGGTATCGGTACTGCATTTAGTTATGTCTATGCAGGTCAGAAGAGCGCGAATATCAAGCTTGATTCTGCGGTGAAGAAGGCATGGCAGAAGCGTGATGGAAAGAAATATTTTGTTGTGTCAGAAAAGTATTCTTCTGCGTTGTATGTAAATAACGGTATCGGTATGGAAGCTGATCTGGATATGAGTCAGAACGGATATTTTTACAATACAAAAATCGTAGATGAAAATACATCCGTAGCATTTACAGATATTCCGGCACATGCGTCCAGAGATGCAAGAGATTATGTTTTCGAGACAGATAAAAACGGTGTAGAGTATCTGAGCTTTGCAGGAATGCGTGCGATTAGCGAAGACGGAATCAAAAATCTTTCATCAAAGGCATCGTTCACCGTAAAGATAAACAGCACGACCGGCGAGGCAAAGTGGTACAAAGTCAGCAAAAAACTGACAAATAAAAAGATGACGGTTGTACTGCCGAAAGACAAGGGTGCGATGGTATCTGTGTATGATGTGAGCGGTAATTTGAAAATGAATACTTATATTTCCGGAGAAAAGTCAATAAAGCTGCCGAAAAACGGCTATGTTGTATTTGTCGGAGATAAGGGTGCAAAAATAAAAGTAAAAATAAAATAACAGAAAAGGAAAAGAAGTTGAGAACGAATCTGAAAAAAAATCAGAAACAAAAATCAAATAAAAAATATCTGTTGCTGTCTGCTGCTTTGGCAGCAGCGGCATTACTTGGCGGGTGTGGCGATAGCACAGATTACAGCAAGTATGTCACGCTGGGCAAGTACAAAGGATTGGAAGTCACCTATGACGTAGAAGCAGTCAGCGAAAAAGAGCTGCAGGAGCAGATCACGGAAAGTATCGCTGAATTTGCGGAATACAAAGAAGCAGACGGCAAAATCAAAGAGGGTCAGTTGGTAGAGCTGGCGTTGCAGATAGAGGCGGATGGCGAAGTCGTATATGACTATCTGGAAGACGGATATGAAATGGTGATTGGTGAAGCAGATTTTGGGCACGAATTGGATGAAGCTTTGATCGGGCATGAGAAGGGGGATGTCTCGGATTTGACAATTGCGTTTGATGAATCCAATGAAGATATCTACCTTGCCGGAAAAGAGGCAGAGTGCCATGTAGAGATTCGAAAGATTTCAGACATCGTTTATCCGTCGCTTACGGATAAATTCGTAAAAGAAAATTTCGGAGTGGCATCTGTAGAGGAATGGAAAGCAGATGTAAAACAGGAATTGCAGGATATGCATGAAACGGATGCGACACAGGCGATGCGCGAAGAGCTGGTAGCCCAGGCAGTCGCGAATGCGACGATTGACGGTTATTCACGCGAGTTATATAAGCAGTGTAAAGCCGGCATAGAGGCGGATTACCAGAGTTATGCGGACATGTTTGGCTGTTCGGTAGAGGAAATCTATGAGATGTTTGAAGCGGATGAAGAGAGCAGAAAGCAGGAATATTTAGACGAGACCAATCGTGTGATGGTGATGTCGATGATACGCGAACAGGAGCAGATTACACTCGATGAGGAAGTGTATGAACAGAAGCTGGAAAACTACGCTTTAGAAAATGAATATGAGAGCGTAGAAGAATTGCTGGCATCGTATGATGAAGATAGTATGAAACAGTATTTTCTCAACGAAGCAGTCATAGATTTTCTGGAAAAAGAAGCAATGATTGTGAAAAAAAATTGATGAAAACAGGGAACCGGATAGAAATGTCCGGTTCCTTGCTTTTTTTGAGATACAAAAGCTTTCATGTATTGTTTTTTGTGAAATATAGGATTAAAATGAAGACAAACACAAACTAACATGTTGTTTGTTAGTTCGAATATAAATATATAATATAGAGGAGAAAAGGTATATGTTTGGTTTTGGTCAGTTGATTCAGATTTTAAAGAAAAGCCCCAAAAAAATCGTGTTTACAGAGGGAACAGACCCTCGTATTTTGGAAGCATCTTCACGTTTGCTTGCAAGTAGTTTTTTGAGCCCGATTCTGGTTGGTTCTGAGAGCGCGATTTTAGAGGCGGCAGAGGAATGTGGATTTAATATTCGAGGCGCACATATTGTAGATCCTGAGAAGTATGAGCGCATGGATGAGATGATTGAGATGTTCTGCGAACTGCGAAAGAGCAAGGGCGTGACACCGGAACAGGCGAGAAAAGTGCTCTCACAGGCAAATTATTTTGGTACAATGCTTGTTAAAATGGGCGAAGCAGATGCATTGCTGGGTGGTGCTACATATTCGACTGCTGATACGGTTCGTCCTGCATTGCAGTTGATTAAGACAAAGCCGGAAAACACGATTGTATCTTCTTGCTTTATTCTGGTTCGTCCGAGTGCGACTGGTGATAACGAAGTGCTTGCGATGGGTGACTGCGCGATTAATATTAAGCCGACCGAAGATGAACTGGTAGAAATCGCTATGGAGACTGCGGAATGTGCAAAGATTTTCGGTATTGATCCGAAGCTTGCATTCCTCAGCTATTCTACATTGGGTTCAGGAAGTGGTGAAGATGTAGACAAGATGCGCAATGCTGCAGAAAAGACAAAGAAGAGAGTGCCTGAGCTTCCGATCGAAGGTGAGTTGCAGTTTGACGCGGCGGTATCACCGCGTGTAGCACGTACGAAATGTCCGGAGTCAGAAGTGGCAGGACATGCAAATACATTCATTTTCCCGGATATCAACGCCGGAAACATCGGATACAAGATTGCACAGCGTATGGGTAACTTTGAAGCATATGGTCCGATTCTGTTAGGATTAAATGCACCGATTAACGACTTGTCACGTGGATGTAATGCGGCAGAGGTATATTCAATGGCGATTATTACGGCGGCATTGGCATAAGTCGATAAAATCAAAATAAGAAGAAAATAACAAACGGACAGCGGGGGCTGTCCGTTTTTGTTGTATCAAAGCGCACAAGTATGCACGTTCCTATGAAACAAAGCATTTTGTGCACAGATGTTTAATTTTTGATATCTAAAATGTGTAAGGCGTTTTTATAACAGATATCATCCAGTTGCTCCTGTGTCAGCGGGAGCTTTTTTAGTCCCTGAAGCGTGTGAGCCGGAGTATCCCAGGGGGAATCGGAAGCGAAGAGCAGATGCTCGCTGCCGTGCTGCGCTACGATGCGCATGAATTGTTCTTCGCTGATGCGGTCAAAGGAAAATGCGATATCAAAATAGAGGTCGGGATCATCTAATAGTGCGATGACCTCATCCCATTGATCGCAACCGCCGGTATGAGCTAAAATGACATGCTTAGGATGCAGCGTATCGACCATGTTTCGGGCGTGTGCAGGGTCGCAGTGCACAGGCTGCGGATAGCCGATGTCAATGCCGGCATGAAATGTTGTATATAATCCGAGACTTTCTGCCTCGGCAAGAATATTTAAAGTCTCACGGTCATCTACGAAATGTCTCTGATAATCGGGATGGAGTTTGATTCCGCGAAAACCGTTTTCTTTGAGCCACTTTAATTCCTTTTTATAATCCGCATAATCGGGGTGCATGGCACCGAATGAGATAATTCCTAAATCCTTGGAGCTGCTGTTTGTCTCCAGTGCACGCCGGTTTATTTTTTCGACCTGCGCCGGATTGGTAGCGACGGGAAGAATGACGGATACATCGACACCGTCCCGGTGCATGGAATCCAATAAGCCCTGCAAGGTGCCGTCTGTGTATGCAGGAATTTGAGCACGTGCGCTCAGCTCTGCGATGGCAGAAGCAGCGATGCGCTCCGGAAATGTGTGCGTATGAAAATCAATCAACATGGAAAAATCCTTCTTTCTGTATTTTGTGATAGTTGTAAGCCATAGTTATGTGGTAGTTTTTCCGTACAACACAAAACGTTTGCCGTTTTGTCTGTGAGAAAGTGATTCGGATGTGTGTAAACAACCGTAAAATATAGTTTATCCCAAATTTCAAATTGTAGCAAGGAAAAGTCTGAGAAAGCGTTTCCTACGTCGAAGTTGCGTTGCAAAGAAAAAAGTTCTTTCTTAAGAAAATCTTAATGATTTGCCATCTTGGAACTTCATAATATTTCGATTACAATAGTACCTGTGATGAGTCACAGAATTGTTTGCGCAAACATGTAGGAGGAAAAAATGTATCATATTTTGGTATGCGATGATGAGAAAGATATTGTCTCTGCGTTGAAAATCTATTTGAGTAGTGAAGGCTATGCGGTGCATGAAGCTTATAATGGGAAAGAGGCACTTGATCTATTAAAACGGGAAGAGATTCATTTGGTATTGATGGACTTGATGATGCCGGTGATGGATGGAATGAGTGCAATGGTAGAGCTTCGTAAGCAAAGCAATGTGCCGGTGATTTTTTTGACCGCAAAGAGCGAAGACACGGATAAGATACTCGGATTAAATGTAGGAGCGGACGATTATATTACAAAGCCGTTTAATCCGGTAGAATTGTTGGCACGTGTGCGTTCACAGCTTCGCAGATACATGCAGCTTGGCGGTACGCCGGAAAAGAAAGAGCGCTTTGCCATTGGCGGAATCGAGTTAGATGACATCACAAAAGAAGTCTGGCTGGACGGAGAAATCGTGTCACTTACCAGAACAGAATATGATATCCTAAAGCTTTTGATGGAGCATCCGGGGCGCGTTTTTTCACCGAAAGAGATATATGAAAAAGTATGGAATGATGTATCGATGGGAACGGAAAATACGGTTGCGGTACATATTCGCCATTTGCGTGAAAAGCTGGAGTACAATCCGGCAGAACCCAGATATTTGAAAGTGGTCTGGGGCAGAGGATATAAGCTTGAGCATTAAGGCAAAGGGAACGTAAGAAACATCGCATGTGTAGCGGTGGTGGAGGTAAATATGGAAAAGAAGAGATGGAGAGGAAATACAGCGATGAAAATACTGATGACAGGTCTGCTGGTACTCAGCCTGATTGTCAGTATGCTGTCCCTTGTGGCGATTGCATTTTTGGAATCCCATAATGTTTATACGCAGGAAAAAGCAGTGACATGGAAAAATTATGAGGAATTACTGTTAGATCGATACAGCGTTTATGCAATTGCAAATTATGTAAATGGAAATACTGCTAAATTGGATGAACTGATGCAGACGTCGTTTCGCTATGGAATCATAGAGACGGACGACTGGGAAAATGTAGATTTGAATGATAAGTCACAATATTTGATTCATAATATGGATCAAGCAATCGATCGTTCATCCGTGAATGTATATTCATGTACATGGAATGAGTATACTTCATTCGATTATGACATGAGTCTGTTTGGTTATGCATTTGTCGATAATCCGCTGGTTGAGGTACAGATGCCAATCGAAGGTTATTATTATAATTGGACGAATCAGAGATTTTATGTCAAGGTCGACGGAAAGCTGTATGCTTATAACAGCGACATACTGGTAAATGTGTCCGGAGAGAATGTAAGTGTCGTAGACGCGGACGTAGAACAATATACGGAACAGACAGAAGCGATTGCAGCGGAAGATTTTTCGGATATTTTAGATAACACGTTTTTGAATGAGGACAATACAGACTGGAGAGAAGATGTAAATCTGGAACTGTGGCTTGCAGATCAGGATTTGCGTTTGAGAACCTCAGATGTAGTCGTCGTGGATGACATGAGCCTTCAGAAACAGGGAGAATTGCTGAAAGATGCAGCGCTTGGCTATATCGAAGCCGGAAAGATGAATGTACCGTTGCAGACCGCCTCTACAGGCTCAGATTACTATATTGTTTCATATACCGATATGGAAGCGCTGGCAACAAAGGCAGATGTGGCACTGCAGGGGGCAGGGCAGAAGGATTTGCTGGCACAGATGAACGTATTGATTGATTATGCATATGCATACAGATATATTGTCTTAGCAAGCTTTATAGGTAGCTTTCTCATAGCAATTGCTGCGTTTATATTTTTAATGCTGGCATCCGGACATAAAAACGGAAAAGAAGAATTGTGCAGACATCCTTGGGATGCGCTTTGGTTGGATGTGCATGCGGCGATTGTTTTTGTTACCGAAGCTTGCCTCTTGGGTATAGCAGGATATGTATTTTTTGATTTGTTTCAGCCTTGGGAACATGTTTTTGGCTGGGTAGTCGCATTTTTTTGCATGACAGTAGGAATTCTGCTGGCATTGGAATGGTGTATGAGTCTGGCGTTGTGGTGGAAGCTGGGCCGCTGGTGGCAGCACACGTTATGTTATGTTTTATGGTCAAAAATAAAAGGCATTTTTCGAAAAATTAGAAATGGCTGTACATTGATTGTACAAAATATGAACTTTTTATGGAAGGTTGGATGTGTGCTTTTGGCGATTCTGGTAGTGGAAGTGCTGATGGCATGTGTGGTACAGGATGGAGTCGTATTAGTGTCGTTAATTGGAGAGAAGCTCATTTTGTATCCGATTATTTTATTTGCATGCATTCAGATGAATCAGCTAAAGGAGGGCGCACAAAAATTAGCAAATGGGGATTTGCAGGAAAAAATCGATACGAAAAAAATGTATTGGGAGTTCAAACAGCATGGTGAAACTTTGAATTCAATCGGAGACGGAATCAATGCCGCTGTCAATGAGCGGATGAAGAGTGAACGCTTTAAGACAGAGCTGATTACAAATGTTTCACATGATATAAAGACACCGTTGACATCTATTATCAATTATGTTGACTTGCTCGGAAAAGAAAAGCTGGACAATGCGAAAGCGGTGGAGTATCTGGAAGTATTACACCGACAATCCGCGCGCTTGAAGAAGCTGATAGAAGATTTGATCGATGCATCAAAGGCATCGACCGGAAGCTTGAAAGTAAATATGGAATTGTGTGATGCGCAGGTGACGCTGGTACAGACGATTGGTGAATACGAAGAAAAATTGCTCGGAAGCCAAATTGAACTGATTGTGTCGGAGCCGACAGAAAAGATGATGATTCAGGCAGACAGCAGACATTTGTGGCGTGTTTTTGACAACCTGATGAACAATATTTGTAAGTATGCACAGCCCGGAACACGTGCCTATGTAAATCTGGAAAAAGCAGGTTCTCATGCACAGGTGACATTCCGCAACATTTCAGCAGAGGCATTAAACATTTCCAGTGAAGAACTGATGGAGCGTTTTGTGCGCGGTGACCGTTCACGAAACAAAGAAGGAAACGGACTGGGATTGTCGATTGCGCGAAGCCTGGTTGAGCTGATGAACGGCTCGCTCGAACTGATCGTAGACGGAGATTTGTTTAAAGTCGTTTTGTCGTTCCCGGTATGTGAGTGTGATAAATAAATATTTCGTAAAAATGAGTAACGACCAGTCGAGTTGTCCATGTCGGACACCCGGCTGGTCGTGCGTTGTTTTGCTTGATGGGGAGATGTGGCAGGAATCGGGCGGGTGAGTTGAAGAGGTGTTGCCCGACTGGAATACAAAAATCAAGAATGAGTGGGGCTGGTGAGATGTGTGTCGCCCGACTAGAGAGTGAAAAGCAAGAAAAAGTAGG
>JAGAOE010000046.1 GCA_017623885.1 Eubacterium sp. | reverse complement strand
TCTCCTGGAAGCACCATGTCTGCTTGGACCGATCCGCTTGATGTGAGCTGCGATACCGTAGGTTATGACTTCCCTTATGTAGAATGCAAGATCATTAACCCGGAAACCGGCGAGGAAGTAGGCCCCGGTGAAAACGGCGAATTCTGTTCACGCGGATATAACACGATGAAGGGCTATTACAAAATGCCGGAAGCTACACGTGATACAGTAGATGCAGAAGGCTGGCTTCACTCCGGAGACCTCGCTATGCGTGATGAAAACGGCAATTACTGCATCACCGGACGTCTGAAAGATATGATCATTCGCGGTGGCGAAAATCTTTATCCGAAGGAAATCGAGGAATTCATCTATACACATCCGTTCGTTCAGGATGTACAGGTCATCGGTGTACCTGACAAGAAATACGGTGAGGAAGCAATGGCTTGTATTATCTTGAAAGAGGGCAAGGAAATGACCGTCGAGGAAATGCATGACTACATCGCAGCCAGCATGGCTCGACATAAAGTCCCGAAATATATCGAATTTGTTGCATCTTTCCCTATGAATGCAGCGGGAAAAGTATTAAAATACAAAATGCGTGAAGAAGCCACCAAGCGTCTCGGTCTTGAAAACGCTGCCGGCATCGACACTGCTAAGAATAATAAATAATTTAACGACAGAGAAATATAGAAAGGAAATCATCATGTCAAAACAATATGTAACTATGGACGGTAATGAAGCTGCTGCACAGATGGCGTATCCCTTTACAGAGATCGCAGCGATTTACCCAATTACCCCTTCTTCGCCTATGGCTGGTCTCACAGACGCATGGTCAGCCAAGGGACGCAAAAATATTTTTGGTCAGACTGTTACCTTAACAGAAATGCAGTCTGAAGCAGGTGCTATCACTGCTGTGCACGGAGCGCTCCAGACGGGCTCTCTTGCTACCACATACACCTCTTCACAAGGATTGATGCTTATGGTTCCCGTGCTTTATCGTATCGCCGGTGAAAGACTTCCCGCCGTACTGCACGTTGCGTCACGTACGGTAGGTACACACGCCATGAGTATTTTTGGTGACCACTCGGATGTCATGGCTTGCCGCCAGACCGGTTTTGCAATGCTTTCATCCGGAAATGTACAGGAAGTCGCAGATTTAGCTTCCGTAGCTCATCTGGCAGCCATCGAAAGTCGTATTCCATTCATGCATTTCTTCGATGGTTTCCGTACTTCTCATGAGATTAACAAAATCGAATTGCCGGATCAGGATGCAATTGCAGGATTATTAAACAAAGACGCTTTAAAAGCATTTCAGGATCACGCATTGAATCCGGAGCATCCGACACTTCGTAACACCGTGCAGAACGGAGATGTCTATTTCCAGATGCGCGAGGCAAACAATGTATTTTATGATGCGTTGCCTGAAATCGTAGAAACATATTTAGGTGAGATTTCAAAGATTACCGGTCGTGAATATCACTTATTCAATTACTATGGCGACCCGGAAGCTACCGATGTCATTATCGCTATGGGTTCTGCGAGCGGCGTTATCCGTGATGCCGTAGACGCACTTCGCAAGCAGGGCAAAAAGGTCGGCTATTTACAGGTACATCTGTATCGTCCGTTCTCTGCAAAACACTTTTTACATACACTTCCCGACAGCGTTGAGCGCATCGCTGTATTAGACCGCTGTAAAGCAATGGGAAGCGCAGGCGAACCCTTATTTGAGGATGTGTGCAGCGTATTGATGAACAGTGAGCGTCAGGTGAAAATCATCGGTGGCCGTTATGGTCTGAGTTCCAAGGATACAGACCCTGCTCAGATGGTTGCAGTATTTGAAAATCTGGCTTCTGAACATCCGGTTCGCAGCTTTACCATCGGTATCAACGATGATGTAACACACCTTTCTTTACCTGTAAAGCCGTTTACAGAGCGCAAAGCCGGCATGACGAGCTGCAAGTTCTGGGGACTGGGCGGTGACGGTACAGTCGGTGCAAACCACAATACCGTTCGTATCATCAATGACAATACCGACAAATTTGCACAGGCATACTTTGAATATGACGCAAAAAAATCATTCGGTGTAACCAAATCACATTTGCGTTTCAGCGATTCACCGATTACAAGCTCTTACTATGTAAAGCAGGCTGATTTTGTCGCATGTCACAACCAGAGCTACATTAGCCAGTATGATATTGTCGATGAAATCATCCCCGGTGGTACATTCCTGTTAAACTGCAGTTGGGGCATCGACGAATTAGAAACTTATATCCCGGCTTCTGTGCGCCGTAAAATCGCAGAAAAGAACATTCAGTTCTACGTTATAGATGCAAACAAGATCGCCTTAGATTTAGGTCTCGGCAGTCACACAAACACCGTGCTTCAGGCTTCTTTCTTTAAGCTGATGGAAATCATTCCGACTGAAGAAGCACTTGAAATGATTAAGGCTGCGACACGCAAGAGTTACTTTACCAAGGGTGATGAAGTCATCGCACGCAACATTGCAGCCATCGATGCCGGTGCGACCGGACTTGTAAAAGTAGACGTACCTGCAAGCTGGGCTACCGGCGAAGACGAAGCGGTCAGCGTGGATGCATCTGTTCCGGCAGTCGTTACACGTCTGTTAGAGCCTATCAACAAGCAGAAGGGTGATGATTTACCAGTCAGCGCGTTCAAGGATTATGAAGACGGACACATCGACCTGGGTCTGACTGCTTTTGAGAAGCGCGGTATCGCTTTACAGGTTCCCGTATGGGATTCTACAAAATGTATTCAGTGTAACAAGTGTGCGCTCGTATGTCCGCACGCTGTAATCCGTCCTTACTTATTAAATGACGAAGAAAAAGCAAATGCACCGGAAGGATTTACAACCGTACCCGCAAACGGTGCTGCTGCCAAAGGCCTTCACTTTACCATGCAGGTTTCTACTTATGACTGTACCGGATGCGGTAGCTGCGTAAGCTGCTGTCCCGCAAAGGATAAAGCGATTTCTATGGAACCTGTTACGTTGGATGAATCACAGAAGGAGCTGTGGAACTACGGTTTATCACTTTCTGACAAGGGTGATTTATTCCCGGTATACAGTGTAAAGGGTAGTCAGTTCCGTCAGCCGCTGTTAGAGTTCTCTGCTGCATGTGCAGGCTGTGGTGAGACACCGTATGCAAAATTGCTGACACAGCTTTTCGGTGATCGTGTCTATTGGGCAAATGCGACCGGCTGCTCTCAGGCATGGGGTGGTCCGATGCCCGGCATTCCTTACACCACAAACAAACGTGGTTTTGGACCGGCTTGGACAAACAGCTTGTTTGAAAACAATGCAGAGCTGGCTCTTGGTATGTTCCTGTCTGTAAAACAGCAGAGACTTGCCCAGAAAGCACTGGTAGAAGCATACGCTGCTGATACAAACAGCGCTGCTGCGAAAGACTGGCTCGAAAACTATGACAACTTTGATGCATCCCGCACCTATACCGATGCATTAATCAGCGAATTAGAAGCTGCAAATACAGACGCTGCAAACAAGATTCTGGAGCGTAAAGATCAGTTGGCAAAGAAATGCTTCTGGATGTATGGCGGCGACGGTTGGGCTTATGATATCGGCTTTGGCGGACTCGACCATGTCATCGCAAGCGGCGAAGACATCAATGTATTCGTTGTCGATACAGAGGTTTACTCTAACACCGGTGGTCAGAGCTCAAAGGCAACTCCGCTCGGTGCTGTCGCACAGTTTGCTTCTGCCGGAAAACGCAGCCGCAAGAAAGAGCTGGGTGCTATTTTCCAGACCTACGGAAATGTTTATGTCGCACAGGTGGCGATGGGCGCAGACCCGAATCAGTTGATTACTGCGATTCGTGAAGCAGAACAGCACAAAGGCCCGTCTGTCATCGTCGCATATACACCTTGTTCTGCACACGGTATCAAAGCAGGCATGGCAAATGTACAAAACGAGATGAAACGTGCCGTAGATGCCGGATACTGGACCTTGTACCGCTACAATCCGAATGAAGAAAAGCCGATGAAGGTTGATTCAAAAGCTCCTACGATGGATTATGAAGAATTCCTCGATGGTGAGACCAGATACGAAGCACTCAAGCGTACCTTCCCGGAACATGCAAAGACATTGTTCAGCGCAGCAAAGAAAGACGCCGGTGCAAAATATCAGAAATACAAATCTTTAGAAGAATTATAAAAAGAGTTATAGAACAAAAATAGCTGAAGTCAAAGACTTCAGCTATTTTTGTGCTTTCGGCATCTGCCGTCGGCTGTGAATGTAACTGCTACATCCAATTGTATGGGTAAATATTGATTGGCTAATGTTTATGGAAAATGTCTATATTACTACTATTGATCTCATAAGTACCTGTGTCATGGAATATAGCGGAACCTTTCTTTCCTTCAAAAGCATCTGCCAAAGCTTCAATCGGCAATGAACCCCACAGGGATTGACGCTGCGCTATCGCGGACTGAATGTGTCCTTTTCGTATGTATGCCGCTGTTTCATCTGTAAAATCAACAACCACCAGCTTGAAACGACCGGGATGCCGTTCCAAATAATCGGCATACAGCATACCCCATGTATAATTCGTCGCATAAAATACGGATATCTGCGGATTGTCACGCAATGCCTGCTCAATATAAGCATCTGCCTGCTTTTGATCCGGCGAGCTCAATACATCAAATGTAACTAATGAGATATTTTGTTCTTTCTCTATGCGCGCAGCAAACTCATTTGCACGCAGCTCAATCGCTCCGCCGTTTACATCCGTCAACCGTGCAACTCCTACCGTTCCTCCTGTAGCACCTAATAATCCGATCACTGCCTCCGCTGATTTCACACCACATCCGGCTGCATCTGTACCGTAATATGCTTCACAATTCACTTGCGGTACTGCCGCCTGTAGGAATACAACCTTTGTCCCCTGTGCTGCTGCTTTTCTCACCAGCTCATACACTTTTTCATTATTCGCTACGGATATCACCAGACCATCATACTTCTGCTCTACTACTTTCTGCAAATATCGAATCGACTGCTCAACATCCACTTGCTCCGGTGCACATATCTCTATATCAAAATCAAATACCTTCGCTGTCTTTTGCGCTTCTCTGATAACCGGCTGCCAAAATGCACTGTTTCTGTCACATATCAAACAAATTTTTCTCTTTTTCACCTCGCAGTAGGGTGTTTGTATCATGTCATTGGTTTGTGCTATATCCTGTAATAATTTACACATATTACGTGTTGTTTTCGTAAGCAGAGATATTTTCCCCTCCTGTGTCATACTCAGACTTGCCACTTCCTGTGTGGTGGCTGAAAACTGCTCAATCACAGCGGATATACGCTCGATCGCATGTTGCATTTTATCTTTTTCTGCGCTCATCTCGCGCACCTGCTCTCCGAACACTACCTGTTTTGTGATAAAACCATCCACATTTCGGTTCATCACTTCCATCGTTTCCGACACGTTTTGAACCGCCAGCGTCTGTTTTTCAAAAATATCATGTGACGAATCCAGCGTCTCTTTCAGTTCATCCAATTCATTTGCAATATCCTGAATCGACAAGCTAATGCCTTCGCTCGCAGAGCGGCTTTCTTCTGACAGAGAGCGAACCTCATCTGCCACTACAGCAAAGCCTCTGCCGGCTTCACCTGCCCGCGCCGCCTCAATCGATGCATTCAACGCCAACAGATTGGTCTGAGACGCAATTCCATGCATTACTTGTGTGACTTCTTCTATCTTATTCATCTTTGACAGTACTGCATGAATCTCATTTGTAATAGTTGCAATCACAGCTTGATTTCGCTTCTGGTGATCAATCAACGACTGCATCACTTCTTTACTGCGCTTGTTTTCCGCCGCCATCTCATATGCCAGATTGATCAACTCCTGTGTCATCTGTTCCATCGTATTCATACGCCCGGAAAACATGGATACAATCCGCATGCAATCTCCCGCATCCTCCGCCTGTGCATAAGCCCCCTGCGCAATATGCTCTACTGCTATTTGTACACCAGAAGATGTATCCACGATATTTTCAACTAATCCTTCTATCTGATTGGATGTCGATGTCAGATGCAAAAATTCTTCTTTAAAATCTGAAAAATAATTCCGATATTTCTGGTACAACTCTCCCAGACGCTCGTCTTCATCATGTTCTTCCAGATAATTAAACAAAAGCATCTGCTTCTCTAGTCCATCTCCTGCCTTACTTTTTCTCCAAATCCCCAATGTTTTATACCTCCGTCAACTGTGTCTGTACATATCACCGGCACTTAACGTTTTCTCCTATATTTTGCAAGCACCAGAGTGTCTTGACCGTGCCAATCCCCGCAATATTGGCACATGTTCAATCATCTTCATTTTTCATACTAGCATACACATTCTAAGCATCACAACAAAAATCTTGGAATTCAAAAAATAAATGTTAGTTGTAAATCTGCCTCTTAATATCATAAAAACCAGAATGTCAATTGGCATTCTGGTTTTTATGATACGTTTATGCTTCTTTCTTTTTAACTATTCACGCAACTGGAATCTGCTCACCAATTCATCCATGCTGACTGCCTGTGCAGATAATTCCTCACTGGTCGCAGAAGACTCCTGTGCGGTCGCAGAATTCGATTGTACGACTTCTGAAATCTTTACGATTCCCTGTCCTGCCATTCCTACAGAATGTGCCTGTTTTGAAATGCTGTCATTCAATACCATTGATACCTGTGCGATTTCTTTTACGGATGTGACAACAGACTCCAATACTTCTGATGTCTTTATCGCAGCCTGACTACCATTTTCGATTTCTGAGAGCGAGCTTTCAATGAGCTGTCTGGTATTCACTGCCGATATCGCACTCTGCTCTGCAAGGCTTCGAATCTGATCTGCAACTACCGCAAAGCCACGTCCTGCCTCGCCTGCACGTGCCGCCTCTATCGCCGCATTCAATGACAACAAATTCGTCTGGCTGGCAATATCTTCGATCTCCGCGATAATATCCTGTATCTTTGTAGATGTCTCGCTTATGCGACTCATCGCAGCCATCATGCTGCTCATTTCTTCACGACTGCTCTCTGCCGCATGTGCGCATTCCTGCGCCTTGTCAAATGCACGTGTCACCTCGGATACACTCATTTCCAGACCACTGTTAATCTCATCCATTGTCGCCTGCATCTCCTGTACCGATGCCGCCTGATCAGTCGCTCCGATTGCCAGCTCCTGTGATGCCTCTGCTAAATTTGTAGCTCCCGCAGATACCATTTCGGAAGCTTCTCTGACATCCTTTAACGCACTGTCTATCTGACGGTTCATCTGCCGAATCGCCAACAGTAATGCCTCATATTCACCTACATATTCATTCTCGCAAGATGTCGTAATGTCAAAATTACCATCTGCCATTTTTTCTAAAAGCTGTTCCAAATCCGCAAAGATCATTTTCAGCTTCGCTGTCGTTCCTGAAATGACACGTACCATGTCACCCACTTCATCATCATACTCGTGCACCGGGAACGGCGAAGAGATGTCTCCCTTCTCGAAGTGCTCCATTCGTATACTCAGCTCTTCCATCGGCTGTGAAATACCCTGTGCGACAACGCGTCCGATGCGGTTTGCAATCAAAAATCCGACCAGAATAATGACTGCTATCACACCGAGTAACACGAACTGTAAAATCACTAACGTGCGCTGTGTACTGTCTCCCAATTCAACATTCGCATCCATAAATGCCTGTAATGCATCATATGCAGTCGTATAAGCAGGTGCCATTTTTGAAAATGCCAAATCCTGTGCCTGTTTGCATCGTTCTACATCTTCTGTCGCGCCCAATTCTAATACTTGCGCTTCGATTGCCACATATTCATCCAACGCCGCCACGATATTATCATACGACTCCTGACCGATATCTGTCACAATACTTGCTTCGATCAGCTCCATGTAATGATATAGTTCTTCTTTCTTCTCTGCATGAGCTGTCAGCAATTTATCAATATTCTGCTGTTCCTCATAACCAATCACACCTCGCGTCGCGCTGCGCATATCTGCCAGTGCTGCCATTGCATGTCCGATATCTCCCTGCGGAAATGCATAATAGGTCATGACATGATTGTACTGTACGCCCATATAGGTCATGACGATTACTGCCAAAATGGATGCGATACTCGTGATTCCCATCGTAATCAGCGAACTGGTTGTCAGTCTTTTTTGTATACGCATATTCATGAGACGTTTTATCATAGGTTTTTCCCCCCACCACTTAAATTGTCTTCAAGCATAACTGCGTTGCTCGTTCCACCCCAGATTCGCAAAACAGCCAGCTCTGTACATTATATTACCACGTACTATCTGTTCTTTCAATAAATTCGCTGTAATTTTATGTTTACCACTGACAGTTCCTATAATTTAAACCGAGATGCCATGTTGACGATAAAATCTGTATTCGAAGGTTTTCCCTTGCTCTCATCATAATAAAACGGATAATGTCTGAGTAGCACATCCACACGTGCTCCTACGAATGCAGACTCAATCGAATTGCGAATTCCACATTCTACTGCATCCAATGTCGCCTCATGCATTTCTGACAATATCGGATACACCTCACTCGTCACGTGCATATCCGGTCGTTTTGATTTTACGATAAAATAAATCGCATCTACAATGTATGTAAAACCGACAAGTCTGCGTTTAAATCCCATTCTCATCAGCTCGGCGGAGATATTCATCTTCAAAATATGATCTGCTTTTTCCCGATTATAAACATCCAACCGCTTTTCTAACTGCCTTTGCAAATCAGAATTGTGATACCGATAAACCTTTTCTACGATTCCTAAAACCCGACTGGCACTGTAGGATTGATTCCGTTTCTGATAAATATAGTCCGCTCCGTATGACCGCATACAATTCAGTGTCGCATGAGACACAGTATTTGTCACAACCACAACAAATGGTTTTGTCTGTTCACTCTCCTTCATACGCTCCAACAGAGATAATCCGTCGCCCTCTGTCAATTCAATGTCCAAAATCAGAACATCGATATCGTGCACCTCTAAATAATTGTATGCATTCTGTTCGCAATCAGTCTGATACTTCAATACCATCGTTTTTCGCTTCATAATTTCGACTTCAAAATCACTGCAAATTTGAGGGTCGTCTTCCACCAGCATGATGTGTAATACATTAATCATTTATTACCTCCGGTATCACCAATTTGTCTGTTATTGATTCGTAACTAAAAGGTCCAAAATAATTACATTTTGACTATTATAGTCTCTCTCAAAGACGTTCCGCAAGGGTCGAATCCTGTCGCGCAAGCCTTGAAAAATGCGCATTTTGCGCACTTTTCCAACCGGAAGATATTACCATCTTTTGTGATGCTGATATCTAACTTTGCCTTGCTACTATTTTCTTATTGAACTCCGCTGACAATAAGCAAAACGTTCCGAAAAATTCTACGGAGGTAAATTTATGATTGACACGTTTCCTACGCGTATCACACGATTGCGAAAAAATGCCGGTATGTCACAGGCAGATCTCGCACGTCGATTACATATAAAACGTTCCAGCATACAAGCATGGGAAAACGGAAGCTCCTATCCTTCTACAGACAATCTCATCGCTCTCTCCAAACTATTTCATGTGTCTACAGACTATCTGCTGGATTATAATTCTCAACAAACTGTTTGTCTGGATAACTATAGTGCCGACGAACAGCTTATTATTCTTCGCATGCTTCAATACTTTGACACGACTGCCTCTTCATCCAGGACGAATGCTGAGTAAAATTTGTAAACAATAGACTCCTCTTGATTTCGTGCACATCGCAAAAACATCCAAACGATAATCGTATCGATTGGATGTTCTTTTGATTTTGCTAAAGCAATCATATTCTGATGTCGTTGTTTAAGAGACCCAGCCTTTCTTAAATGTGAGATTAAACCTGCGCTTTATCGTGTATACCTAAATAATCCATCAATGCGTTCTGGAAGATACGAGAGCAGTTTACACCATCTTCATCTGCCTTAGACGCAAGCCAGGCAGGGAGCGAGAGCGTTTTCTTTACGAATCGGCTGTTGATACGTTCTCGAATCGGTGGCATAAATACTTCGATTAACACAGGAACCTGATCATGTGTTAATACTAAATCGGTGATTTTGCTTGGTGCGGGGATGGGCTCGTCGTCTTGCTCCATTCCCCAGATATGCAAACCAAGCGCTTCCTTTGCGTTTTTTAATGCCATCGCAGTATCGTCTTTGTCTGCACACGGATAACAACCGGGAAGATCCGGAAATTCAATAGAAATGCCATCATCTGCATAATTTAATAGTGCAACGAATGAATATCTATCATTTGTCATTTTTAGAGCCTCCTATATTCTATATATCCAGGGCTATGGAAATATAACCCCGGATTGTTTTGAGATACTTTTTAATGTTCCAATTGGTATGTCTTTTCGCGGATGCGTGACAGTCACTCGACCGGGCTTTGTTGGATGCTTGAATTGATGATGGTCACCGTCGCATCCGACTTCATACCAACCGTCCTGTTTGAGAAGTTGAATCACTTCTCTTGATGAATAACTTTTCATCGTTGGTACCTCCCTTACAAATACATTTTAATACGGAATAAATCACGTGTCAATGTGCGTGATACATAATTTGTTACGTATTAAATAGAGATTTCTTTTGGCAAAGTCATGGTTTCGATCCATCTACAACGATCTATAATGAATCAATGATTTTTCTTTTTTCATTTCCTCTTTCATGCTATAATAAAGCAATATGGCAACTACAGAGGAGGATTCTCATGAAAAATCAAACACATCACCGATTCCGACACAGTTTGCGCGGTAAAATGTTGCGACAAGCCATTATTCCGCTCGTTATACTTGCTATTCTGGTCGGTATCGTCGGCACACATTCATTTACAACTGCGATGCTTCGTCAGGTAAAAACGCAGATGCAAAATCAATGTCATATGGTTGCCGATCTTTATGACCGCGTTTATCCCGGAAATTTCCAAATGGAAGTCCTGGATGAAAAGACTTACAATCTATACAAGGGCAACGTCAACATTACGGCTGCCACACAGCTCATAGACAGCATGCATGACTCTTCTGATGTAGATATCAGTATTTTCTGTGAAGATATTTGTGTTGTGACCACTTTACAGGATGATTCAGGTGCTCGCAAAACGCTGACAAAAGTATCTGCCGTTCTCAGAACCGAAGTATTCGACAATGATCAGGAACAATTTTATTCCGGCGTCATCTTAAATGGTCAGACTTATTTTGCATATTTTATGCCGATTCCACATGCAGACGGCGAAAAATCATTTGGTATGTACGGCATCTACCGCCTTGCATCTGATGTCCATGCATGGGTTTGGCAGTCCGTTTTGCCATTACTCATTTTATGTATTTTTGCCACAATTCTTATTGGATTGATTAGTGTTTTATATTCGCAAAAAATAGTAAGTCATCTACAAAGACTTCAGCTCTATATGCAGCAGCTCGCTGACAGTAAGTTTGACGCGGAGCTTCCTGCGCAGCTCTTACAGTTAGATGACGAATTAGGTAGTCTGGCGAAAAGCAGCCAACGCATGCAGCGCGCTCTTCGTCTGCTCATTGAATGTGATGGTATGACAGGACTGTACAATCGTCGCTCCGGCGGTATCCGTCTGCAGCGCGCGAAAAAATTTGCAGCAGACTATCATGCAAATCTTTTTATTGCACTCTGCGACATTGATAATTTGAAAAAAATAAATGATACCTACGGACATGCTGCCGGTGACCAATTATTAAAAGCAGTCGCTCAGGTATTCAAGCGTCACATGACAGGCAAACAACGCTGTGCCGTCCGCTGGGATGGTAAAGAATTCCTTTTGATTTTTGAAAACAGTACGCTTGCTTCTGTTCAAAAACTTGTACAGGAAATGCATAAGCAGGTATCACAGCTTTCACTTTCCTATAACAACCAGACCATTCACTCGTCACTGAGTATCGCTCTTGTTCAGGTTGAACCTACAGACTCCGTAGATCAGCTTTTCCATGCTACAAATGCTTTGCTCCAATTCTGTAAAACAAACGGGAAAAATCAAGTGCAGTTCAGTGATTTGACAAAAAAGAAAACAAATGACGAGTTCTCGATTCTCTAAATTCTTTCAAAGGATTTGAGACAGAAATTTGGAAGGCAGAGTGTACGAAGCACAGATTTATTTTCCACAAAGATTTGGATTTTAAATCCCCCTTATAACTCATTTTAAACAAATGATTATAAGGGGGATTTTTCAAAAATTAAGATTTATTCATCATCTGTTTATCGAACTCCGGATTGAAGTAATAGAAGTTCTTGCAGTTCATGCTGTCTTTCGTCATCTCCAACGCCTCACCAAATCTCTGGAAATGCACGATTTCACGCGCACGCAAGAATTTCAGCGGCTCACGTACATCCGGGTCATCTATGATACGCAGTAAATTATCATACACGGTACGTGCTTTTTGTTCAGCCGCAAGGTTTTCATATAAATCGGTAATGGCATCTCCTTTCGACTGATATTCAATTGCATTCTGCGGCAATCCACCCGCTGCCTGGGGCCACAATCCGGTCGTGTGATCGATATAATATGCATCAAATCCACTCGCCTTTACCTGCTCCGGTGTGAGATTTTTCGTCAACTGATAGACCATCGCACAGATCATTTCCATATGGTTCAATTCTTCCG
>JAGAOE010000045.1 GCA_017623885.1 Eubacterium sp. | reverse complement strand
TGAATCTTGGTCTTCTGTGCTTCTTCCTCCTGCATCTGCTGCTCCTCATAGAGCTCTTTCGCCAAAACAGCACTGTTATAAGAGCCTGACAATTGCGAAGAAAGCGTCACCATATATACATGCTCCGTGTGTTCTCCAAATGCATCCATGAAACGCGCCGGTGGCGGACATGAAGATTTGGGACAATTCGGACTTTCTTTTACCTTCTGCAAAAATTCTTTCTGGTCAAAGCTCGCATCATCCATCACATGATAATCGTCTACATCCAGCTCCAATGCCACATTTTCGAAATGTGCATCTTTTTTCAATGTCTCGGTCAGCTCCCCACAACTATCAATTACTATTTTATATCGCATGACCTTCCTCCTACCTTATGTTTTCAAACAATTCACATATGCATGTAATCTAGTTTTCATTACTACATTACAGTAACACAAATATTCGTGTTTGAAAAGAGCTATTTTGACTTTTTACTTTTTTAGAAATAAACCCGAAAGATATTCATGTCTGTATCTATGACATAGTAAATTTCGTTTAAATCCTCACAGTAGTCCAAGATATGTTCTTCATCAAGCAAATAGTGCTTCGCTTCTTCCAGCAATGCTCTGTCTGCAAATTTGAGTGCGATGGATTCTTTCCCTTTTTTGTGATAGTCGCGAATCATCGTTCCGACTGTATCTGCATCCCACGCATCAATATAGCGTCCCTTTTTCACAAAATAATTCAGTTCCTTCTGGTCACAGGTCGGCAACGGGAATGTGACCTGGCTTTGGTGTGTGCGCTCCAATTCTTCGCCGGTCACGTTCAGATAGCTATAGTCCAGACCGCTTGCAATCTCTGCTCCCTCGCCGGAAAACTGTGCATTTCCCCATGTCACATCGATATAATAATAGTCACCGTCCAGCTCTGCCAGATTCCATGCGTGCGGCTCGCCGTCCGCCTCCCCCGTCACGATGGCACAAGGTACACCTACCTGATGCAATAAGTACTGTGTCGCACATGCATATCCCTGACACACCGTTTCTTTTCCAAGGAATACACTGAGAATGTTCTGATTATTTTCTGCACTCATATCATAAGCGACCTCCTTGATAAGCTTGCGATAGAGCACTTCTGTCTTTTCATAATCACTGTCGCATTGTTCCAGTCTCTCTACATATTCATCAATCACCGGCTGCATCTCTTTCTTATATTCTTCCACTTTTTCCGGCGTGTATGCGTACTCTGCCTTAAAATGTACCGCACACTTCATGTCATTCCACAGCATCTGTTCATACGTGCCGTTCTCCAGCCAGAATATCTCGCCATAATCTGCACATATCGCACGATAGCAGGTCTTGACGTCCTCCACATCTGTCGTACTCAGTCGCACATCCGTTTTCATATTCATAATCGCCTGCAGCATCTCGTCATAAATCAACTGCTGTTTCTCATCCAATGTTTCGTGAACGTAGCGATCTGATGACACGCACGTTGCCTCATCATGTGTTCGGTCTGTGTCAAGTGCCACCATCACATCTTCGATCACCTCGCTGCTGCATCCGCTTGCAGTCAGCATTACCAGCGCTGCCGGAAGGAGCAGCATTCCCTTTTTCCATTTGTTTTTCCACAGTTGTATCAAATCATTTTTCTTTTGCATCTCTTTTTCCTTTTCTGTCTTCTATTTATCTTAATTTTTATCGTCTAAAAATAGAATCTGTGATATAATTCTTTTGGCAAAAATAATCACACCAAGCGGAGTATCACACTTATGAAAGCGTTTTATATAAAAGACCAAAAACAATTTATGAATCATCTTCTAAAGACCGACCTGTTTGATCATTTTCTGTTAGCGGAAGCGACCATTCACGGTGCTGTTTCTTATCAGATTGACGGTCGAATCAATCCTGATTTTTTCGACTGTGATGACACCGAGCAGACGCTCGAAGGCGGCGCACAATATCTGCCGTTTTCTCAGTTGCGCGCCATCTGTTACGAGCTCATCCGGGGCAAACGCACACCCCTGTATTTTAAGTTCGTCTTTCTTCTCTCACCCAAAAATGCCGCAAATACCATCGCATCCACAGATACCGCATTCGGACCTGACGACATCAACGGCATTCTGCTAAATCTCACCTTCCGCGACGGCGCAATGGTTCTCACTACCGGTGTCTCTTACCGTACATTTACATTAGATCATTCCTTTGATCAGGCGTGGGATACATTGGCTGCCCGCTTCCTGAGCAATCACGGCATCGAATACGATATTCGATAACACGGGCAATTAGCAATCATGCGGCGCTTCGCCTTGCGAAGCGTCTTCTTTTTTCACAAACAAACTTCCCAGCAAACCGAGTATAATACATACATCTGACACATTAAACACCACGCTTTCCAGACGCGCAAAGCGTTCTCCCAGATGAATGGAAAAATAATCCGTCACATAGCCCCGACGGATGCGATCCCAAAGATTGCTCACACCTCCGCCAATCGCCAAGGCGAGTCCCGTCTTTGCCACGACATTTCCTTTTTTCGTAAATAGGTGCGCAAAGAATCCGCAAACAGCACCGAGCATGACACTGTTTAATGCCAGCAAATAGCTCGGATGGTCTTTCCACACACCCAATGCAGCACCCGGATTGTGTAACAAATGAATCCGAATACGTCCTCCCAATATACGTTTCGATTTATTATCTGCCAGTTCTTTTTCTGCACGTTTTTTTAATATTCCGTCTCCTGCAATAACACTTGCAGTCATCATGATATATCGAAGCATTCCTTTTTCCTTTCTGTGCTCCGGCACGGTATCTCACATGTAAAACGATCCGTCACCGCAATCTGTCTTATGCACTTCTTTTCAGACTAACGGCTTTATTTTATCAAATTCACGCAAAAAAAACTACTCTGTTTGTAAACCTGCTAAATTTAAAAATACTTGCGCCAAATCCAACCTGCCATACCCCCATTCCCGGTTCGGATAGAGCTGACCGGCAGATTGCGCTGCCGCGCGTATAAATTCACCTTTCACGTCTACGGTATTTGCAATCGGCATATTTCCGCGCACAACCGCCCATTCCTGAAACATCGCTGCTGCCCCTGCTGTAAGTGCCGCCGCATAAGAAGTACCGGTATAGGTTTCGTTCCGATACTCCAAGCCGACCGCAGGTGCACACAGCTCCGGTTTTATCGTGTCTTCTGTCGTATATCCTCTTCCGGAATTGAGATAAATCGCTCCGCTGCGGTCATTATAGCCGCCGACTGTCAACGGTATGCGCGCTGTCCCCGGCACCGTCAAGGTGATATCCGGACTGGAGGATAAAAAATATACCGGTGCTTCCAAAAACTCACTAATCGGAAGCCATATATGAAACGTGCCGTACACATATTGCTTCGGATAAACAATCATTTTCCAAATTCCCTTTGTCGGACGTTCAAAGCGCAAGAAAATAAGCTGATTTGCACTTCGCACATCCACAATCCGGTAT
>JAGAOE010000044.1 GCA_017623885.1 Eubacterium sp. | reverse complement strand
GGCGTAGATGACTCATACATACCAATCACATCATACATCAAATCATCCACGACATGAATGGCTCCACTGTTTACATCCAGAACAATGTTATATCCATTATTACGATACTGGTGAATCACGGTATCTTATCCTTTCTATTCATAATACGCATCAATGGATGCATACCTAATATGCAACAAATGACCGTCCGCAATGCGAACGGTCTCTTTGTAAATCATTTTTTTGCTGCTTATTTGCACTGCTCGCAGGTCTGATTTCCTACGGTACAAGAAGTCTTGCATGCTGACTGGCAAGATGTCTGGCACTCACCACAGCCGCCCTTCTTTACGGTGTTCTGTAACTTTCTTGTGTTTAAAGTCTGTACATGCTTCATAATTTTACGCTCCTTTCAGCAATACCTAGGGTGCATTATACCACATCGGCTTATAGACTTCAACATTTTTTTGCATCGTCTTTTCATTCCTTCTTTACAAACGAACGCGCAAATGTCTGGGCAATCCGTCTACCATCATCGGTGATAATTCTGCCTGAATCAACGGCCGAATATAATGAACCAATTCTTCTGATACATAAGTACCGTCCTGTGTAATCCATTCCAGCGGTACTTTTTTCTCTACATTCGCAATTTTATGTACATCCTGACAGCTTGTTGTACAAATATAAGGATCTTCTGAAATGCGTTCAAGAACAACGACCTTTCCGGTGTCTCCCTCAAATGCCGCCTTTACCGCAGCTCCGCCTACCTGAAACGCCTCTGTGATATCCACACGCGATGTCATATGTGCCGCACAGCGCTGCAAGGTAGACAACTCAATCGCACGTGTTTTGATTCCAAGCTCTGCGCCGATTTTATCTGCTAAAAATTTGGCGGTTCCCTGAAGCTGCTTATGGCCGAACGCATCGACAAATTCCACATGATCCGTCAATTCAAACACATATCGTCCGTCTGCTACCTTGATACCTTCCGATACCGCAATCACGATTGCGCCTTGCTTGTCTGCCAGTTCCTTTACTTTTTTCATAAAAGCATCAATATCAAACGGCACCTCCGGCAAATAAATCAAATCCACACCCTCGCAGTCTTCTCCTCCTGCAAGTGCACTGGCTGCTGTCAGCCAACCGGCATTTCTTCCCATAATCTCTACAATCGTAATCGTCGGATAATCATACACCAATCCGTCCCTGATAATCTCTTTCATGACGGATGCGATATATTTTGCCGCACTTCCGTATCCCGGTGTATGGTCTGTCATTGCCAAATCGTTGTCGATTGTTTTGGGCACACCCATAAACTTTATCTCGCTGCTGCGCAGTACTGCATAGTCAGACAGCTTTTTGATCGTGTCCATCGAATCATTTCCGCCAATATAGAAAAATGCTTCGATTTCCAGTTCTTCCAATATCTCAAAAATCTGTTCATACACCTCAATGTTATCCCTGATTTCCGGAAGCTTGTAACGGCATGATCCCAAAAACGATGACGGTGTACGTTTCAAAAGATCAATGTCCAGATCTGACTGTATATGCTCGGACAAATCCACATACTGTCTGTCTAAAAGTCCTTTGATACCGTGCAGCATACCATACACTTTTCCGGCGCCGCGATCCTTCGCTGTCTTGTAGACACCTACCAGACTCGAATTGATCACAGATGTCGGGCCGCCGGACTGACCCACAATTACATTACCTCTCATTTTTACTACCTCCCTTTTAACTAACATGTTAGTTTGTGTGCATTTCCATTTTATCACTTAACATGTTAGTTGTCACGCGTTAAATAATTCACAAAAAATGAACAAAAAAGAAGCTCTCTGACCTCCGTCAAAAAGCTTCTTTTTCGTCCCAAACTATTTTTTACAAATTTCGTTCGGTGTATGACCCTTACGCTCCCAATTCGGCATGTTCTTTCCCTTGTCCTTCGGGGCAGCGCCGTTTGCAAGCTTACATCCGTTATGATTTCCTGACGGACAGGTTTGACATCCGAATTTGTCCATATAGGTAATTCCATTCGGATTAGCCGGATGAAATACGCCCTGCATGTAAATACTGTCGCATCCATTGCTTCCTGTGTCAACTGCACTACCGCTGCTCAGATAAATACCTTCTGCCAGTCCTGCATTCACACAAAAATCAGGTTTCTCATAAGTTTTCTTCATACCTTTTTCCTCTCTGTTATACAAACTTTCTCATTTATTATAACGCGTCCGATAAAAAAAACAATGTAGTTTTTCGTGTCCCAACACGCTTAATCGTTTTCGTTTTTGTATTTTTTTAATACATTCACGGACTTTTCTTTTTATAACAAAGAAAGGCACTCCATCAACTCATGATTCCGCCTGCAGTCGCCGACAAGACACACAGCAGCATCGTAGAAATCAACTGAACGGGATTCATCTGCAGTCCCTGATGCAGTAAGACACCGACAAATATGAGCACTGCGTCATAGAGCACCCCTATGAAAAATCCCCATAAATAGCGCTTCGTGCCGGCTTTCTTTCCAATCAGAAAACCGCCCAAAAAACCTGCGATAATATAAATCACAATAATTGCACCGTTCACAACCGGCTCTGCCAGCTCCATACGATACAATAAATAAGCTAACAGCAACAATAATACACCGGTTATCACGTACATCGTCACCAAAATCACCAGCACCGGTATCAGCATAGATCGTTTTCCTGTCTGTCGTTCCATCACAGCTCCTCCTCCTGATAACCTGATTGTT
>JAGAOE010000043.1 GCA_017623885.1 Eubacterium sp. | reverse complement strand
GTATAAATTGCTGATTCATATATCTTCCTACCTTATGGCATTCATCTCTAATCCTGCATCGAATTTATTCGTCTTTTGGAAGATACCAGTAAGAATTAAATTTGTACAAATAGGTCTTTGCACCTTTTGGCATCTGTGTCAAAGCGTTGTATACATTGTAATAATCACCGGCACCCATCGACAATGCCAATGCTCCCAAAAAGAGAAGTCCTACCATCTGCGGAACTATCATTCCTATCACATAAGGAATCAAGCCAAATACCAGATTGGGAAGAAGTGACATAAATACAAATCGTGCTTTTGTCATCACCTCCGGACCTACCACAAACAGCATCCCCTGCGCCCAGTTCGTGTACAAATACACATCTTCCTTGAAACAAATTGCATGCAATAACTCGTGCGGAAATAATATCACAAGCGATAGCAATGCGCTAATAAATATCTGATATCCGCTCTCTGTCAAGTACATGCGACATCTGAGATACGCCGGAATCAACAATAACACCATAAGAATCATTGCGATTCCATTTGCAATCAACGACATCTTTTTTGAATCTTCTGCTTCTTTAAATTTTACAGCCCCTTCTTTGTGCGCTCCATGCGGAAGTGTGTCCGGGTCTAAATTATATTTTCCTTTGTAATGCAATCTCATGTTAGTTCTTCTTTCTCCGTTTCCTGGTCCTGCAATATTTCTTCAATTTGTTCTCGTAACTCTAAGAAGGTCTCTGCCATGACCGGATCAAACATCTCTCCAATCCCTTCTCTGATAATCTCAAAGCAATCATCTAACGACATACCCTCACGATAACATCGGTTTGCCGACACCGCATCAAATACATCTGCTATTGTCATTATTCGTGTGCAAACCGGTATTTCGGTTCCCTTCAAGCCTTCCGGGTAGCCCTGACCATTCCACTTCTCATGATGATGCAATGCCAATTCACGCGCCATCTCCAGATATTGCTGGTCTCCCATTCGGTGGAAGCTTTCCCGCAAAAGCTTTTCGCCATACACGGTATGCCGCTTCATCTGCTCATATTCCTCTACAGTAAGCTTTCCCGGTTTTTGCAAAATCGCATCCGGTATGGATATTTTTCCTATATCGTGCATCGGAGCTGCCAGCATCATATTTTTCATATAATCCTTTGTCAAAACATTATGATAATATCCGCGCTCACGTAACGCGTCTGCCAATATCTGTACATAACGTGTCGTACGCATGATATGACCGCCGGTACTTTTGTCTCTGCCGTTTATCATCATGGCAAATCCCATCACCATTTCTTCATGGCATCGCATCAACTCCTGCATGGCAGGATCTTCCTGATTCAAATAAATACCCAATATCACAATCAACACTGCCAGACCCGCCACCAAAGACTCCGGTCTCACGAGCTGATACGTCGTCACCGCGATAGACGTTAGCATAAAAGATAAGAGATTGACGCGCTTTCGGCTCTGTATGTAATTCCACCGGCGCAAGACTACCACAACTGTCAACAGCATATAAAATGCGACCAAAATAAAACAGGTATACGCCGAAGCACCCATAGAATAATTGCTCGTCACACCATGTCGGTATTCCAACTCATCCAGATGATAAATGACCAAAAAAATACTCCCTACATAAGGGGCTGCCAATATGATCCTCTGTTTTCTTTTTCTCGGAAAACGCTGTGTCGTCGTATACATATATACAAATGACAGAAAAATCGTCGTATCGAGACTGACCAGGAAAAATCCATGCAATATCATATTTAACCAAGGGGCTACCGACTCTTGGTGATTTACGGTATACGCCGTCATCACATCAAACAGCAAATAGATGAGTCCACTCGTCCACACAGCATCAAACAGCGTATAGTTTATTTTTTTCTGATAACGTCTGCGCTCTTTGTAATATATAAACACGATATACAAAAGAACCAGCAGACATCCACTCTGCAGCTTGCAATATTCCATGAATTCAACAGTCCTTATCTCTTTATTTCATTCGACATGCAGTTCTCTTTTGAATGATATACGTCATTATACATTCATATAAAAAATTGCGCAAGCAAAACCCAAACATTTGTTTTTATAATCATTTAGGGTGTCAAATATCCCTTCCGGTATTTGACACCCACCTTCTTAATATCTGCTTACTATAACATTTCTACACGGATATTCTCACTAATATTTTGTTTTCTCATTCGATAAACCGTCCAACACGAAATCCCGGCTATCAACGCAAAAACGAAACTTAAACTGATCCCCAGTAAGCCCCAAGGTATCCGGTAACGCACCGGAAACATCGCGCGAAGTGACACATTGATCAGATATGGAAATAAAATTCCTAATGGAACGCCCCAAACTGCTGCCTTCGCTGTACATAACACACTCTCACAAAGCATCATTTTCTGCAAGCTCTTCATCGTCATACCTACGCTTTTTAATATAGCAAACTCTCTCGCCCGCAACAATTGCGCAGTCAACAACGTGCTTACCGTACTGACAAAGCCAATGCAAAGCAATAAAATAATAAAGCCATACAACAATATTTGACCAATTACAATCGCAATGTTTAATACTTTTACCAACATATCTGCTCTGCTGATCCGCACGGTAAAACCTTCTAACTGGTATGAATTATCGGTCATACGCGGAAAAAATCTATCTGTCACTTCTCTCGCATAGTCCATATACCCTTGTTCATCTTCCGGCTTACAATACCATGTACAATATCGCACACTCCACTCAGGAACAACCAGATGAAGCGGTGTCATCCTGATTCCGTTTCTCGCCTGCTCCGGCAATAATTCCATCGATACGGTTGCATCTATCGCAAGCTGCCTTTTTGTGTCGTCAGCCCGATACAAAGTCACCTGCTCCATCGCGTCGGTAAACGGTACTATTTTTTTCAAATATCCGTTATCATTGTATTCATAATTATTAATTAAAAGTACGCTTCCCACCGGAACTTCTGCTTTCTGACAGAGTTTTTCATAGTTTGCACGGTCTAATACCATGAGGTCTGCTTTGACCTCATACATTCCCGGTAAGGATTCTGTCAGACATTCCTGCAATGCTTCTGTCATGTGTTCTTTACTTGCCTTCACGTAATAAGTAGCCGTATCATTTCCAACCGCTGCCACCTCTTGATTTTCATATGCGGCAAGCTGTGTTGTCACTTGCTCCACTGTCGAACTATCAATAGGTTTATGATAAATTTCTTCTACGCGCCCGGTTGTTTCGTTCACATGCTTTTCCCGACTGGAGCAATAATCCACGATAATATCTTCTATTCCGGGGTCCATGTATGCGCTGATGAGATGTAATTGTTCAATCAGACTTCCGGCTGTCAGTATCAGCATTATTGCGAGCGCGAGTACACGCACGGTCGTCTGATGTCGTTTTGCGTTTCGCTGCAAATTTCGATTTGCATACACTCCCTCAAATCCCATAAACGCATTTATAACTCTGCTATTTTCAAACGAATGATGTGCGGTTTTTATCTTTCGTTTTTGTCGCCCCTGTTTATGATTCTCTTCTCCCAGTCCGGCGTGCATACCTTCCGATGCAGTAATTTTTGCCGCTTTTTTTGCAGGTTTATACGCCGCATACCATACAACCGTAAGAGAAAATACAGCAGCGATAACTACTGCTTCCGGTGTCAGCACATAGTGAAAAGAAATCTCAAACGGCTGCATTGCTATACTTTTCTGCAACCGGTTTGCCTCTTCCACAAATGCTTCAATTACAGATGCGCCGCAAACACCAAACAACATACCTAACCCGATTCCAAGAGGAATGCCGATCATACTCAACCAAATACATTCAAAAATCACGGTCTCTCGTATCTGTTTTGCAGTTCCGCCGACACATTTTAAAATACTAAACTGCTTTAAACGCTGTTCCGCACTATTTTGAAACACATTAGAAATAATCGTCACTGCCATTACGCAGATGAGTAACGAAAAAATCAACGCCGGAATCAACAGATATGCCATATACGATGTCCCGTAAACACCATAGTTTTCTCCGAGCATCTCCTGCAACATTACCCTTCCACTAAAAACAAATGAACTAATCGTCATCAACAACGCTGTAGACATCGCAATGGCAAAAATTGCTCCCAGCGAGCGTTGCTTGCTTTTTCGTACCTGTGATAACGCTAATTTTGCTGTAATTCTCATGCCTTAATCACCTCATCTCGAATCAGCTTTCCATCTCCGATTGTGAGAATGCGGTCTGCCTGTAATGCAATTTTCTCATCATGTGTAATCAACAGAATCGTCTGATTAAATTTGTGATTCGTATATTTTAACAAATCGATAATCTCTTGCCCGGTTCTGCTGTCCAGATTTCCGGTCGGCTCATCTGCCAGAATAAAAGCCGGATCGTTAATCAATGCCCGTGCAATCGATACGCGCTGCTGCTGACCGCCTGACATCTGTCCCGGAAAATGTGTAGCACGCTCTTTGATTCCAAGCCGCCCCATAATCATATTCAATTTTTCTTTTGAACCTTTCCGTCGATCAAGCAACCAAGGCAACATCACATTTTCTTCTGCTGTCAAAGACGGAATCAGATTATAAAACTGATAAATCATTCCAATATTTCTTCTTCGAAATATCGCCAACTCACTCTCATTCATTTTTGTAATTTCTTTTCCGTCGATTTGCACACTTCCCTCTGTCGGTGTATCAATTCCGCCAATCAGATTCATCAATGTCGATTTACCCGAACCGGAAGCTCCTACAATCGCAACAAATTCACCTTTCTTAACAGAAAAAGAAATATGGTCCAGTGCGACTACTTCTGATTCACCTGTCCCATATTTCTTCGTCAATTCGTTTACCTGTAATACAGTCATCTCATTTCCTCATCTTTCTAAATAACATATCATAGAGGCATCCGCTGCATCTATCAACTGTGCAACACACCATCCTGTCCACAGTCCCATCATAGCAAAGCAAAATGACTGATTCGTGACTATAACAGGTCTTCTTTGCTTTTCTTTATGACAAAATTGTCACTTAACGTATTTATCAGGCTTTATAAAATTTTAAAATAAAAGTCGCACCTTTCCCGTTTCCGCCAAAATCCACATCGATATCCCCCTTTTGTCCCCGCATAATGGACAAAGCAAGTGGCATACCGATTCCAAATCCGTTTTCTGTCGTCGAATATGCAAAACGCTGAAACAGGGCAGCATAATGCTCCTTTTTCATTCCCTCTCCGCAATCTGTCACAGAAACCCATTCATACAACGGATTGTTTCCACTGTCAATCAGCAATCGACTACCATTCGGCGAATGCTCAATCGCATTTTTGATGATATTTGTCATTGCTTCTACTGTCCACTTCTTATCACAACATATTTCCTCATCGTGTTCTATATGCAGCGACTGATTTTTCACATCTAACAAAATTTCTACTGACGGAAGTACCGATTTTAACAGCTCTGACACGCGCACATTTCTCTTATCAAAAGAAATCTCCATCGCATCCAGTTTTGCCATTTTGAGCAATGCTCCTACCAGCCATTGCATTTTCAGCAACGATGACTTTATGTTACAAAGAAATTCTTCCTGTTTATCCATCGCACCATTTTCCAACAAGTCTGCCATGATTAACATGGATGTTATCGGTGTTTTTAGCTGGTGCGAAATATCTGCCATATACTTTGACAAAACATCCCGCTCTGCCTCTAACTGCGCAATCTGTTCATTTTTTTTGCAAATCAGAGAATAAATATCATTTTTTAATATACAAAACGCACCTTCTCTGTTATCGCGTATATCAAAATCATTTTGCTCTGTGCGTTCTATGTTTTTCCCATCACACACATCAATAGAAGCCTTTATCGCTTCGGACAACTGCATCATTTCTTTTTTGCTAATCCACACGATAACCGATCCCCCTCACCGTCTCGATTGTTACTGCTGTCCCCATCTTTTCTCGCAGACGTTTAATATACACTGTCAGTGTATTATCCTCAACATAATTGCCATCCATGTCCCATATATTCTGCAAAATTTGTGTCCGCGACAATACTTTTGAGCGATTTCTCGCAAAAATCAACAAGAGACGGTATTCCAGTGCTGTCAGCTCCACCGGCTCCTCTCCAACAAACACCTTTGCCGCCTGTACATCAATACAGGCGGCACCAATCGTCATAATTTCCGGTTTTGCGTTTTCATATTTATGTAAGGTACGATTCACGCGCGCCAGAAGTTCACGTATCCGAAACGGTTTTACGATATAATCGTCTACGCCCTCTTCAAACGCACGTACAATCTTTGCTTCATCATCCTCCACCGTCAGAAAAATCACGGATGTGCCGCGCTCTCTTAACTGCACACTCACATCAAATCCGCTTCCATCCGGTAATTGCATGTCCAGAATCGCCAAATCAAAAGCCTGTGATTTTATGACATTTTTAGCATCTCTGACGTATTCACAGCACACTACATCATAGCCCTCCTTCTCCAAGGCATAGGTAATCCCTGATGCAATCATTGTGTCATCTTCCAACAATAAAATGTGATGTTTCATGTTTGCCACTCTCCTGTCTTTCTGATTCGGCGAAGCTTCATTTTCTGTATTTTATCCCTTCATTAACTTTTTCGCAAATAGCGTGCGGTAATCGTCTCCGCCTGATCATACATCTCCTGCGGTGTTCCGGTAAATACGACCTCTCCGCCGCCTGTACCGCCGTCCGGTCCGACATCGATCAGATAGTCTGCCATTTTCATTACATCCGTATTGTGTTCAATCACGATTACGCTGTTTCCGCGCGCAATCAAATGATCTAACAGCTCCATTACTTTTTTAATATCGGATGCGTGTAATCCGGTTGTCGGCTCATCCAGTACATAAATATTTCCTTTTTTGCGCAATTCTTTCGCGAGCTTGACGCGCTGACGTTCTCCTCCGCTGAGTGTTGACAGCGGCTGTCCAAGCGCCAGATACGGAAGACCGGTTTCCATCAAGGCATCTAACTGTTTTCGTATTTTCGCATGCTCTGCAAAAAACTCTGCCGCGTCCTCTACGCACATCTCCAACACTTCTGTAATCGTTTTTCCCTTATAAGTATGCGAAAGCGCTTCTTCACTGTAACGTTTGCCGCCACAAGCTTCGCACTCAGTCGTCACCGGGTCCATATACACCAGCTCTGTCGTTATCGCTCCGCGCCCCTTACATACCGGACAAGCACCTTTGCTGTTAAACGAAAACAGTGCCGCATCTGCCCCGCTTTCCGCTGCAAATACTTTGCGTATTTCATCAAAGAATCCCATATAAGTGCAGGCTGTCGAGCGTCCGGTCGCTGTAATCGCACTTTGATCTACCAATACCACTTTATCTGCATATTGCTTCGCAAACACATCGCGAATAAGTGATGACTTTCCGGAGCCTGCCACACCGGTCACGACCGTCAGTACACCGAGCGGAATGTCTACATCGACATGCTTCAGATTGTGTACATGCGCATCACGCACGGTAAGCCAGCCCTGCGGTTTGCGCGGCATCACTTTACAGCTTACCGTCTCTTTCATCGCATCACCGGTCTTTGTACCGCTCAAAAGCAATTGCTCATAGCTGCCCTGAAACAGTATCTGACCGCCATTTTTTCCTGCCAACGGTCCCACATCGATGACTTCATCTGCGATACTGATAATGTCTTTGTCATGTTCCACAACAAGCACGGTATTTCCTTTATCGCGCAGACTCTTTAACAAACGACTCATACGATGCACATCACGCGGATGCATACCGGTACTCGGTTCGTCAAAAATATAAATCATATCGGTCAGCGAGCTTCCCATATATCTCACCAGCTTCAAACGCTGTGCCTCTCCGCCTGATAGCGTAGACGATTCACGATTCATGCTCAGATACGGCAAACCGATATCTATCATTCGGTCCAACGCGGCGATGAGCGATTCTGCTACAGACATTCCGCGTGAATCTGTAATTTTTTTCAATTCTTCGCGCAACTGTGAAAATTCCATTTCACACATCTGCGAAATATTATATCCGTTTACTTTACACGCTAAGGTTTCCGGGCACAGACGTGTGCCTCCGCAATCCGGGCAAACGGTCTCTTCCATAAACTGACTGATTTTTCGCAGCGTATGGTCACTTTGTTCCTCTGCACTCTTCATCAGACAAAGACGCTTAAACTGATTATATACACCTTCTATTTTTTTGTCTACGCGTTCACCGTCACGAGTCTCACTGCCGTAGAGCAAAATATTCTGCTCGCGCTCTGAAAGCTCTTTCCACTTTTTGTTTACATCAAACAAGTCCGGTCTGCGATACACTTTCCAGTAATATTTTCCGGTTCCAAACGCCGGTAATTGAAAAATTCCCTCTTCATATGTTTTTTCCGGATCAATCAACTGCTGAATATTCAAATCCATCACTTTTCCGATACCTGCACAGGTCTTGCACATTCCGTTCGGATTATTAAAAGAAAAAAATGATGCAGGTCCGACCGCAGGCTCACCGATACGTGAAAATAACAAACGCAATGCGGCATACATATCGCTGATGGTTCCGACCGTCGAGCGTGCATTGCCGCCCAGTCTGCTCTGATCAATCACCACTGACGGATTCAACTGATCAATATAATCCACATACGGTCTCTCATACTTCGGCAAACGTCCGCGAATCCACGCCGTGTATGTCTCGTTCATCTGTCTTTGACTTTCCGCTGCGATGGTGTCAAATACAATGCTGGATTTTCCGGAACCGGATACACCTGTAAATACAACAATTTTCTGTTTCGGAATCTCTAACGATACATTTTTTAAGTTGTTCTGCTTTAACCCTTTGATGATAATCTTTTTGTGTTCCATGACATTTTCTCCTCTTCCACTAAACTGACTTTTTACTCACATCATTTATTTCTACATATACACTATACAGCCTCCCCTTTAGTGGAGAGTCAAGAACATTTACAAAGTTTTTAAAACTTCACCCATTCAAGCGCAATTCATAAAACTGCCGCATCCACTGTGGATACGCCTTGTACTCTTCCGACTTGCGATAACGTGCCAAAGTACGTTCTCCAACACGCCGATCCATAATCGCAAACACGCGAATCAAGTAATTTTCACTCTCCAATGCATCGCGAATATTCATTTGCAAAAATTCTGTCGCTGCTTCCAAAAAATCCCAATCTGAGATAATTCCCTCCTGATTCCATTTTTCGATAAGCTCCGGCGTATCGCCCCATTTTCCGATCTTTTTCCAGCTCTCATAATAATCTGCATCCTTTTGATACATTTCTGTCCATGAAAAATTCACCAACTCCTTGCCATCTACGCGAATCGTGGCTCGTCCATATGCATTATGCACTTCATGATATCTGGTCAAAAAATAAGTTACGCGCTCTTTCAATGCTTCACACAGACAGTCCTGTAGTTGCTTATTAAGGCCTGACCATGATTTATAATGTTTTGTTCTCATTCCTTCTCACCTCCACACTGATATTTGACCTTATTCTATTTTAATTGTCAACTATTATCTAACTAATTTTCGATTTGTGCATTTTGCCAAATCTGTTCATCTTTTATTCGTCCTTTTTCCCAATAGATTTTCGGACATAATGAATGGTATACTGGTATTTACTTATATTATGCTTTTCATTCGATACAGGTTCTCTTGTCCGTAGACAAGGGAGGGATTTTAACTGGAATTTTCTAACCAATCATTTTTTTATTCAAAGCTTCAGACTGCAACTGGTCAAATTCCCTACAACATGACAAATGATTATATGTTCCGCGTCATTTTGCAAAAAAACCAGTTCGTTCTAAAAGGTCTGATTGCTTCTTTGCTCCATCTGGAGCCTCAAAATATAAAAAATATCTATATTACAAATCCAATTAAACTAGGTGAACAAATCGACAGTAAAACATTTGTGATGGACATTCATGTCATCTTAAACGACGATACGTTGCTGAACTTAGAAATGCAATTGCTCAATACAGGCAATTGGGTAGAGCGTTCGCTATGTTATCTCTGTCGGATGTATGATCAACTACAATCCGGCGATGATTATGCGGAAGCAAACACGGCGATACATATCGGCTTTTTGGACTTCACATTATTTCCTGATTATCCTGAATT
>JAGAOE010000007.1 GCA_017623885.1 Eubacterium sp. | reverse complement strand
CATAAACTGCACACTACTCGACGCACCGACCGCCGCGAGCGCATCCGTCCCCAGACACCTTCCGACAATCGCCGCATCCACGAGATTATACATCTGCTGCAATAAATTACCAATCAAAAGCGGTATCGAAAATACTAATATTTGTTTCAGGCAATTCCCTTCTGTCAGATCTCTCGCCATCGTTTCTCACCTCTTTTACTCACCGACATTTTCTTCATAATCTGATAAAATTTGGAAATTGGGCCAATAGATACAGATTGCTTTGCCCAGAATCTGTTCACGGCTCACATACATATAGGGCTCACCTTCCTCGATAGACGGCACCAGCTCCTCCAAATATGCTTCCTCTGCCCAATATCTCGCATCCAACGACAGATTTCGATTATCACCTAACATCAGATAACTGTCCTCCGGCACCTCAAAGCGATATCCGTCATTTTCAACGACCCACTTTTCCGGAAGATAATTTTCCTTTAACGGTATCTCACTGTCATTGATGTAAATCTTTGCATTTTCAATCGTCACCGTTTCTCCCGGCAAACCGATCACTCGTTTAATGTAATCCTGTTCCTCACCCACCGGATATTTAAATATGACAACGTCAAAACGCTCCGGATCGCTAAACAAATAGGAAAATCGACTTCCGAATACTCTGTCACCGGGCAAAATCAATGATTCCATTGAATTTGTCGGCACCAGTCTGTTTACCAGTACCACACGTGTCAAAAACTGTGACAGCAACACCGCTATGACAATCAACCGAATCCAGCTAAACAGCTCTTTTCGAAACTCTGCCTTTTTTGAGGCGCTCTCAGCTTGCTCGTTTCCGTCATTTTCCTGCATTTGTGTCTCTTTTTTCATGTTCTCTTCAAATCTTTCCGCTCTTTTTTTCATCAATTACAATCCTCAAATTTACTACAGAAAAAGCGTTTTACATACAATTGCAAAATTGTATCCAACGCTTTTTTCCATACACAAATAAAATGTTTACTCGTTTCCTGTTTCCTCATAATCAGTCAACACGCGAAACCGGGGCCAATATGTGAACATTGCTTTTCCTCGAATCTGATCACGGCTCACATATGTATAGCTTTCCCCTTCCTCTATCGTGTCCACCAGTTCATCAATATAGGCTTCTTCTGCCCAATATCTCGCATCCAACGACAAATTCCGATTATCACCCAGCACCAGATAGCTGTCCTTTGGCACTTCGAATCGGTATCCGTCATTTTCAATGACCCATTCCTCCGGAAGATATTTTTCTTCCAGCGGCGTATCACTGTCATTGATATAAATCTTTGCATCTTCAATCGTCACCGTCTCCCCCGGCAAACCGATCACACGCTTGATATAATCCTGTTCTTCATCCACCGGATATTTAAATATAATCACATCAAAACGCTCCGGATCGCTAAACTTATAAGCGAGACGATTTCCAAACAGTCGATCTCCCGGCTCAATCAACGATTCCATTGAGCTCGTCGGCACCATCGCATTTACCAGTAAGACACGCGTCAAAAACTGCGACAAAAGCACCGCTACAACAAAAAGAGCCACCCAACTGAGTATTTCCTTCACCAACGAACTTTTCTCTATTTTGTCAGAGTCCTTCACGGCGCCTTCTGTCATTATTTCTACTTCTTGTTCCTCTTTACTCATGCTAAATTAATTCCTTTAAAATAGATTCCCCTATCGTTCCATCCGGCATAGCGACATGGAAATTCTCTGCAATTGTAGCACCAATTACTGCAAATGTGTCTTGTGCAGGCAATGCTCCACCCTCACGCATCGAGCGTGCATATGCAAGCAACGGCACCTGTTCTCTCGTGTGATCGGTTCCTTTGTAGGTCGGATCATTTCCGTGATCTGCCGTAATCAAAAGCAAATCATCCTCACGCAAAAGCGACATCAGTGTGCCAAGCTTTTCATCAAAGCGCTCAATCTCTTTTCCATAGCCGAGCGGATTACGGCGATGACCCCACAAAGCATCAAAATCCACCAGATTCACATAGCACAAGCCTGTAAAATTCTGCTTTGCAATCTCTATCGTCTGCTCCATTCCGTATACAGAGGACTTGGAATGATGGCTCTCGGTAATACCTTCCCCTACAAATATGTCATTAATTTTCCCCACTGATATAACATCCAGTCCGGCATCCTTTAACGCATTCAGCACAGTCGGTCCACTCGGCTTTAATGCATAATCGTGACGATTGCTCGTTCGCACAAATTCACCCTTTTTCTTTCCGACATACGGACGGGCAATCACACGTCCGACACGCCACTCCGGTTTCATCGTCAGCTCTCTTGCTATCTCACAGTACTTATAGAGATTATCCAGTCCCATCGTCTCTTCATTTCCGCATATCTGGAGCACAGAATCTGCTGATGTATAGACAATCATCGCACCGGTAGCGATTTCTTCTTCTGCAAGTTCGTCCAATATCTCCGTTCCACTCGCCGATTTGTTACCAATCACGCGTTTTCCGCAACGCTCTTCTAACGCAGCAATGAGCTCTGCCGGAAAACCGGTTTCCGTAAATGTAATGAACGGCTGCTTTGTATGGATACCCATCATCTCCCAGTGACCGGTCATGGTATCCTTTCCGTTACTGCATTCATTGAGCGCCATATAATACCCCTGTGTCACATCGGTCGGAGACACCTGACGCAGTTTTTTCAAATTGGCAAGCCCCAGCTTTTGCAAATTCGGAATCCGAAAATTCTCTTCCACACGCTCAAAATATTCCGAAATGTGACCCAGCGTATCTGCACCCTCATCTCCAAACTGTGCAGAATCCGGCATCGGACCGATTCCGAGCGAATCCATAACGATTGTAAAAATACGATTATATCTGTAATTTCCCATATGCATACCGCCTTACTCTGTTTTCCTTCTCATCTGCACCAACGATTAATAACCGCCATTTCCATCATCCTGCGCTTTTACGATTTTTACAATGCGGCTGGTTCCCAGTCGGCTGGCACCCAGCTCCATAAATTTCTCTGCGTCTGCAATACTGCTGATTCCGCCTGCTGCCTTGATTTTGACATCCTTTCCGACATACTTTGCAAACAGCTCGATATCTGCAAAGGTCGCACCTGCAGTCGAGAATCCGGTAGAAGTCTTGATAAAGTCTGCGCCTGACTCCGTCACGATTTCACACATCTTTATCTTCTCTTCATCGGTCAACAGACAGGTCTCAATAATAACCTTTAATACTTTGTCACCGCACGCTTCCTTTATCTGTTTGATTTCATCTAATACATAATCATAATTTTTCGCCTTCAGCATGCCGACATTAATTACCATATCGATTTCTGCCGCACCATTTTCAATCGCATCCTTTGTCTCAAACACTTTACATGCAGTCGTGTGATTTCCATTCGGAAATCCGATAACCGTACACACCGGAATCTGTCCCTGCATGTATTCATTCGCCTGCTTTACGAAACACGGAGGAATGCAGACAGATGCTGTATGAAAATTCATCGCATCATCACAAATCGCTTTGATTTCCTCCCAAGTACTCGTCTGTAATAATAATGTATGATCACAAATTGCTAAAATATCTTTGATTTCTGCACTCATTGTTTGACTCCTTCTCTCTCATTTATGCTTTTTATACTTGCTTTGTCGTATTTCATCTCGCGTAAACGTTTTTACATCAGGCTAACGTATCCGGTCCAAATCCATACGGCAATATCTGCTCCAACGTCTCATTCACGCAAACGCCATCCCTTGTACCGAGAATCACACGAAACCGTTTCGGATCGCAAAATTCCATCATCACCTGACGACACACGCCACACGGTGCACAAATATCCTTCGGCTCCTCATGTTCACGACCACCAACGACCGCTATCGCTGCAAATGAGCGTTCCCCTTCGCTGACAGCCTTAAAAAATGCGGTCCGTTCCGCACAGTTTGTCGGCGTATACGCTGCATTTTCTATGTTACATCCCTCAAAAATCTCGCCGGATTCTGTCAGAAGCGCCGCACCGACCGCCCAGTGCGAATATGGTACATATGCGCGCTTACGCGCTTCCAAGGCACGTGCTACCAATTGCTGTGCATCGATTCCTGCTACTCCTGTCTGATTTATATCACTCATTGCGAACACCTGCTTTCGTTTCCTTCATATAATTAACATCAAACGACGCGCTCTTTTTTATCGCGCACCTTTATCATACGGAATTCCCTCTGCTTTCGGTGCCTGAGAATTCTTCGATGTAAACGCAAGAATAATCATGGATGCGATAAACGGCATCATACTATAGATGTTCTTTGACCATCCGAGATTTGCAAGAACCGTTGAGTCTGCGATATTTGCCAGCGATTTAAACACAGCAAAGAACAACGCAGCCCCCGCGATACGGTAAGGCTTCCACTGACCGAAAATCATAACTGCCAGTGCAAGGAAACCGGCTCCTGCTACACCGACTTCGAAATTCCAAGTC
Source organism: Eubacterium sp. (assembly GCA_017623885.1). Taxonomy (GTDB): domain Bacteria; phylum Bacillota; class Clostridia; order Lachnospirales; family Lachnospiraceae; genus W0P33-017. The sequence goes on along the minus strand of JAGAOE010000007.1, from coordinate 9,436 downwards.
GATACAGACGGCACAATATATGCCAGACCGCCCAGACCACCGAGCGCACCGGAAATTACCACACCGATATATCTCCAACGGTATACATTGATACCTACAGAATCTGCTGCCTGCGGATGCTCACCACATGCGCGCAGACGAAGTCCCCATTTTGTACGGAACAAAAACAGCGCACTGCATACGAGAATAACCATTCCCACAAGCAGGAAAATATTAATCGTAATCGGTCCGATTTTGTAAATAAACGGTGCATTATCATAACTCAGCTTTGCAGACGCTGCTCCGTTTCCTGCATCTGAAGAATTGTTAAACGCTTTCACTGCTACAATCGCAATCGCTGTCGCCAGCATATTTAATGCCGTACCGCCAATCGTCTGGTCTGCTTTTAATGTAATCGCAGAAAATGCCAAAAGCAGCGAATAAACCATTCCGGCTGCAATACTCGTCAAAATAGCGAGTGCCACCAGTACCGGTGCCGGCATCGTACCGCCCAATAACGCCAACACGAATACACCTGCCAGACCGCCAATCGTCATAATTCCTTCTAATGCAATATTAATGACACCGCTTCGCTCAGAGAACATACCGCCGAGCGCTACCAGCAATAATACAACTGCATATAATAGTGTGTATTTTATCAGTAAAACCATACTTATTTCCCTCCCTTATCTGCTTTTTTTCTCTGGAAACATCCAAGAACCACGCTCTTAAAGAGCATAACAAAAGCGCAGAGGTAAATAATTACCGCTACAATCAAGTCTGCAATCTCCGGCTGGAAATACTTTGTCGGAAGATATGCGCCACCGACTGAAATGTGTGCGACAAACAGCGCAGAGAACACCACGCCTAACGGATTACTCATTGCAAGCAATGCGACCGGAATACCGTTAAATCCAATCGCCGGCAATGCGGTCGCCACCTGCGGATTCCATTCTGACGCACCGGAAAGGAAATACAAGCCGGCACCGATACCTGCTAATGCACCTGCAATCGTCATGGAAAGAATCACATTTCGCTTTTCATTGATACCTGCATATTTTGCGGCATCTTTATTAAATCCACAAGCCTTCAGCTCATAGCCGAACGTCGTCTTATTCAAAATGATATACATGATAATCGCTATCACAATCGCTATAAATATCGCAATTGTTGTAGAGCGGGTCTTAAAAATCGCATTCAATCCGCCATCCGGAATCAACGCCTGTGCCGCTACCGAACTCAGTTTGTAGGTTCGTGTCGTCTTCTGGTCATACATCGCACCGTCAAAACCGGTATAGAGCAATTCATTTACCAGATATAAGCCAATCCAGTTAAACATAATCGACGTAATAACCTCGTTTACGTTAAAATATGCCTTAAAAATACCGGGTACTGCTCCCCAGAGCGCGCCGAGCAGCATCGCTACCAACAGGCATACATACCAGGGCAAGCCTAATATAATCGCACTGTAAAGTGCGCCAAAGATACCTACGGTATACTGTCCTGCCGCACCGATATTAAACAATCCGGTTTTAAACGCAAATGCCACGGATAAACCGGTCATAATAAGCGGTGCTGCCTGTGTAATCTCACTGCCGATTCCCTTGGGTTTCAAATAAAATCCACCCTGTATAATTCTCGAAAATCCATCCCATGCGTTTTCACTATTGATACACAACAGAATCAAAAATCCTACTGCTAATCCAATAATAATACATACGAGTGAAGCACCGATGGACAACATCGCATCTTTTGCCTTTTCGTTCATTCGTCTTCTTCCCCCTTATTCTACTTCTGTCGGAACTACATCGCGTTTTGCACCCGCCATATAAAGTCCCAGTTCTTCTACCGTAATCTGTTTCGGGTCAAGCTGACCAACCAGCTCACCTTCATACATTACTAAAATTCGGTCTGATACATCCATGACTTCATCCAATTCCAATGATACTAACAAGACCGCCTTACCGCTATCACGCTGTGCGACAAGCTGGCTGTGAATATATTCGATTGCTCCGACATCCAGACCACGCGTCGGCTGTACTGCCACGAGCAGCTCCGGCGCTTTGTCTATCTCTCTGGCAATAATCGCTTTCTGCTGATTTCCGCCTGACATACTGCGCACAATCGTCGTCGAACCCTGACCGCTTCGCACATCATACTGCTCAATCAATTTATCCGAATAGGTACGCACCGCTTTGTTTTTGATAAATCCGGCTTTCTGGAAATCCGGCTGCCAATAGCGCTGTAATACCATATTCTGTTCCAATGAGTAATCTAAGACCAGACCATGTTTGTGGCGATCTTCCGGAATATGACTCATTCCGGCTTTTGATTTTTCCCGAATCGAGGCATTGGTAATGTCTTTTCCGCAGAATGTAATCTTTCCGCTACTCATTTTTTCCAATCCGGTAAGTGCCTGCACAAATTCACTCTGTCCGTTTCCGTCAATTCCTGCAATACATACAATCTCACCGCGACGCACGTTCAAAGATACATCCTTGACCGCATTGTTCTGATGTACCTTGCTGGGCACGGTCATATGCTCGATTTTCAGCACCGTCTCACCCGGTTCCGCCGCTTTCTTATCTACCGAAAAGCTGACATCTCTGCCGACCATCATACGTGACAATTCTTCCTTGGAAGTATCTTTGATGTCTACCGTTCCGATATATTTTCCTTTTCGCAAAATCGTACAACGGTCTGCGACTTCCATAATCTCATTCAGCTTATGTGTAATAAACAGAATCGACTTTCCTTCTTTTGCCAGATTTTTCATGATTTTCATCAGCTCGTCAATCTCCTGCGGTGTCAATACCGCAGTCGGCTCATCAAAAATCAGCACATCATTTTCACGATAAAGCATCTTTAAAATTTCCGTACGCTGCTGCATACCTACCGTAATATCTGAGATCAATGCATCCGGATCCACTTTCAATCCATACTTATCACTCAACGCCAGTACTCTTTCCTTTGCACCTTTTTTCTCCAGAAAAAGTCCCTTTGTAGGCTCAACACCAAGGACAATGTTATCTAACACTGAAAAACACTCTACCAGTTTGAAATGCTGGTGTACCATACCTATATTCAAATCATTCGCATCGTTCGGATTATTAATCTGAACTTCTTTTCCATTCATTTTTATTATGCCGCTGGTTGGCTGATATAATCCGAATAAAATGCTCATCAGCGTCGATTTTCCTGCTCCGTTTTCTCCCAACAGTGCATGAATCTCGCCTCTTTTCAACTGCAAGGTAACATTGTCATTAGCCTTGATTCCCGGAAATTCCTTTGTGATGTTTAACATCTCAATAATGTAATCATTCGCCATAGTTTTTCTTCCTTTTCCTGTTCTTTACCGTGTCGCTCATATTTTCATTCACGCAGCGATTCATTGATTAAAAGAGGGAAGGGCAACCACTGCAAAGCCCTTCCCTCTTTTATTTTCCTAACGCAACTTTTTCATCCGTCAGCCCGATGATTACTCTACATAATCAACTGTAACGTGTGAGCCAACAGTAGGGTTGTTCTCGGTATCGTTAGATACTGCAATAGAACCATCCTTAATACCTGCTAAAACGGTATTGTACTCATCCTGTGTAAAGGTCTTGAATCCCCATGAAGCTTCTTCGGTGGGAAGTCCGATATAATCTCCCTGTGTCAGACCTAACTGCTCAGATTTTCCACCCAGCTCTGACCACTGTCCGTTGAAGTACTTGTCTAATGCATCATATACTGCTGCATGCAGACCCTTCATTGCAGATGTTACGCAGCAATCTCCGATAACCGGCTTCTGGTCAACGTCAACACCGATTACTTTTCCGCCATGGTTGTTTGCAGCTTCTACTGCTGAAGTATAGATACCGCCACCGCAAGCAAATACTACTTCTGTTCCGTCTGCATACCAGCCTTCCATACGAGCTGTGATGTTCTCATCACCGAAGAACTGTCCGCCGTAGAAGTACTTCACGCTGACATCAACACCCATCTCTTCTGCTGCTGCATTGATACCCTGAATGTATCCGAATCCGTAACGGATAACTGCAGGAACTGCGATACCGCCGAGGAATCCAAGTTTGGTGTAACCATCCTTTACTGCACCGTAACCTGCCAGATATCCTGCCTGTTCTTCCTGGAATGAGCAGATATAGGTATTCTCACCAAGTGCTACATTCTCACCTGCCTGATTTACCAGATCAAACTCTGTAACGTCTACTGCAATGAAGGTAACTTCCGGATACAGATCCTGCTCTTCTGCAATTGCAGGTCCGAACAAATATCCGGGCATTACAATAACGGTTGCACCTTCGCTGATTGCAAGGTCGATTGCATTGATACGCTCTTCGTCCGTATCCTCTGCCGGCTTGTAGTATTCATACTCTACGCCGTTTGCATCACCGTATGCACATACGGTCTCCCATGTAATCTGGTTAAAAGACTCATCTGTGATATCACCGGAGTCGGTAACCATTGCGATCTTCTCGTCAGACTTTTCAGCACTTTCTTCTGCCTTTTCCTCAGTCTTCTCTTCTGCTGCGGGCTGCTCAGCCGGTGCCTCTGCCTTGCTTCCGCAAGCGGTCAGAGAAAATACCATAGCTGTTGCCAAAAACGCTGCTAAAACTCTCTTTTTCATTTCTTACTCTCCTTTTTTTCTTTTTGAATTCTTACGAATTCATTTTACATTTTATCTATGTTTCATCCATTTCGGAATCAACACCGTTGTAATATACCGCACTATCGCGGAATAGCACTATAGTAACAGATTTTTTCACAAATTTCCAGTATCTTGTGCAATTAATTCACGAAGTGCCTCTACTGCGGTCTCTATCGCGCGTTCCGTATCATGCACCTGCTCATTTGAAAGCCCCTGTTTTGCACGCTCCTGATTCGCCACTACGAGAAAACAGGAACCTACGCGCACGCGCAGAAAGCTGCCTGCGATAAACAGTGCCGCCGACTCCATTTCAGAAGCCATACAACCCATGCGAAGCCATGCTTCCCATTTATTCTGCAGCTCATAGCTCACCGGCATCACCTCCGGCTCGTGCTGACCAAAGAACGAATCTTTGCACTGCACCACACCTACATGATAAGGAATATTTCTCTTTTTTGCACCTGCAATCAAGGCGTTCATCACATCTACATTCGGAACTGCCGGATACTCAATCGGTGCATATTCACGGCTCGTCCCTTCCATTCGAATCGCTCCGTTTGCAATCACGATATCGCCGCCGCATACTTCGGTCTGCATTCCGCCACAAGTTCCGACACGTATAAATGTATCCGCGCCCACCTTTGACAGTTCTTCTATCGCAATCGCAGCCGACGGACCACCGATACCGGTAGAAGTCACGCTGACCTTTACACCATCCAACGTACCTGTATAAGTCACATATTCTCTGCTGTCTGCCACCAGACGCGCATTTTCAAAATGCTTTGCGATTTTTTCACATCGTTTCGGATCTCCCGGCAAAATCACATATCTTCCTACATCTCCAACACCGATTTGTGTATGATACTGTTTGCCGGAGCCTTCTGTATAATCAATCATAGGACACCTCCTTCGCATACATACTAGAAGTATAGTATGATTATAGGCGAAAAACAAGTTTTAATTGCATTTTATTAGTCGGTTTCTCTATGTAAAGGCGTTTTTGCGAATGGCGCGCCTAAACTGTTTGCATTCTTTCCTCGCATTTTGTCAAAGGAATGGTTATGTCTTATTCCCATTTGACTTTTCACTTCATTCGTTTTATGATTCTGTGATAGAAAATACAACTAGACAATTACGAAACTCCTCATTGACCTTACCGTGTTGTGCAACATTGGCGTTTCGCAACTGCCTAGCAATCACATCCCCGAAAGGAGCCCACATGTCAAAGATTCCCAATGACCCGATTATTTTACTCAGCTTCCTGAACACAAAATTGCGCGATTATTATTCTTCACTGGATACACTCTGCGAAGATTTGGAGCTCGACGCTTCACAAATCACACAAAAAATCGCCGCCATAGGATACACCTACGACAGCGATCGAAATCAATTTATTTAACTGCTTGCATTTTTTCTAAGAAGAGCTCTACATTTCCTGCGAGATCTCCTTTAAAAACTCCGCTTCCTGACACGATGACATTCGCACCTGCATTCAAAAATTGCTCTACATTGTCTATCTTTACACCACCGTCTACTTCGATATCGACAGACAATCCACGACTTTGAATCATACCACGCAGCTCGCGTATCTTATCCAATGTATAAGAAATCATCTTCTGTCCGCCATAGCCCGGATTCACGGTCATAATCAACACCATATCCAGCTCCGGCAAAATATAATCCAAAACGTGAAGCGAAGTCGATGGATTCAAAGCAACTCCTGCCATCAGACCTTCTCGCTTGATGTCGCGCACTGCCTGATCTAAATGCACACAAGTCTCTGCATGAATCGTCAAAATATCTGCTCCTACATCCGAAAAGTCACTGATGTATCGCTCCGGATGTTCAATCATCAAATGCACATCTATTTTTTTCTTTGTAATCTTTCGAATCGACTGCAAAACCGGAAGACCCATAGAGATGTTTGGTACAAACTGTCCATCCATCACATCATAGTGAAAATAATGTGCGCCTGCCTGATCGATAATGCGCATCTGCTCTCCAAGTCTGGTAAAATCTGCCGCCAACAGCGATGGTGCTAAGTAATTCATGAAATCCTCCTACTGTACCGTCCCATTCCCGGTTCCCTGTGCCGGCAACTGCATCGTCGCACTGGCATTGATGCAATTTCCTATATATCCCTGATTCATACCTGCGATAAATCCGGAATAAAATTTGCCGATTTGTACCGGCAGAACCTCAGTGACGCCTTCTGGTAATACTATATTCGTATTTATCGTATTTGTAAATATACATTTTGTAATAATGGCACCTGCCACATTTTCTGCCACAATACCACCGGAATAAATTTCGTAAGTGATATTCGGAACGTAAGTACCGATGGATATCTGTTGTACGATCTGAACCGAAGATGTACATGCAGCAATGGTTCCGCTATTCTGCAATGCGATACCGCCGGCTTTTAAAGTGCTCGCACCAATGACATTTGTCGCACTCACGTTCAAACTTCCGAATACCGTACAGTCACGGATGACACCCTTATTATATAATACGAGCATCGCCGCCTGATTGCCGGCATTGCACAGAATCTGTCCGTCCACGGTACAACTGTCGATGGTTCCGTTATTTACAAACGCCAGCAGACTTCCTGCTGTGTTCAACACACAATTACTCAGATTTACATTTTTCACCGTACCGGCTTCTCCGATACTTCCAAACACAGAGCTATAACCGCACAGATTGATCATGCGATACTGCTTTCCTTCATATTTTCCTTCAAAAACACCGCTAAACGGCGTGTTATCATCAAATACCTGTACCGTCATTCCATAATTGAAATCAATATCTGCATCCTGCGCAAAATGTGCGTCGTTGTAATTTTTCATCAAATACAGCTCATTGAGGTCTGATACGAGATACGGGTGGTCTTCCGTACCGTCACCTTTCTGGAACGGCGACTGTGCAATTACATTTACAGTTTCACCAAGCGTTTTATTTCCGTCTGCCACCACTGCATATGTGTACGTGCCGTGCAACGGATTGCCGTCATTGTCCTTGCCATCCCACACCACGCTCTTTTTCTTGTTTGCAGTCAGTTCCCCTACGGAAATCGAACGAACTACCGCACCGCTTTCATCATAAAACTTCACATAGGTCTTAGCTGCTGTGCGGTTTAACTTAAATGCAACCTGAAACGTATTTTCGCCAACAACCAAGCTCTCAGCACCTGTATTGATCTCCGCTCCCTGATAAGTCGCAATCGAAGGCAGTGCTGTCACTTTCACTTTTAATGTACAGCTCTCATTGTTTGCAGAATTCGTAAACGTGATCGTCGTAGTACCGACCTTTTTCGGAACAATCGTCAGCGGCATATAATCGCCGTCCCATTTTCCAAAGGTCACAGCACATATTTTCTTGTTTGCCACAGATGCATTTACCGCACCGTTTACTGATAAAAATGCTGTCACATCTGTATTCTTCTTAATCGAAATCGAAGCTTTGCTCACTTTAAATGTCTTATTTACTTTTACCGTACATTTATAGCTCTTTTTGTTTACTTTCGCTGTAATCGTAGCAGTTCCCGCCTTTTTGGCAGTGACCTTCCCTTTTGAAGATACTTTTGCCACACTGGATTTGCTTGATTTCCAAGTAACTTTTTTCGATGTTCCGGTTATCTTTAAAGTCGTGGTATCGCCTACACACAGATTCACGGCAGTCTGATTCAGCTTCACCGCTGCCTGTGCCGGAACAAAATCATTCACAGTCGCCAGACATACCAAAAGCACCAGACACATCCACCACATTGCTGCTTTTCTTTTTTTGTTTTTCATGTATTACTTCCCCCTTCATTTCATCGATTTCAAAGCAAAAACAAGGCCTCACCCGCTCTGTTTCTCTGCCTCTGCAGTTCATCGCTGAAATACACGCAACTACTATCTATTGATTTTTCTGCGTTCTAAATTACATATATAGTTTATGATAGCATACTTTTTAGAAAATGCCAATAGTTGGTGATAAGGTCTTTTTGTTTCATAGAATTAAGGTGTCAAAATCCTATAAAGTGAAAAAGAGCTGACATGATTTCATGTCAGCTCTAAATGTCAATGATAATTAGTTGGTAATTGTCAACTCAGTCTCTTTGTCGAATACGTGGATAGCGTTTGCATCAAATGCTAAATCTACGGTATCGCCGTAACGAGCAGGTGTGTTAGATGATACGCTTGCAGTCATCTTTGCTCCGCCTACGTTGAAGTATAACAGAACTTCTGCACCAAGTAACTCGTATCCGGTAACTTCTGTGGTAACCTTGCATGCGGTATTCGCTACTGCATCCTTGTCATCAGAGATGCTCTCAGGTCTGATACCTAATACTACGGTCTTTCCGTTGTAGTTGCCATCGATGAGCTTCTGAGCCTTCTCCTGAGGAAGTACTACAGAGAACTTATCAAATGTTAAAGTAACTTCTGAGCCGTTGATCTTACATACAGCGTCTACGAAGTTCATCTGCGGTGATCCGATGAAGCCTGCTACGAACAGATTGTCAGGCTTAGCGTATAATCTCTGAGGAGAATCTACCTGCTGGATGATACCATCCTTTAATACTACGATTCTGGTACCTAAGGTCATAGCCTCGGTCTGATCATGTGTAACGTAAATGATGGTAGCGCCTAATTTCTGATGTAATCCAGAAATCTCAGAACGCATCTGTACTCTTAACTTTGCATCAAGGTTTGATAAAGGCTCGTCCATAAGGAATACCTTAGGATTACGAACGATCGCACGACCCATAGCAACACGCTGTCTCTGTCCACCGGAAAGAGCCTTCGGCTTACGGTCTAATAATTT
>JAGAOE010000042.1 GCA_017623885.1 Eubacterium sp. | reverse complement strand
TACTACACAATATGTTGTATTCGCATAATTATCCACATACAATTGTAGCAGACCTTATATGCTTTTTCTACCCTTTCTGTATACATTTTTAGATTTTTTGCGAATGGCGCACCTGAACTGTTGTACCTTTTGTTTCAGTTCAGCCATGAACGTGTCAAACGAAGACATCATGCTTGCATGAATGGATTCGGTTTCTACCACTCTTCCACGGACACCAGCTTACCATCTGCATCGCGCACCATCAATTCCAGTTCTAAGGGCTGATTGATACTGAGAACCGCTCCGTTGGTCTGCATCACCTTGCGATACCAGTATGCAGAATCCTTCGGTATACGCTGCTGTGTCTCAAAGTCCACATACACGAGTCCAAAGCGCTCACTATATCCCTCACTCCACTCAAAATTATCCAAAAACGTCCACTGGAAGTAGCCTCTGACATCCGCACCATCCTTCTGTGCACGCTGCATCGCAGAAATGTAGCTGTCTAAGAAGTGAATGCGGTTCGGATCATGTACTTTTCCGTCTGCACTCACAACATCATGGCAGGACATGCCGTTTTCCGTAATATAAAGCGGATAATTGTATCGCTCGCACAAGAAACGAATGCCATAATAGAACGCTTCCGGTGTCACCGGCCATTCTGCCGCCGTCTTCGGAAATCCGGGTGCACGTTTTACAAATTCAGGTTCACCGTCCGCACCTGCACGCACATAATATCCGTTATACATATTCTGTCCCATAAAATCAATCGGCTGATGAATCAATTCCATGTCCTCCGGCTTGATTTCCGGAAGATATTCTGCAAATTTTTCCAAACCTTCCTGCGGATAATGACCTAAAAATACTGGGTCAGAAAACCATGTCACATTCCATGTCCAGTTATCCATCGGATTATAAAAGCCAAAATATACTTTTTTGGCAGCAGCAATGTCTGCTTCACTGTCCGTATACGGATATGCCACACCACAGGTCGGCGCAAAACCGATTTTCAACGGCTGCTTTGCATGTGCACGCAGCTCCTTCACTGCCTGTCCGTGTGACATCAAAAGATGGTGCGTCGCCAGAAATGTCTCTCGAACACTCAGCTTTACACCGGGCGCATGAATACCGCGCAAATGTCCCAATCCGATACAGCACTGCGGCTCATTAAACGTAATAAAATACTCACACAAATCAGAAAATGCATCTGCGACAATCGCTGCATATGCACCAAACCATTTCACTACATCCGGATTCATCCAGCCGCCGCGCTCGTACAGCTTTTGTGGAAATTCCCAGTGAAACATCGTGATATACGGCGTAATTCCGTTTTCCTTCAGGCAAAGCAGCATATCGCGGTACATATCAATGGCTTTCTGGTTTACCTCGCCTGTTCCTTCCGGCAAAATACGTGCCCAATTCAGCGAAAAACGATAGTGTTTCACACCCATCTCACGCATCAAAGCAAAATCTTCACGGTAACGATGTATCTGGTCACATGCGACATCCGCATGCTGCTCATCAAACACTCGTTTACTCTTTACAAAGGCATCCCATACGCAGTCACCACTGCCATCGTTTGCATCTTTTCCCTCTACCTGATAGGCACTGCTCGCTACACCCCACACAAAATCTTCTGTAAACATTGTCATGTCCTCCTTTATATTCACATTTTGTCACATTCCATTATCTTTTTCTTATACCACCTGCGGCCAACGCTCTTTCAGTACACGGATGAATTGCTCCTGTACCAAATCAAACAGATACGCTCGCTCACCGGGCAGTTTTTCTTCTTCGGCGAATCCGCCTGCCATCATCGCATGTCCGCCGCCATTTCCCCATTCCTTTAACGCTTCATGCGCCAGTTCTCCGACATGAACATCTTCTCTCTCACTGCGAAGGCTGAACTTGTAGCCGCCACTTCGTTTTGCATAGATCACAACGACTTCAATTTCTGCCAGCGCCAACAAAAAATCTCCAAGTGTCGCTACCAATGCATCCGGACACACAAAATCCAGATACGAAAAGCACACCGTTCCATAGCATCGGATATGCTCAATTGCATTGCCATACGCCTGCAAATCCGCAAATTCCATATTGTTCGTTTCCAGCTCCTTTAACAGTTGCTGGTCACTATAACGAAACAAATAAGCATACATCTCCACATCAAATTCCGTCACACCACGACTCAATTGAAGCGTATCCATCCGAATACCATAGAGAAGTGCAGTCGCAGTTTCTGCATCCATTGTCGCACCAAGCGTCCGATAATAGTCTGCAATCAAACTGGCACAAGCCCCCGTAATCCGCAAATCGCTGTACTGATACGTCACCTTGGTAAACGTCGGATGATGGTCTATGGCAGCCACCTCATCTCCGATAAAATCTGTCGTATTTCCGTTATTCTTTTGACAGTCTACCAACAAGATTTTATCCGTTTCTTTCATTTCTTTGCATATATCACTGTAAGAATCCATCGTAATATGACATAAGCTCAGCAACTTTAAGCTGCTGAGTTTGTCGATGTTTCCCTCATGACACAGTCTGGATGCAATGCCAAACTGTGCAAGTAATTTTTGTAATCCGAATGCACTCGCGATTGCATCCGGATCCGGAAAATTATGCGTCTGTATCCATACTGTACTATTTTTACACAATTCAATCAGTGCTTGCGGGTTCATTCTTTCTGTCTCCTGTTATCTTTTTATTCATATTGTGTAACCATTATAACGGTAACTCACCCACAAACGCAACACCCGCTTTTATGCGCCGTAGGCAATACGGATAATATCTTCGATTTTTGTCTCGCAAATCGTTGCATCCTTAATATTTTTTTGCGCTGCAATCTCACAAATCAACTGCGCACCTGTCAGTTCTTTTTTCTCAAACTGATAAGTCACACGATTTCCTTCCTGTGAAACAATCTTCGCACGCATATGCTCCACCGGTTTTTCATCATAGTATTCTACAATCAGCTCTTTACACGGAGCAATCCGTTCTGTCAGCTCCGCCAACGGTCCGTCCTCTATGATTTTTCCGTTATTGATAATGATCAATCGGCTGCACAGCTCCTCTATGTCCCCCAAATCATGTGTGGTCAGAATCACCGTCGTGCCTTTTATCCGATTCATCTCTTTGATAAATTTTCGAATCGCATATTTTCCTTCAACATCCAGTCCAATCGTCGGTTCATCCAAAAACAATACCGACGGTGTATGCAACATTGCAGCCACCAAATCACCTCTCATACGCTGTCCGAGCGATAACTGGCGCACCGGCGTATTAATAAAGCTCTGAATGCCTAATATTTCATCCATCATATTCAGATTTTCTTTATACTTTGCATCGTCGATTCGGTAAATATGACGCATGAGTTCAAAGCTTTCTCCAAGCCGTAAATCCCAATTGAGCTGTGTGCGCTGACCAAATACGACACCCAGATTTTGTACCACCTTCATACGCTGCTTCGTCGGATTGATACCATTAATCCATATCTCGCCTGACGTCGGTGTCAAAATTCCGCTCAGCATTTTTACCGTTGTGCTTTTTCCCGCACCGTTCGGGCCGATAAATGCAGTGATTTCTCCTTTGGGAATCGAAAAACTGATATCATTTACCGCATGTATGGTCTGATACTCCGGCATAAACAGACTTTTCACCGCATGGCTTAAACCCTTTTCTTTTTTTACGATGCGATAGCTTTTGGTGAGATGTTCAACTTTTATCGCATCACCTATTGTATTTATATCTTTCATATTTTTTGCATTCTTTTCCACCATTTTCTCCCTCCGTACGAATTCCTCACATCTTCCGGTCATCAATGGCAATTGCACCTCCGCTTTACAAGCGAACGCACTCCGACCATCAGCTTTTATCTCACATCGTCAGTTTCCTGCACTTTCATAGCTGCGCAGTCCAAAGCGGAACAATCTCCCTGCCAGCCACAGCCATACGATACCGATACCAAGCGTAATCCACGCGCCTTTTGAAACATGCTCCAGCAGTTCCTTTGCCGGATAAAAACTAATCCAGCCAATCGGTATGATATAAGTCAAAATATGCTGCATTCCTCGCGGATACATAGACAATGGATACATCGTTGTTTTATCAAAAAATTCCTGCGTAAATCCGGCAAAATCATTTGTACTTTTTGTCCAAAACGATGTCGTTCCCATCATAATATAAATCGCTCCGCGTATCAGTGTCGCACCGATTAACAACACACATAAGGTCACTATTTGTCTGATATCCCAGGCAAAACCGACTGCCTTGCATCCGTATACAAATACACAGATACCGGGTATCAAATCTGTAATTCCAATCACATTAAACTGTGTGAAAAAGAACTGATATAATACACTCATCGGTCGCAATAAAAACCGGTCAAACTCTCCCTCAATCACGTAATATCCCATAAACCAGCCCTGCACAAAGAAAATCATCGACAGGGCATGCGACATCACTGCAATTCCATACAAACAGGCGAGCTGTCCGTAATTCCATCCATTGATGGTACCAAATTCCTGTACTACAAATTTGAGCGTTGCAAATCCCATCACAAACTGAAGCGGATTGGATAAAAGCCAGCCAATAAAGTTTGCCGGATATTCAAACAATACAAGCAACGCCTGCCGCATCTGATACACAGTCACATCGGCATAATATTTTATTTGTTCCATCTCTAGCCTCCCTGTATCATAAGCTTCTTTTGCACATGCTTTTCACAAATTCGAAAACAACTATAAAGAATGATTACCCATGCCATCTGCAATCCGATTTTTTTGAATACCTCCGCTCCGCTCACACGGCCGATAAACAATTCCAACGGCAACTGATAAATGTATAGAAACGGCAAACATTCCAATATCTTTTGTGCCCATTCAGGAAAAAACCAGATCGGAATGATACTTCCCGACAAGAGACGCAGCACATGTTTTTTCACCTGAGTCAACGGCTCCATATGGATGGTGACAAACGCGAGCAGGGAAAACCACGCTGCCAACAGCCAGTTAATCAAAAACGACAGCACCACGCTCACGAGAAACAACACAAATGCTTTGTTATCTGCCGCATGTATGAACCCAATCCACAGACTTCCAATCACATAAATCGGAAGCGCATGCATAAATGCCGCAGATGTCACCACTCCTAATTCTTCATAAAAATAAATCGAAAACAACGGCACCGGTTTTAGCAAGTCCATCGCAATCGCACCCTTTTCCACACGTTCCATCACGCGACGCTCCACAGCGGTCGCAAACAGCACCGCCAGCACCGATGACATCACGGTATAGGTAAGCATCTGTGTCATCGTGACACCACCTACGCTTTCTTCCCCTGCATACACCGCGCGCCAAAAGCATACATTTGCAAACATGACGATGCACTGCAACAATATATTCGCAAACACATCAAACCGATAAGCCAGTGCTTTCTCTATGCGCAAAGCATATACATACGAATATACCGATTGCTTTTTTCTATTTATTTGTAGACTTTTTATCACCGAATCACCTGCTTTCTCTTTTTACATCTATCCTTCTCAAAGTGCTTTCTTCCCATTTTCATCCTCATACTGCTTACGGAAGTCTCTCGGACTTATGCCTTTTCGCTGTTTAAATACTTCACCAAAATAACTGACACTTTCAAATCCGCATTGACTTGCAATCTGTGTCATACTCAAGTCTGTTTCGCATAATAATTTCATCGCTTCCGTCACTCGATAATAATTCACATATTCAATCGGTGTCATATGCAGATATTCAGAAAACAATTTCGTACACTTCGTTTTTCCGACGTTTCCCTGTTTTATAATATCTGTCAAAACAATCTTTTCCCGAAAATTTTCATGAATATAAAACAGCATGTGCTTCATGCTGAGTACATCACTGCCCGACTCCCCATATTCTTTTCGTTCACGCGGCATATGTTCATATAACTGCAGCCAGATATCATAAAGAACGCTCATCACCGCCAGTTCTCTTCCGTCACCCTCCTGCCCGCGATACCAGCGCATCGTCCCTTCATCCGTTTTATCCGGTTCCAGACATTTACACTCCTCCAGCTTTGCGATATCATCAAGCACACGCGCCTTCCATGCCTCACGTTTATTTAGCATCAGATACGGAATCGCCTCGTTTTTTATAACCGCTGCCACATAGTCTCCCAAGAGCTGACCGAGCGGTGCCAACAGCAACGGTTGAAATATCAGGCAGTACAGCTCACAATCTTCACCCGCCGGAATAATCAAATGCAGTTGTCTTGCATTCACGAAAATTCCTTCACCAGCTTCCATATGAACATGCTTTTTATTGAGCTGATAATCCACTGAGCCTTTCAGCACATAGATAAATTCCACTTCCTCGTGCCAGTGAAAAATCATTCCATCTAACACCGCATTTTTCGGTATGAAATTTTTCCGATATTGTACCGGAAATTCCGGGTCGTCGAAATGCAATAACTCTGAACGGTCTTCTCGAAATTGTGCCATCACCTTTCTCCTTTTTCGTCTGCCTGTATTTTTTATCAGTATAATGCGAAAACGAGAACAAAACCACTTGTTTTGTTCTCGTTTTTCTAACAATTGTTCACAATACTTCTATTTCTTTAATTAAAAATTCATTTCCCTGCCGCAGATAAGTTTCCTCACTTCCGCAATGCGGACATATTTTTCCGTGTGCAACGGTCGGATATTCACGCTTGCAGCTTTCACAAAATGTGACTGCATCGATCTGTTCAATATGTAGCTGCGCCTGTTCCATCACCGGCTCTTTTTTTCGTGCCCAGTTCCAACAGTCTACCAGATAATGATGCAAAATGCCGGAAACCTCTCCGATTTGCAGCGTCACGGAATTTACATTTGTCACATCATTTTCTTCTGCGACTTTTTTTACATCCTTTACGACATAAAAAACAACGCCCAGTTCATGCATGACCTTCCTCCTAGTCCGTTTTCTTCCGATTCAATAAAATCTTACCCATACGCTTCACCTGATACGGTAAAATCTGCTTGAATTTATCTTCTGCAGGTGTCATTTTACTGCACTCCGGATGGTCACGATGAAGGGTAATCGCATCAAATGCACACTTTGTCGTACAGACACCACATCCGATACATTTATTTTCATCTACAATCGTCGCGCCACAGCCCAGACATCTCGCCGTCTCTTTCCGCACCTGTTCTTCTGTCAATGTCAGATGCGCATCCTTGAAAGACTTCTCCGGTACGTTTGTGTTTACGCCTGCTTCCTGACGTGATGCATGGTCATAGCTGGGCACGGAAATATTGTTCTTATCAAGCTCGTGGAATTCCCAGCGATTGCGACCAATGGTCATATGACCATTGCGTACATAACGATGCAGAGATTCCGCCGCATGGTGTCCGGCAGCAATCGCATCGATTGCAAATTTCGGTCCGGTGTATACATCACCACCCACAAATATATCCGGCTGAGAGGTCTGATAGGTCAGTGCATCTGCTACAATCGCAGGTCCCTTAAATTCGACCTTTTCATTCTTCACCAAATCCCCCCAGACGCTCGCCTGACCAACTGCAAAAATCACGCGCTCGCAAGCGACTGTCAATGTTTCTGTCTCATCATATACCGGTGCAAAACGACCTTCTGCATGAAATACAGATACGCACTTCTTAAATACGATTCCGGTCACTTTTCCGTTTTCCGTCAATACTTCCTTCGGACCCCAACCATTTTTTATCAGCACGCCGTCTTCTGCTGCTTCTGTCACTTCTTCTGCGGATGCAGGCATCTCCTGTGCAGATTCCAGACAAAGCTGTGTCACGCTCGCCGCACCGCTGCGCGCGCTGACTCTCGCTGC
Source organism: Eubacterium sp. (assembly GCA_017623885.1). GTDB lineage: Bacteria > Bacillota > Clostridia > Lachnospirales > Lachnospiraceae > W0P33-017. The sequence continues at coordinate 802 of JAGAOE010000042.1, read as the reverse complement.
ATCGATTGCCACATTTCCGCCTCCGACTACCACCACGTTTCCGTCGTAGCTTACAGCTCCCGTATTCGCTTCGTGCAAATATTCAATCGCTGTCATCGTGCCCTCTGCATCATCGCCGGGCACTCCGGGACGACGTCCCATACCGCATCCGATTGCAATATAAAATGCCTGATAGCCTTCCTTACGCAATGCATCCAATGTAATATCTTTTCCGACTTCTACACCGGTCTTGATGGTCACACCCATCTCGCGGATAATATCGATTTCTGCCTGAATCACATCCTTCTCTAATTTGTAGGACGGAATTCCATACTGAAGCATACCGCCGGGCAACTCATTCTTCTCAAATACGGTCGGACGATAACCGCGCTCCGCCAAATAAAATGCTGCAGAAAGTCCAGCCGGTCCTCCACCGATAATGGCAATTTTTTCATCAAAGTGGTCTCTGTGAATGCTCGCAGGAATCACTGTCGGCGGAATATATCTTGTCTCTGCTTTCAAATCCTGTTCTGCGATAAATTTCTTTACTGCATCAATTGCAACTGCCTGATCAATCGTTCCTCTCGTGCAGGCATCTTCACAACGTCTGTTACAAATGCGACCGCACACAGCGGGGAACGGATTCTGCTTTTTAATCAATGCTAAGGCATCTTTATATTTACCCTGTGAAGCCAGCTTCAAATAGCCCTGCACGGCGATATGTGCCGGACAGGCAGTCTTACACGGTGCTGTTCCGCTCTCATGACTGTTTCTGCGGTTATTATCACGATAATCCGGGTCCCACTTATCTTCGCCCCACTTC
>JAGAOE010000041.1 GCA_017623885.1 Eubacterium sp. | reverse complement strand
TAATGCTTTTGCGGCACATTCGGTTTCACCTGCTGCATACGTGACACGTTCGGCTTTACCTGTTGTGTACGCGGTACATTCGGTTTTACCTGCTGATTTTTCTTTGCATTATTTGTGCATTTAATGACAATATACACAATAATGGCAATCCATATTATTATACCTATCATCGCTACTCTCATTTCTATTGTTTTGTCATATCTTTCTTAATTGCCGGCATAGCGCTCCAGCTCCAGTTCAATGACCCTTTGCATCTCTGCACTTTCTACCGGTGCAGCTCCTAAATCCGACATCTTGCCTTCGTTATTCATATACATGAATTGTCTGTCATCTGCTTCTTTGCCGCGCATTACCATGTAATAACCTGCACACTCTTTTTCTTTGTGCCAGGTCACATAAATACGCAGACATCCGCCCTCTACCACTTTTTTCGTCGGCATGGATATGTGGATCATATCCAACTGCGGATGCACACCCAACTGCATCACTTCAAAATCATCGGTCGTATACGGCAGTTCAATCTTATCACGATACTGATCTTTAAAGTACTGGTACAATACTTCTTCATCTACCGTATCAAAATATTCTTTTCCCTTTGTATAAATCGTATGCGGGAACAATACATACTCCACATTTTTTCTCGCCAGCATATGGAACTGTGCCGGAGTCACCTCCTGCTCCTTGCGCGGTCTGACTACAAAATTGTTCGAAAACGGATTTACAACTACGCCATAAACCGGACTCTTCGAATTTTTTGCATAATTCATACATGCCTCAAACTGCATCTCGATTACACCGTTATGACGTTTATCCTGCGGTAATTGTGCCAGAGATGTATACACCGCCAAAAAGTGCTCTTTATTCGGATTCTGAATCAAAACCGGAATCGGTCTCGCATCCTTCGGCAAACGTACCGGCTTTCCGGTGCGCGCCAGCTCTTCCTTCATCGCCTCCAGTGTATCATCCTGCGGAAATGTAACCGGAACAATAAATCTCACATCTTTCATTTTCTTGAGCAGTTCCGCAGACTGTTCTGCAGTCATTCCGGTTTTGTACTGTTCCAAAAGCGTCTCAATTTCTTTCATTTGTACCTGATTATCTGACATAAATTCAATTACATCCTTTCTTGTATTTGTAATTCTTAGGCATGTGCCTATACTGTTTTCTTATTTAAACGAAGCAAGTACCGTACCTGCGCCATCGGTCACATACCAGTTTACGCTGACACGTTTGCCGCGCCATCCATAATCCATATTCGTAAAGTCCGTTCCGATTACTACAACCATATTGTAAATACCGACTTTCTTTATGTCCACTGCATATGACACATTTTTCTTCTGTGTAAACGGAATGGTAATAAAATTACGTGTCAGTGTCTCACGTTTTGTTCCTGAATTAAAACGTGAAATCACGATTTTCTTTTTATTTGACACATCCGCCATATAGGTCTTGTCACCCATAATGGTATAGCTGACATCCGCCTGAAATTCTAACGCAGATTTTGTCTTCTGACCGGTTTTTAAATTATATTTATAATCATTTCCTGTAGACGAGCGGAAATACAGCTCTTTTTTTCCGGCAACAATTTCTTCTTCACTTGTATTTTTTGCAATTGTTTTTTTCTTTCCGGCAGAAGTGATTTTTCGAATCGTTCCGTTCCAGAAATTACCACTTCCTTCATACGAACCGAAATTGTAATACAATTCTCCGTTCAGCACATCTGCATCACTCAAAACCAATGCACCGTAAGAATCTTTTACTACTCGCTTTTCTGTCGCAATGCGCAACAGCTTTTCATTCGTCAAATCATAACGATAAATGAACAGCTTATCCTTTCCGCCGTCATACAAATAATAATAGGACTCGCCCTCTATTCCGCAGACATATTCCATACTCTGCTTCGCGTTCATGCTCTTAATAATTCTCTCTTCACCGCTCTCATTCGAAATATGGAAAAAATCACTCGTTCCGTCTTCGTAGGTTCTCGTTCCGTATACACCGGTATCATCTACATCTGTCACGCGACCTTCGCAGATTGCTTCTTTTTCACTTCCATTTAATTTACATGAACGGATTTCCCACACATTATCCTCATTCGCTACCGTGTAATATACATGCGTGGTAAAAACTCTCATATCAAGAATCATATTTTTTTCTGCCACGACCTGAGACTTCTTTCCCGTACTGATTTTGATACGCCAGATGGACGATGCTGTTCCGCTTTCCGAGCTTCGGATATAGTAAATATATCCACCCTGTCCGTCCATATCTGAATATTCATTTACAAATGTATCTGCTGCCTGCACAGATAGCGGTGCTTCTGTCAAAACAGTCAAACCGGCCATTAACAGTGCCATTACCAGACAACAAATCGAATAAAAAACTTTGCTTTTACATTTCTTTTGCATTTCACCCATCACGCTCTACTCCTATTCTTTTCTCAGTTTATTTCACCTATATGGTGTGCGTCACATACATTTTCTATTTTTTTATCTTAATCTTGCATACAACTTTTTTTCCGCTTCCATCTGCCGCTGTTGCAGTAATTTTTACGGTATGTCCGATTCCTGCCTTTTTCGCCGTCACGACACCTTTACTGTTCACCGTCGCATATTTCTTATTCGATGACTTCCACGTTACTTTTTTATTTGTCGCTCCGGTCGGTAATACGGTCACCTTTAAAGTCAATGACTTGCCGGCGCGTAAGCTCGCACTGCTCTTGTTCAGCTTCAGACCCGATACAAATGTCTTTATTTTCGCTGCATCCAAGATTCCTCCTACAATGCACTTATCTGACAAATCTTCTGTCTTTCGCACACATTTCAAAAGCATTTTTCGCAATTGCTTTGCTGAAGCATCCGGATTTGCCGCTGCCAGAGTCGCCAATGCGCCGCTGACCACCGGAGCCGCCATCGACGTACCTTCCATATAAGCATAAGCACCAAAATCCGATTCCTGCAAATTCGCAGCCGATATTGCAATATCATCCAGATACCATTCCATCGCTTTACCGCGTGCTTTTTCATCTATTTGCAAGCCCACGATACGCATGTATGTCCGTCCGTCTTTGTTCACAAAGCGTGTCTCCTGTGACGTACTGCTCATCATTCCTGCCTGCCATGCCATTTCATTTTTCTTTCCTGCTCCATCCAGATACGACACATAATATGTCGCCTGCTGATCCAAGTGCAAACCGGTCACGTCTACATATATCGAACCTGCTGTTTCTGAATTGCTCACCGTATTTGCTCCTCTCGTCACCTGAATCTCCAGATAACTGTTTGTCGCATCCTTTACGGTTTTTACATCTACCTCATACTCAGTCGGGATTCCCAGCTCTTCTGCTGTATAAAACATGTTCCACGACTGTCCTGCCGGCAATATATTTTCTGTATCATTGCTAAACCTATTATAATAAAGCACCATGTCCTGACGTTGCTTTTGCGAATAAATCGCCGGGAAAAAGAGGTTTTCGTGATAAGTAGATAAGACATTCACACCCGGTGCAAAAATATCTACCGAACTCTCTCCGTAATCCGAAAAGAAGCATGCCTCGTCCTGCTCATTCGATGCACCGACAATCACTACATAATCCGAATCCAAATCATACGGTGTACTCAGCACACCGGATACATTATCCCAGTTTTTACCGTCATTTCCCGCCGCAAACACAGACAACGCACCTTTTTTTCCGACCGCTGCAATCGCCTTTGAAAGAATACCGTTCGTATCACGGTCTCCACCCCACGAGCAGTTTACCGCTTTTACATTCACGCCGCATTCCATCGCCTGATACACATATTCGAACGCTGCAATCGATGCACTCTCTGCAATCGTAGTCTGCTCATCTTTTGCAATCTTTAACGCCATTATTTTGGCATCTGCCATACCGGATATACCAATTCCGTTTTTCTGCGAAGCTGCAGCGATACCTGCCACATGCGTTCCGTGTCCATCGCAGTCCAACGGGTCCGCATCATTCTCTCCAAAATCATAGCCGTAGGTTCCGGGCAATTCATCCGGACACGGATTCACCCAGAGGCTGTCCTGTAAATCCGGGTGCTCATAAGCGATACCTGTATCTAATACCGCAATGACCGGCGTCTCTTTCGTCGTCACTTTCTGCTTTGCCAGACGTACGCCTTTGCTCTTTACTCCCGAACCATTCAAATACCACTGTTTTTCTGCATAAGGGTCGCTTTTTAACAGCTCCACATAATGATTCGCACCGATTCCATCCACCTGATACTGCTTCAACGCTTCTCGCATCAACTCTTCCGTCGAGTACACATCCGATGTCAAACGCACAATATACTGCGTCTTACCGGTCTGCTGCGACGTATCGAATTCATAAACATCTGCAACATTAATATTCGAATCATATTGATAAACACCTTCTTTGATAAGTGGTGTTTTTGCGGCTGCTTGCAGCGACACTAACGCCTCGCCGCTCACATATGTCCCGTCTTCCAATCCCGCCAGCGCGTTGGCAAGCATCTGCGCCGATTCTTCGACCCGCACCTGCGACGCCTGCACGACCTGCAAGGAACACTCCGACAGCCCCGCCGTCATACAAAGTGCCATCAATCCTGCTAAAAATCTCTTTTTCATTATTACCGAATCTCCTAATTGTTCATCCTCATCATGTATTTCAGATTTTGTTTCT
>JAGAOE010000006.1 GCA_017623885.1 Eubacterium sp. | reverse complement strand
GCTTTCGTCAAACGCAAACAAGTGAATCAGCTTTCAGATTCGCCCCACTTTCTGCTTACCATTGCGGTAATACCTGCTACCGCCAAAACAATTGCGCTCATTTGAACATATCTGGTGATAACACCATGTACCGTATCCAGATAGCGTAATGCTCCCACATATGCGAGCAGCAAAAAGATTGCCGTGATGCACACACAACCGCCCACCGCATTGCATATACCCAACGTCTTTTGTCTATACCACATGATTCCCAGCAATATGAGCTGTATCAAAAAGCACGCCGCCCATATCCGCGCCAGAAGTGGCCCTGCATGTTCCGGTGCCACACCAAGAACCGGTTCTCCTGCCAGTACTTGTGAAAATGCGAGGCACAAAACTACAACTGAACCCAGCCATGCAGCCACACTCAGCACGATCGTTACGACATCTTTTCCTTCCGGTTTTTGAAGCGCCCGTTTTCCCATCTGCTGCCATCCAAAAATACATATCACCAGCATCATTAAATGGATTCCCATCGGCACATACACATTTCCCCAAAATGCCTGTAGCCCCAGAAGCAAAATCACTCCAAGTAACACTGCACTGAGCATTTTTTGCCGGTTCATCTTTTTTCTTATTTTTTTCAAACCATCCAGCTCTTTTTTCTCGATAGACTGCGCCGAAAAATCGATTCGACGTAACTGTTCTTCACTCTTCTGACACGCTTCACAGACTGCCAAATGCATGTCCACTGCCTTTCGCGTATCTTTTGAACACACCTCATCCACATATAACGGCAACAAATCCTGTATTATCTCACATGACAGCAACGCATCCGGTGTTCCCTCTGTCATTTTCTTCATTTCTTCACGCATCCTTTATCCCCTCCATCTCTATTGCTTTCAGCAACTGCTGTTTTCCGCGAAAATATGTAACTCTTGCCCAGCTTTCGCTTTTTCCAAACATACCGCCAATCTGTTCATACGACAAGTCGCTCACGATTCGAAGCATCATCACGCGATAGGTCTGCTGTGGCAATGTTTTCATCCGCTCCCATACATCTTCCAGCTCCATCCTTTGCATCACTTCACGTTCCACGTTTCCTGCATCCGCACACTGTTCATCCGGCTCCTGCAATGTTTCCCGTCGGTGCTTCTCCCAGTGCTGATACAGGAGATGCTTTGCAATCTGACACAGCCACGTAGACATCTTGCAGCTTCCGTCAAACCGCTCGATACGTTCCATTGCCCTGACAAACGTTTCCTGCATTAAATCTTCTGCCAATGCTTCATCTTTGCATCTTGAAAACAAAAAATAATATACGATTTTGGCATTTTCTCGATATAGTTCGTCCACTATTTGCCTCCTGTCTTATTCTATTTATATATCCGTTTCGAACACAAAACGTTACAAAAAATGAGCCGGATTTTTCTTCTATGTTCTTCTTATGCAAAAAGCAGGTTTGACAACTGTGCCACACCTGCTTTTTTCTATCTTTAATATTCTTCTTCGATTTCTTCTTCTTTTTCGCTGATATCATTTACCGGTTTTTCCAAACCTTCGATTTTGATATTATGCTTCTCAGCGTAATCCCACAAAGCTGCATGAATCGCTTCTTCTGCCAAGAGCGAGCAATGCACCTTTACCGGAGGCAGTCCGTCTAAGGCTTCCATCACCGCTTTATTTGTCACCTGTAATGCTTCCTGTACAGTCTTACCCATTACCAGCTCTGTCGCCATACTGCTGGTCGCCACCGCTGCACCGCATCCGAAGGTCTTGAACTTGCAATCACGAATAATTCCATTCTCGTCTATGTCCAGATACATACGCATAATATCGCCGCACTTTGCATTTCCAACGGTTCCGACACCACTCGCATCTTCGATTTCACCCACATTTCTCGGATTATTAAAATGATCCATTACTTTTTCGCTATACATATTAAAGTTATTCCTCTCTATTTATTTTGATTTTTCTTTACAAAATCTTCATATAACGGAGACATTGCACGCAACTGCTCAATAATCTGTTTGAGCTCATCTACCGTATAGTCGATTTCCTCTTTCGTCGTCTCCTGAGAAATCGTCAAACGCAGTGAACCATGTGCAATCTCATGCGGCAATCCAATCGCAAGCAATACATGTGACGGATCCAAAGAGCCTGATGTACATGCGCTACCGCTGGAAGCACAGATGCCCTTCTGATCCAATTTTATCAGCATCGATTCTCCTTCGATAAAACGGAAGCAGAAATTTGCATTATTAGGCAGACGCTTTTTCGCATCTCCATTCAAACGGCTGTAAGGAATTTCTGTCAGCACACGCTCTATCAAATAGTCACGCAGCTCACACTCGTATGCCATATGCTCCTCCATACGGGCTGTCGCAATTTCTGCCGCCTTTGCCATTCCGACAATTCCCGGAACATTGTGTGTTCCTGCACGGCGTCTGCGCTCCTGTGCACCACCGTGAATGAAAGAACCGCTCTTGATACCTTTTCGAATATAT
>JAGAOE010000040.1 GCA_017623885.1 Eubacterium sp. | reverse complement strand
CCATCCTGCAAGATTTCACGGAACCGGTGCATTTCATATCGATACCGGACTGCTAAAAAACAAAAAAACAAAGGCAGATTATACAGATGTATTTGCGTCTGTCATGAATATGTCAGCGAAAGAGAATGACAAATTGGTGGCGATAACGGCTGCGATGGAGACAGGAACCGGACTAAAGCGTTTTCATAATCAGTTTCCGGAGCGTTTTTTTGACGTAGGTATTGCAGAAGAACATGCCGTTACGTTTGCTGCCGGACTGGCAACGAAGGGGCTGATACCGGTATTTGCAGTCTATTCTTCTTTTTTACAGCGTGCGTATGATCAGGTATTGCATGATGTGTGTCTGCAAAATCTGGATGTGGTTTTTGCCATTGACCGCGCAGGTATCGTAGGAAGCGATGGAGAAACACATCAGGGAATTTTTGATATTTCTTATCTGATGACGATACCGGGACTTGTGCTGATGGCTCCAAAAAATAAATGGGAGCTGGCAGATATGCTTCGTTTTGCATTTGAATATGATGGACCGATTGCGATTCGCTATCCGAGAGGGAGCGCGTATGACGAATTAAAAGAATTCCGCGCACCGATTGAACTTGGTAAAAGCGAGGTATTGTACGATGAGACAGACATCGCATTGTTTGCCTATGGAAGCATGATACCGACAGCATTGGCAGTGCGCGAAGAATTAAAGAATTTGCATTACCAGTGTACACTCGTAAATGCGCGTTTTGCAAAGCCGTTGGATGAAAAGCGCCTGTTATCACTCGCGGCAGAACACAAATTGCTGGTGACATTGGAGGAAAATGTGATTACCGGTGGATTTGGACAGCAGGTGACGCAATTTTTGACGGATACCGGACAAAAAATTAGGGTATTGCAGATTGCGATACCGGACCAGTTTGTGGAACAGGGCAGCGTGAGCCGACTGCATGAAGAAGTCGGCTTGGACGTTTCATCAATTGTAAAACGAATTATTGTGGAATATATAGGGAGAACAACTACTTGAAAGAACGATTAGATGTGCTGCTTGTGCAGCGTGGACTGGCACCCTCCAGAGAGAAGGCAAAAGCCATGATTATGGAGGGAAATGTATATGTTAACAATCAAAAAGAAGATAAAGCAGGAGCAAGCTTCGATACAGAAGTACCGATTGAAGTACGCGGAAATACACTTGCATATGTGAGTCGTGGCGGCTTAAAGCTGGAGAAAGCAGTCCGTCAGTTTGAATTGTCGCTGACCGGACTGGTCTGCATGGATATCGGCGCTTCGACCGGCGGATTTACCGATTGTATGCTGCAAAACGGAGCGGCGAAGGTGTATGCGGTAGATGTCGGTTATGGTCAATTTGCATGGAAGCTTCGTCAGGATGAACGTGTGGTTTGCATGGAAAAAACGAATATTCGCTATGTGACACCGGAAGACATTGGAGAAGCACTTGATTTCGCATCAGTAGATGTATCCTTTATATCGCTGACAAAAGTATTAGGACCTGCCAGAGAGCTCTTGAAAGAGAATGGTCAAATGGTGTGCCTGATTAAGCCGCAGTTTGAAGCCGGACGAGATAAGGTAGGAAAAAAGGGCGTTGTAAGGGATAAGAAGGTGCATTTGGAAGTGATAGAAAAAGTATTGAGTTTTGCGACAGAACTCGGTTTTTCTATTCTGCATTTGGAGTATTCACCGATAAAAGGACCAGAAGGGAATATCGAATATCTCGTGCACCTGATAAATGACAAAAAGGGAGCGCGCATGCCGATTTCATCGGAAGAAATCGTAGAAGCTGCGCATGGTTCTCTGGATAAGACAGACAAGACTGAGTCGGAAGGCTAAACATATGAAACATTTTTTCATTTTAGTAAATACATATAAAGACAAAGACTTACAGCTTACGTTGCAGATGCAGTCCTACATCGAGAAGAAGGGCGGCACATGCGGCTATTATATTACGCGAGGAATGGAAAATGAGGCGGATTCTATTTGTGAAGAGGATTTGCCAAAGCTGCTGGATTTGATATTTGTTATCGGAGGAGACGGCACGTTGATTCGTGCAGCGCGTGATACGGCGTTTAAAAATGTTCCGTTAATCGGTGTAAATCTCGGAACATTAGGTTATCTGTGCGAATTAGAAGAAAGCACGGTATTTCAGGCTATCGACCAGATTATGGAAGGAAATTTTGTGCTGGAAGCGCGAATGCGCCTGAGTGGACATACCACGCAGGATGGAAATGCATTAAAACCGCAGACTGCATTAAATGATGTTGTAATATATCGAAGTGGTGTGTTGCAACTGGTAAATTTGATTGTATATGTAAATGGTCAGTATCTAAATACATTTGACGGAGACGGCGTGATCGTATCTACGCCGACCGGTTCGACCGGTTATAATCTATCGGCAGGCGGACCGATTGTAGACCCGAAAGCTCGTATGATATTGATTACACCGATTAGTTCGCATTCGCTGAATTCAAAAAGCATTGTAATCGGTGCGGAGGATGAAGTGACAGTGGAAATCGGCGCGCGCAGTTGTGATGGAAATGATCAGGTCATCGTGAGCTTCGATGGAGATTATCAAGCGAAGCTGCATGTTGGTGACCGAATCGTAATTCATCAGGCAAAAAAGGATTGCAAAATCCTAAAGCTGGGAAAACTGAGCTTTTTAGAAATTCTTAGAAAGAAAATGCAGTCTTATCAATAACGGAAAGAATATTCTAAGTTGAGAGAACAGACTGTTGCAGAGGCAGAACAAAATGAAAGCAACCAGACATGCAATGATACTGGAACTGATTCAAAAATATGAGATAGAAACACAGGAAGAATTGTCAGATTATCTGCGAAAAGAAGGCTATCAGGTGACGCAGGCTACGGTATCGCGAGACATACGTGAGCTAAAGCTGACAAAGGTCGCGCAGGAAAACGGAAAGCAGCGTTATGCGTCTTTGTCAGAGCCGACAACAGATCTCAATGCAAAGTATGTGCGTGTATTTAAAGAGGGATTTCGCTCGGCGGATACGGCGCAGAATATATTGGTAGTCAAGACCGTATCCGGAATGGCGATGGCAGTCGCAGCCGCACTGGACAATATGCAGTGTGACGAAATCGTGGGAAGCATAGCGGGAGATGATACGATTATGTGTGCAGTCCGAACAAGCGCAGATGCACAAAATCTTCTCGTTCGTTTGAGAAAAATGGCAAGTGAGTAAAACAAAAGTCAAAGGAAGTAAAATATGCTACAAAATCTGTATGTGAAAAACTTAGCACTGATTGACGAAGTGGAAGTCGAATTGCAGAATGGTCTCAATATTTTGACCGGAGAGACCGGTGCCGGCAAATCGATTATTATCGACTCGATCAGCTTTGCGTTAGGAGAGAAAATCGATAAGCATATGTTGCGGGAAAAAGATAAACCGGGATATGTGGAATTGATTTTCAGTGAATTATCAGATGTCGTGTGTGAACAGCTCCGTACATTAGAAATTGAGCCGGAAGATGCGTCGGTGATATTATCGAGAAAAATCACGGAAGGCAGAAGCGTGGCAAAAATAAATGGTGAAAGTGTTCCTGCGTCACGATTGCGGGAAGCGGCAGCTTTTCTAATCGACATTCACGGTCAACATGAGCATCAGTCACTGCTTCATGCAGCAAAGCATTTGGAATATTTGGATGATTATGCAAGTGCAGAAATTGGAGAACTAAAACAGCAACTTGGTGTGGCTTATAAAAACTATAAAAAAACCAAGAAAGAGCTGGAAGAGCAGTGTGGCGATAAGGAAGAATTAGCCAGAGAATTATCTTTTTTAGAGTATGAAGTCGCAGAAATTGAAGCAGCGAAGCTTTGTGAAGGGGAAGATGAAGAACTGGAACAGGAATATCGGCGGATGACCAACCATAAAAAAATTATGGAAGCTTTGCAGCTTACAGAGCAGGCGACCGGTGAAAACGGTGCAGCACCTATGATTGGTCGTGGGGTTCGAGAGTTGATGAGTGTCAGCTCGTTTGATTCTGAGTTGGAACAGATGAGCGCGCAATTGTCGCAGGTAGAAGAATTGCTGTCCGATTTTCACAGAGAATTGTCTAATTATATGGATGGGGCACAGTTTGACGGCGAGCGCTTTTTGCAGATTGAAAGCCGTTTAGACATGCTCAACCATTTAAAATCAAAGTATGGTGACAGCATTGAAAAGATATTGCATTCCTATGAGGAGAAGCAGGAACGTATCGAAACGCTCAAAAATTTTGATGCATACGAAACGCAATTGCGAGAAAAACTAAAGGAGGCACAGACACAGGTCGAAGAATTAAGCCAAAGAGTGAGTGATTGCCGAAAGCGTGCAGGAATATCATTACGTGAAAAGATGATTCGGGCATTGCAGGATCTGAACTTTTTGGATGTACAGTTTGATTTGCGTTTTGAGCGTGCAAAACAATACAGCGCAAACGGCTATGATTCGATGGAATTTTTGATATCGACAAATCCGGGAGAACCGATGCGTGAACTTAGAAGTGTGGCATCCGGTGGAGAACTGTCTCGTATCATGCTGGCGTTAAAATCTGTGCTGGCAGAAAATGATGAGATTTCATCGCTGATATTTGATGAAATAGATACCGGAATCAGCGGAAGAACCGCGCAGATGGTATCGCAAAAGCTTCATACGATTGCAAAAAATCATCAGGTGATTTGTATTACACATTTGCCGCAAATCGCTGCAATGGCAGATGCACATTTTTATATCGAGAAACAGATCGTGGATGCAGCGACGGTGACACAATTGCATCTGCTGGATGAAGAGCAAAGTATCGCGGAGCTTGGTCGTATGTTAGGCGGAGTGGCGATAACAGATACGGTATTGGAAAGCGCACGTGAAATGAAAAAATTGGCGATAGAGGCGAAATAAACCTGATTGGAATAAGAGAATATGTCTATACTAAAAGAGAAATATGCAGTTGCATATTTCTCTTTTGTTGATAGGAAATTCCTATGAAACAAAAGATAGACTACAACACAGATAAAATAATGGAGGCAATTGTGTGAAACGGATGACTGATAAATGGGCATTTTCAAATAGAAAAAATGAAAAAAACAGAAGAAAGAATCAGAAAAGATTTATGAAAACGTATTGCTTGCTGGGATTGATTGTCTGGGTGGCTTTTGCGTACCAATTGATGTTTCATTATATTCCGGATGAAATATATTTGGAAGAAGTAGCGATTGGTCAGAATATGATAGCGGAGCAAGAGACTGTGGAATGGAAATTTGCCCAGGGAATGCCAATTACTGTCACAGAACAAGAAACGATACAGCCGGTATTTGGTACGCAAGGAGTGACAGAGCAGCGGCTGAAGCATCAGGTTATCAGTTGCCGTTTATTTCATTTGATACCCGTAAAACAGGTACAGGTACATTATCAAGAACGAAAAACTGTATTGCCGGCGGGAACAAACGTGGGAATCTATTTAAAGAATCAGGGTGTGTTGGTGGTCTCTTGCGCCAGCTTTACAGATCAGAATGGAGCATTGATTTCACCGGCGGCATATCGTTTGAAAAGTGGTGACATGATTATGCGTGTAAACGATGCTCCGATGACGACAAAAGAACAGTTGATTGAAGCGGTCGCACAGAGTGGCGGCAGGCAGTTGACATTAGAAGTCATTCGAGAACAGGAATTGATTCAGGTAGCTGTGACACCGGAAGTGGCAGATGACGGAATACAAAAAATCGGTGTCTGGGTTCGGGATGATATCGCAGGAATCGGAACGATGACATATGTGACATCAGAGAATCAATACGGGGCCTTAGGTCATGGTGTCAATGATATAGATACCGGAGAACTCATACAGTTGGAAAACGGTGAAATTTATGAAACGCAGATTACCGGTATTTCAAAGGGAAAACGCGGAATGCCGGGAGAAGTGACGGGAACGATATCTTTTCAAAAATCAGAATATCTGGGAACCGTAAAGCAAAATTCAGATGATGGCATATACGGACAATTGGAGCAACGACCCGATAGTTTGTCGGAAGTGTCAGAAATTCCGATTGGGTATAAACAGGAAATAGAAAAAGGTACGGCGCATATTATTTCTTCAGTGGAAGGAGCTCGCTGTACCTACGAGATTGAAATTGAACAGGTAGATTTTTATCCGAAAGAGGAAAATAAAGGCATTCTGTACCGAGTGACAGATAACGCATTACTCGATATGACGGGTGGAATTGTACAGGGAATGAGCGGTAGCCCTATCGTACAAAACGGAAAAATAATCGGTGCTGTGACACATGTGCTGGTGAACGATCCGACGAGGGGTTATGGGATTTTTATTGAAAATATGTTGGAGCATTGAGTCCGTGCGGCGACATGAGGAAAAGACACCGAGTAAGCTTGCTTACAGAGGTGTCTTTTGTGATATGGCGACATACGGCGAAAGTCGTACATGAACAAGTAACGAAGCGGATTGCGAATGTCGTACGGGTTTTGAGTGGACAATTTGGTGATATCTAAAATAAATATAATAGCTGAGAAAGATATTAGGAATATTGCCTTAAAAATG
>JAGAOE010000039.1 GCA_017623885.1 Eubacterium sp. | reverse complement strand
GTGGTACTTCTGTTTGCGTCGGCGTTTGTATACTGGTATTGCACGAAAGACGGATTCAGTCCGGAAAAGTCTGCAGCGGAGTCGATGTTTTCTGCGATTACGGAAGGTGTCTTGGTCGTAGACAGTTCGTGGAAACTGCAGTCATACAATCGCGCTGCAAAACGCATTTTTCCGAGTCTGGAGCCTTCTGCATTGCGACATAACATAAAAAAACAGTCGGAAGTACCGCTGGAACTGTTTGAGGAATATGATAAGAAAACAATAACGATTGCAGATCGAATCTATGAAGTACGCCAGATTCCGGTGTGTAATGACTGGAAAGAGATTCAGGCGTACGTATTGATATTTAAAGATTTTACGACGGAACGGAATTATCAGCTTGAGATATCAAGCGGAAAAGAACGCGCGCAGAAGGCAGAGCAGGAAGCAGTCCGCGCGTTGAGTGAAGCAAAGCAGGCAGACCGTATAAAGACGGATTTTCTTACAAATGTATCGCATGAGATTCGCACACCGATGAATGCGATTGTAGGCTTGTCAGAGCTGATTATTGAAGAGAGCCGCGGACGAAAGGTATATGATTTCGCCTGTGATATCAAAAATGCGTCTTCGAACCTTTTGACCGTTATCAATGATATTTAAGTTTGTCAAAGATAGAAGCAGGTCATATGAAGCTGGAGCAGACAGAATACTGTACAGAACAGCTACTGGAAGAGCAGTTGCATTTATCAAAGGTGGCTGCGTCTTCTCGTGGATTACAGTTAAAGCGTAGCATTTCACCGAAGCTGCCGTGTCAGTTGATCGGAGATCCGATTCGTATTCGTCAGATGATCAGTAATTTTCTGGATTTTGGAATGAAATATACATCGCGTGGTCATGTGAAGATTTCCGTGTCGCACAAATGGCTGAATGATGAACAGGTTTTGCTGATTTTCCAGTTTGAAGATACCGGAGAAGGATTTACGTCGGAAGAAGCAGAAAAGCTCTTCGATCAGTTCCAGCGTATGGATGGACGGCGTGAACACAATCTGGAGAGTATCGGTCTCGGTATTGCGATTACAAAGCGCTTTGTGGATCTGATGGATGGTACGGTAGAAGTTCACAGTGAATTAGGAAAGGGAACGACTTTTACGGTATGCTTCCCGCAGCGTGTTGCTGATATGCAGAGCATTGAGCAGAAGCCTTGGCATAAGAACGATGTGATGGCAGAGATTGATCGTGCATTTATCGTGCCGGATTATCGTGTACTGGTTGTAGATGATAATAAGATTAATCTGAAGGTTGCCAGCGGAGCATTAGAGTCTTATCAGTTCCGTATCGATGAGGCAAAGAGTGGTCAACAGGCGATTGAAATGGTCAAGAATGTTGCATATGATATCATATTTATGGATCATATGATGCCTGAGATGGATGGTATAGAAGCGACAGATCATATCAGAAATGATTGCGGTGAGAATGGCAAGAAACCGGTTATCATTGCGTTGTCTGCAAATGCATACAATAATGCAAGAGAGATGTTTGTGAACAATGGTTTTCAGGATTTTATCGCAAAACCGTTGGATAAAAGTGAGTTACATAAAATGCTGTGTAAATGGATTCCGCAGGATCGACGCAAATCAGTGGAAGGTACAAAGGAAAGTCAGGAAAAGATTTCGCGTGCAGGAATGGCGGAGCTGTTTATGGTCGGCGTAGATACAAAAAAAGCTCTTTCTCTCCATTCAGGAGGCATTTCAGATTATCTGGAGCTGTTAGAGCTCTACTATATGGATGGCGCTGAAAAGTGCAATTTACTGGAACGTCTCTTACAAGAGGGCGATTTTAAGAATTATGAGATAGAGGTACACGGACTAAAGAGTGCGTCTGCAAATATCGGTGCAATGGACTTTTCGGAACAGGCAAAGTCGCATGAATTTGCAGCGAAAGAAGGAAATGAAAAGTGGATTCGCGAACATGCAGATAAGCTGTTTTCGGAGTATCGTTTCCTGTTGCGCGAGGTGGAGCGTGTGCTGAAATCAAAAGGATATCTAAAAGAAGAAGCGACAGATGATGTTGGAGAAGGCTTGTCGGATGAAGTATTGCGTCAGAGAATGCAGGAGATATTGGATGATGTGGAAAACTTCCGTTCAAAACCGGCGGCTGAGAAGGTAGATATTCTGTTGACAGAAAAATTTAAAAAATCTGCGCGAGACTGCTTGAAAGATGTTCGAAATAAGCTTAAAATGTATGATGATGAGTCTGCGGAAGATTTGTTGCGCGCATATTTGGAATCTGCAGATATGAGCGAATGAGTCCGGCTGTCTCGAATGATGACAAGCAGAATGAAATTTAAAATGTAGTTTGAAAGTATGAATATTACATTAGGAGAATAGATGTTATGGAGAAAATGAGAATTCTTGCGATTGACGATAACACGGTCAATCTGGCGACGCTGGAACAGGAATTGAAGACAAAATATGAGGTAATTCCCATGATTTCCGGCCGTCGTGCAATCAAGTATTTGTACAGAGAAAACGTGGATTTGATTTTGTTGGATGTGGAGATGCCGATTATGGATGGCATAGAGACATTAAAAGAGATCCGCGCACAAGAGAATGGAGTGACAGTTCCGGTTATTTTCCTTACCGCAAAAAAGGATAAGGCGACCGTTATCGATGGCGCAAAGCTCGGTATCATGGATTATATTACCAAGCCCTTTGATCCGGAAGACTTACATGAGCGTATTGAGCGTGTGTTTAAGCGTCTGGGTGTGTTACCGATGGAAGAAGAAGAACTGTATGCACGTGTCGTGGGTGCGTTGAAGGATATGCGTGCAGAGCATATCAAACAGGCACTTGTAAAGACAGAAGAAGTCTTGAATTACCAGATTGATGAGGAAGTGTCCGGTCGTATCCGTAATGTTGCCAGCAAGCTGAAACAGGGCAATGTGGACGATGCGATTGAGATGATGAGTCGTGTAGTGGAATATCTGGATAAGCGACTGAATACAGGAAAGAAAGTAAATGCTTTGCCGATTGCAGAGAGTGAGATTTCTGTGCGTATTTTGTATGCAAAGGATGACTTGGAAAACTTTAAGCGTAAAGAGTCGATTGTAAAGCTGCGTGATTTACAGCGTTACGACATCGGAAGCTATGTTTATAATGTGATTGAACAGGTGATTACATTACTGGAAGAATATGATGAAGTGAAAGCGGAAGAAATGCTGAAGAAGGTTTTGGACGAACTGAAGAATGCGCCTTCCAGCGAGCTGTCCAAGATGGAAAACGAGGAAGCAGAGAAAAAGAATCAGGGCTATCATTCTACTATAAAATAGATGTAATTATTCAATACTTTCATAGTTACGATTCGCAAATCCATGAAAATCAGCTACGCTGATGGGATTTGCTCAAGCCTGAATCATTTTCTTGCGGACAAAACAGTAAGTGTTTTCTCCTGTACGGAACAATTATAGATAGACATTATATTTTGTGGAAATAAGAAAGAGGACCGAAAGATGAATGACAAAAAGATACAAGAGATGACCAGACAGGAATATACGAGTTATGTACAGCGTTTTTATCGGAATGATCCGCAATGGATTCGTACATTGTTGATTTCGAAATACGATGCAAAACACGGAACAAAGAAATAAAGAAAGAACGAAACAAAGAAACAAAAAAGAATAAAACAACAGCAAGACAGAAAAAACCACAAAAAAGCAGAAAAATATGTGGTTTTTTCTTTTATATTGTGTTATACTTGAAATAGAGTTGTGCAGAGCACAAAATGTCGGAAAATCATTCATTATTATAGAAGTGTGGAGGAATCAGTTATGCCAAAACAGTTTTTCGATGGTGAGATAGAAAAATCTCCCCGTATTTCAAAGTTAATCGAAGACCTATTTGCCGAAATGCCGGTGATAGAGGCAGACCGAGTAGAGATAGTCACAGAGAGTTATCGTGCGACAGAAGAAGAGCCGATGATAATGCGCCGTGCAAAAGCATTTCAGGCGATTTGTGAGAAGCTGCCGATTGTGATTCGTCCGTTGGAGCTGATCGTAGGAAGTAACGCGATCGCACCGCGCGGATGTCAGATGTTTCCGGAGTATTCTTATGCGTGGATGGAAGAAGAGTATGACACCGTTGCGACGAGAGAAGCAGATCCTTTTTACATAGCAGAGGATACAAAAAAACGCTTGCATGAGGCGTATAAATATTGGAAAGGCAAAACGACCAGTGAGTTGGCGACATCCATGATGGCGGATGAAGCACTTTTGGCGATGAAGCACAATATTTTTACACCCGGCAATTATTATTATAACGGAATCGGACATTTTACCGTAAAATATGAAGAAGTGCTGGCGATTGGTTTTGAAGGAATCATTGCCAAAATTGATGAGCAGTTGGACAAGCTGACACTGTGTGCGCCGGACTATGCGACCAGACATCCGTTTTTAGTGGCGGCACGTATGAGCTGTGAAGCAGCGATTGCTTATGCAAATCGTTATGCAGCGTTAGCACAGGAAGAAGCTGCAAAAGAAACAGATGCAGTGCGCAAGCAGGAGTTGCTCGTAATTGCTGAAAATTGTAAGAAAGTACCGGCAAAGCCGGCAGAGAGCTTCTATGAAGCGTGTCAGTCATTCTGGTTTGTGCAGGAACTGTTACAGACAGAGTCCAGCGGACATTCTATTTCGCCGGGACGCTTTGACCAGTACATGTATCCTTATTATAAGAAGGATATGGATGCAGGAAACATCACGCGTGAATTTGCACAGGAATTGATGGACTGCATCTGGATTAAATTAAATGATTTGAATAAATGCCGTGATGCGGCGAGTGCAGACGGATTTGCCGGCTACAGCTTGTTCCAGAACCTGATTGCAGGTGGACAGGACGAAGAGGGCATGGATGTGACCAATGATTTGTCATTTATGTGTCTGGAAGCGAGTTTGCATGTAATGCTGCCGCAGCCGTCCTTGTCGGTTCGTATTTGGAATAAGACTCCGGAGGCATTTATCTTAAAGGCAGCGCGTTTGGCGCGAACCGGTATCGGTTTGCCGGCGTTCTACAACGATGAGGTGATTATTCCTTCGCTGATGAGCAGAGGCGTTTCGCTGGCAGATGCGCGTACTTACAACATTATCGGATGCGTAGAGCCGCAGAAGGCAGGAAAGACAGATGGCTGGCATGATGCAGCATTCTTTAATATGTGTCGTCCTTTGGAGCTGGTATTCTCAAACGGATATGAGAATGGAGAGCAGGTAGGCCCGCAGACCGGCGATGTGACACAGATGGAGAGCTTTGAAGAATTCTATGCGGCATATGAAGCGCAGATGAATTACTTTATTGCAGTGATGGTGAATGCGTTGAACTGTATCGATCAGGCGCATGCGACCAGAATGCCGTTGCCGTTCCAGTCTACGATGATTGACGATTGTATTGCACGCGGAAAATCTTTGCAGGAAGGCGGCGCGATATACAATTTTACCGGTCCGCAGGGCTTTGGAATTGCCAATGTGGCAGATTCCATGTTAGCGATTAAGGAACTGGTATTTGATAAAAAGACCGTAACGATGGCGGAGATGAAAGACGCGTTAGAGAACAACTTTGGAAAGGGACTCAGCGCGATACGCATGCAGGAAATCTCAACACAGATTATTTCTTCTATGTTAGCGGCAGGTCAGATGGTCGGTGAACATGAGATTCAGGTGATTGCAGAGACTATTGCAGCTCAGAAGGTGGACGCGGCAAAACAAAAGCGCTATGATGAGATTCTGACATTGATTGATCAGGCTCCGAAATATGGTAACGATGACGATGATGCAGATATGATGGCACGCCGCGTGTCTTATGCTTATACAAAACCGTTAGAGCATTACAAAAATCCGCGTGGTGGTATTTATCAGGCAGGATTGTATCCGGTATCTGCGAACGTACCGCTCGGCAGACAGACAGGAGCGACACCGGATGGTCGTCTGGCAAATATGCCGGTAGCTGATGGTGTGGGACCGATGCAGGGCAGAGATATTAACGGCCCGACTGCGACTGCGAATTCTGTAGCGAAGCTGGATCATGGTATCGCATCAAACGGAACACTGTTCAATCAGAAGTTCCATCCTTCGGCGCTCGCAGGAGAGGAAGGTCTGCAGAAATTTTCTTCTTATATTCGCACATTCTTTGATGAAAAGGGAATGCATATGCAGTTTAATGTAGTGAATAGAGAGACACTTCTGGATGCGCAGCAACATCCGGAGAACTACAAGACACTTGTTGTCCGCGTGGCGGGATACAGTGCATTGTTTACGACACTGTCAAAGTCATTGCAGGATGATATTATCAAGAGAACAGAACAAGGTGGATTTTAATAAATGAGTCGAAGTGCTACCGTAGAACGTAATACAAACGAAACAAAAATAAGCGTAAAATTGGAGCTGGATGGTACAGGAATTTGCGAGCCGGCTACCGGAATCGGTTTTTTTGACCATATGCTGGATGGCTTTGCCA
Source organism: Eubacterium sp. (assembly GCA_017623885.1). GTDB lineage: Bacteria > Bacillota > Clostridia > Lachnospirales > Lachnospiraceae > W0P33-017. The sequence goes on along the minus strand of JAGAOE010000039.1, from coordinate 31,809 downwards.
GACACGGGCTGTTTGATTTGACAGCAAGCTGTCAGGGCGATATACAGGTAGATTGTCATCACACGATAGAAGATATGGGAATTGTGCTGGGAACAGCCTTAAAGCAGGCATTGGGAGATAAGAAAGGCATCGTTCGTTATGGTAGCTGTATGTTGCCGATGGATGAGACGTTAGCGATGTGCGCGATTGATTTGTCCGGCAGACCCTATCTGGTATTTGATGCACCGTTTCGCGGTGAAAAAGTAGGAATGATGGATGTCCAGATGGCAAAAGAATTCTTCTATGCGGTCAGCTATGCAGCAGGGATGAATCTGCATTTGAAGGTGCTGTACGGTGAGAATGACCATCACATGATGGAGGCGCTGTTCAAGGCATTTGCAAAAGCATTGGATATGGCGACCAGAATGGACCCCAGAATTACGGATGTATTATCCACAAAAGGAACTTTATAATTTTTATAGTGATTGCGTTTTGATTTATTTGTAACTGTTCAGAGTCAGGCAGTTTCATCAAAAACATAGGAGAAATGTTTACATTTTAGAGTATGTGTTTGTATGAAATTTTTGGCTCTGAGCAGTTTTTTTATTTCATAGGAAAGACTGTGTTACATTAGAGTGTGAAAGTATCGAACTTTCCTATGAAACAAAAAACGCTCCGCGAGGATCGCACTGCGGCGGAAAAGAAGTATGTCGCTTGTCGCGACCCGCCGCAGGCGGAGAATCTCGCTTGCGAGATTCTTTGTTCTTTCGTAGAAAAGACCTTGCTGTATTTTGGTGATTATGCCGAAAAGATAAAATATATAGTGTGCTTGGTTGACACTGCATACAACATCTAGTACAATACATGTTAATGACGCTTTGTGAAGAATGTGAAGTCAAAGGAGTAGGCGATATGAAGATTATAAAGAGAAGTGGCGCAGAGGTAGATTATGATATTTCTAAGATCATAGCAGCGGTGCAGAAGGCAAATGAGAGCGTACCCTCATCTGAGCGAATGACCCAGGAGCAGATTTTGCGCATTTCGGATAAGGTCCGCAGAACCTGTGAGGAGATGAACCGTGCATTAAATGTAGAGGAGATTCAGGATTTGGTGGAAAACCAGATTATGGATTTGCGTGCGTTTGGTGTTGCGAGAAATTATATTACATATCGCTACAAGAGAGCGCTCGTACGCAAGGCGAATTCGACAGACGAACAGATTTTGAGTTTGATTGAATGTAATAATGAAGAAGTGAAACAGGAAAATTCAAACAAAAATCCGACGGTAAACAGTGTGCAGCGTGATTATATGGCGGGAGAGGTAAGTAAAGATATCACACGTCGTTTCTTGCTTCCGCCCGAGATTATAGAGGCGCATGAAGAAGGTATCATTCATTTTCACGATGCGGATTATTTTGCACAGCATATGCACAATTGTTGTCTCGTTAATTTGGAGGATATGCTTCAAAACGGTACGGTGATTAGTGAGACTTTGATCGAGCGTCCGAAGAGCTTTGCGACAGCATGTAATATTGCGACACAGAGTATTGCGCAGATTGCGAGTGCGCAGTATGGCGGGCAGAGTATTTCGTTGGCACATCTGGCGCCGTTTGTGCAGACGAGCCGTGATAAATACAGAAAAAAAGTCCGTGAAGAGTTTGCTTCACAGGGGCTGGAGCTGGACGAAGAAAAAATCAATCAAATCGCAGAACTGCGTGTGCGTGAAGAGATAAAGCAGGGTGTCCAGATGATACAGTATCAGGTCATTTCGCTGATGACGACAAATGGACAGGCTCCGTTTGTGACAGTGTTTATGTATCTGGATGAAGTGCCGGAAGGACAGATTCGCGACGATTTGGCAATGATTATTGAGGAAATGCTCTATCAGCGGATTAAGGGTGTGAAAAATGAGCGCGGTATCTATATTACACCGGCTTTTCCGAAATTGATTTATACATTAGAAGAAGATAATATCCATGAGGACAGTAAGTATTATTATCTGACTAAAATAGCGGCAGAATGTACCGCGAAGCGTATGGTACCGGATTATATTTCTGAGAAAATCATGCGCGAGCTGAAAAAGGGCGATGTGTATACGTGTATGGGTTGTCGCAGTTTCCTGACACCGGATCGTTTTACAGATATGAAAATCGGAAATATCGCCAATGCCGGAAATTATGACGAGACAAAACATAAATACTATGGCCGCTTTAATCAGGGTGTGGTGACCATTAACCTGGTGGACGTGGCATGCTCTTCCGGCGGAGATATCGAACAATTCTGGAAATTGATGGACGAGCGTCTGGAGCTTTGCTATAAGGCGTTGATGTGCCGTCATGAGCGTTTAAAAGGGACGCCTTCAGATGTGGCACCGATTCTTTGGCAGCATGGTGCACTGGCGCGTCTTGCACCGGGTGAAAAGCTTGATAAGCTCTTATATAACGGTTATTCAACGATATCACTCGGATATGCAGGATTGTGTGAATGTACACGGTATATGACGGGAAAATCGCATACAGACGCGGAAGCGACACCGTTTGCGTTACAGGTGATGCAGCACTTGAATCATGCGTGTGCACAGTGGAAACAGGAGACAAATATTGACTTTAGCGTATATGGAACACCGTTGGAGTCTACGACCTATAAGTTTGCAAAATGTCTGCAAAAGCGTTTTGGCATGATTCCGGGCGTGACAGATAAGAACTATATTACAAACAGCTATCATGTACATGTGACAGAGCAGATTGATGCTTTTTCAAAATTAAAATTCGAAGCACAATTTCAGGAGCTGTCACCGGGTGGTGCGATCAGCTATGTAGAAGTGCCTGATATGCAAAATAACATCGAAGCAGTGCTGACTGTCATGAAGTTTATTTATGATAATATCATGTATGCAGAGTTGAATACAAAGAGTGATTTCTGCCAGGTGTGTGGATTTGGCGGTGAAATCAAGGTGGTCAGTGACGAGCATGGAAAACTGGTTTGGGAATGCCCGAATTGCGGAAACCGTGACCAGACAAAGATGAACGTTGCGAGACGTACTTGCGGCTATATTGGCACGCAGTATTGGAATCAGGGCAGAACGCATGAAATAAAGGAGCGCGTACTGCATCTATAAATCAAAGAAAAACAGGAGCGTACAACGTACACTCCTGTTTTTTGTTTCATAGAATAGAAAAATTCTTTATTTCTTTAAATTCTTATGTGCAGTAGACAGCATCAGCTTGATACGGTTGAGCTGATTTACCTCGCTGGCACCGGGATCATAATCGATGGCTACGATATTTGCTTCCGGGTGCTCGTGACGAATTTTCTTGATGACACCCTTACCTACGATATGATTCGGCAGACAGGCAAACGGCTGTGTACATACGATGTTTTTAGCACCACAATGAATCAATTCCATCATCTCACCGGTCAAAAACCAGCCTTCACCGGTCTGATTACCGATGGATACGATGGGCTCCGCATATTTCGCCAACTCTTCAATGCGAGCAGGCGGGTCAAAATGCACACTCTTTTCAAATGCATGGCGGGCTGCGGAACGCAGTAATTCCAGTGATTTGATACCAAGCATGGAATTGCGCGCAGATTTCTTGCTCATACCGAGTTCTTCTGCTTTAAACTTGTTGTTGTACAGGCAGTAGAGCAGGAAGTCCAGTAAATCGGGGACAACAGGTTCGGCACCTTCTGCCTCTAATAAATCGGCCAGATGGTTGTTTGCTTCCGGATGGAATTTTACCAAGATTTCTCCGACGATACCGACGCGGGGTTTCTTGATATTCTTTCTGGGAAGCTCATCAAACTCTTTGATAATCTGACGACACATCCAGTTAAATTTGCGGTGAGAGAGCATCTTTTCTTCTGAAACAAACTGTGTCACACGCTTTTTCCATTTGCGATGCAGCTTGTCAGTAGAGCCGGCAACCTTTTCGTAAGGGCGGGTTGCATAGATGCAACGCATGAAAATATCACCAAATACAGCGGCATATAATCCGCGCTGTAACAGCTTCGGTGAAAGGGTGAATCCGGGATTCTTTTCCAGTCCGACCATATTGATGGAGATGACAGGAATTTGCGGATAACCTGCTTTTTCTAATGCGCGGCGATAAAAACCGATATAATTGCTGGCACGACAGCCACCACCGGTCTGAGATATCAGCACCGCCGTTTTATTCAAATCATAATCGCCACTTTCAATCGCATGCATGAGCTGACCGACAACAATCAGCGAAGGGTAGCAGGCATCGTTGTTTACATAACGCAGACCTGCGTTCACTGCTTCCTGACTGGATACTTCCGGAATGACCATCTGATAACCGGCAGAACGGAAGGCGGGCAGTAGCAAATCAAAGTGAATCGGTGACATTTGCGGACACAGAATCGTATAGGTGTCACGCATTTTTTCCGTAAATATCACGCGGTTGTGGTTCGCCGGAACGATAGTGCGTTTTTTCGGGTGTTTTTTCCGAACGCGAATCGCGGCTAACAGAGAGCGGATACGGATACGGGCTGCACCGAGATTGTTGACCTCGTCGATTTTAAGGCAGGTATATATTTTGCCGGATTTGGTCAAAATATCGCTGACACAGTCTGTCGTGACAGCATCCAGGCCACAACCAAAGGAGTTGAGCTGAATCAAATCCAGATTCTCAGTCTTTTTCACATAGTTTGCAGCAGCGTACAGTCTGGAGTGATACATCCACTGATCCATAACGATCAAAGGTCGCTCGACTTCGCCTAAGTGCGAGATGGAATCTTCGGTCAAAACAGCGATTCCGTAGGAATTGATCAGCTCCGGAATGCCGTGATTGATTTCAGGGTCCACGTGATACGGGCGGCCGGCAAGCACGATACCGTGTTTGCCGTGTTTTTCCAGCCAGCGCAATGCCTGCTCACCTTTCTTTCGCATGAGGTTGCGCACGCGGATTTGCTCTGCCCACGCAGAGGTGACGGCGGCAGAAATCTCAGCAGCAGGGATGGAAAATTCCTTCTGAAATACTTCGCAAAGCTTTGCGCTAAGCGCATCTTTGCTGGCAAAGGTGAGGAACGGATTTAAGAACCGTACTGCACCGGAGGTGATTTCATCTACATTATTTTTGATGTTTTCCGCATAGGATGTGACAATCGGACAGTTATAGTTGTTGTTCGCATCCGGGAATTCATTTCGCTCGTAAGGAATGCAGGGATAAAAAATCCAGTCTGCATGGTTTTTAATCAGCCATGAAATGTGACCATGCACAAGTTTGGCAGGATAACATTCGGATTCGCTGGGGATGGATTCGATACCCATCTCATAAATCTCTCTGGTTGACTGCGGGCTTAACAGCACGCGGAAACCGAGTGAACGGAAAAACGTCGCCCAGAAGGGATAATTCTCATAAAAATTGAGTACACGCGGAATGCCGACTGTTCCGCGCGGCGCTTCTGCGCTGTCGAGCGGTTCATAGTCAAACAGAATCTTGTTTTTATACTCAAACAAATTCGGGATGTTTTCTTTGTTCTTTTCTTTGCCGAGACCGCGTTCACAACGATTTCCGGTAATGTAGCGGCGATTGTTGTCAAAGCGGTTGATCGTGAGCAGACAATGGTTTGTACATCCCTGACAGCGTGTGAGCTTGGTGTCATACGACATATTTAAAATTTCTTCGATAGAGAGCATCGCAGACGGCTGGTCTCCATTCGTATGAAAACGTTCGCGAGCGATGAGTGCGGCACCAAATGCACCCATGATACCGGCGATGTCCGGACGAACGACTTCTACGCCTGAAATGCGCTCAAAACTGCGTAAAACTGCATTGTTATAAAACGTACCGCCCTGCACGACAACATGCTTGCCGAGCTGAGAAGGGTCGGAGAGCTTGATAACCTTGAACAATGCGTTTTTGATAACAGAATAGGCAAGTCCGGCTGAGATGTCAGCAACGGAAGCGCCTTCTTTCTGCGCTTGTTTTACTTTTGAGTTCATAAATACGGTACAGCGTGTACCTAAATCAATCGGATGTTTGGCAAATAATGCCTCGGTCGCAAAATCCTGTACGCTGTAATTAAGTGATTTTGCAAAGGTCTCGATAAAGGAACCGCAGCCGGAAGAACATGCTTCATTGAGCTGAACACTGTCTACGGTATGGTCTTTGATTTTGATACACTTCATGTCCTGTCCGCCGATATCGAGAATACAGTCTACCTGCGGATTGAAAAAAGCGGCAGCATAATAGTGAGAGACGGTCTCGACTTCTCCCTCATCGAGCTGGAGCGCAGCTTTGATCAGTGCTTCGCCGTATCCGGTCGAGCAGGAGTAGACGATGTGTGCCTGTGGCGGAAGCTGCTCGTAAATCTCTTTTATGGCGCGGATAGAGGTGGCAAGGGGACTTCCGTTGTTATTGCTGTAAAAGGAATACAACAGAGAGCCGTCTTCTCCGACAAGTGCGACTTTTGTAGTAGTACTACCGGCATCGATGCCGAGATAGCAGTTGCCGCTGTAATCTGCAAGAGACGCATTTTGTACGTGATGCTTGCTGTGACGTTCCATAAAAGCATCGTAGTCACTCTGCGAGTCAAATAATGGCTCCATACGTGCGACTTCGAATTCCATATGTATTTCAGAAGTCAGACGATCCAACAACGTGTCCAATGTGGTGACAGCGTCTTCTTTGTAATTTAGCGCAGAGCCAATCGCGGCAAACAAATGTGAGTTTTCCGGCGTGATGGCGTGTTCGTCGTCCAGTTTTAAAGTGCGGATAAATGCCGTCTTTAATTCGGATAAAAAGTGCAGCGGGCCGCCGAGAAAAGCGACATGACCGCGAATCGGTTTTCCGCATGCCAGACCACTGATGGTCTGATTTACGACAGCCTGAAAAATAGAGGCAGACAAGTCTTCCTTTGTAGCACCTTCATTGATCAAAGGCTGAATATCTGTTTTTGCGAAAACGCCGCAGCGTGCAGCAATCGGATAAATGGCCTGATACGATTTTGCGTATTCGTTCAAGCCGCTGGCATCTGTCTGAATCAGAGATGCCATCTGGTCGATAAATGAGCCGGTACCGCCGGCACAGATACCATTCATACGCTGCTCAACGTTACCACCTTCGAAATAGATGATTTTTGCATCTTCACCGCCGAGCTCGATGGCAACATCTGTCTGCGGCGCATAATGTGTCAGTGCAGTAGAGACACTGATGACCTCCTGTACAAAAGGAATCTCTAAATGTTTTGCCAGTGTCAGACCGCCGGAGCCTGTAATCATAGGAGCGATAGACAGATTTCCCAGCGCACTACGCGCAGCAGAAAGTAAATCTGTCAAGGTCTCGCGGATATTTGCAAAGTGACGTTTGTAGTCAGCGAATAATATGGTGTCCTTGTCGTTCAGTAATGCGATTTTTACAGTTGTAGAACCGATATCGATACCGAGCTTAAAAAGATTTGTATTCATATGCGTTCCTTTTCTATTCTTACCTATTATAATGTGTTTTTGCAAAGCAATGTACATTATATGACAGCTTACGACAAAATACAACACCAAAAATCTAAACTTTTCATAAAGAATATATGTGAACATTGACAAATTAGAATGGAATTTTTATACTATCTTTTAATACGAAAATTTGAGAAGTATTGTGAAAAGGAGAAACGATGAATTATTTGAATAAACTGGAACGAAAATTTGGACGCTACGCGATTCCGAATTTGAGTAAGTGGCTTGTCATTTGTTACGGAATCGGATACATGCTCTTTTATACCGAACGTTTTACACAGTTGCCGATATTGGAGCTTTTGATGCTGAATCCGGCACTGGTGTTGAAGGGACAGGTGTGGAGACTTTTTACGTGGGTTTTGATGCCGCCTTCCTATTCGAATCTGTTATTTTATGTGATTATGCTCATGCTCTATTATCAGCTTGGAAATTCACTGGAGCGGGCATGGGGAACGTTTCGCTATAATGCCTATATTTTTGGTGGTATTATCTTTACGACGGTCGGTGTTATGGCAGGATTTTTTATCCTGAATGCATTGGGAATCCAAGAAGCATATCTGATGGGATACGCAGTCAGCACCTATTATATCAATCTGTCGATTTTCCTTGCGTTCGCCCTGTGCTATCCGGATATGCAGTTGATGTTGTATTTTATTATTCCGATAAAGATTAAATGGCTGGCAGTCTTGTATGCAGTGCTGGTCGGTGTCAGCTTTGTTCAGAATCAGTGGGCAGGTCGTATTGTGATTTTGATGTCGCTGATGAATTTTCTCATATTTTTCTTTTCAACGCGCGATTACCGGAGGGTATCACCTTCAGAGATCAAGCGCAAGCGTGATTTTCGTGCGCAGACCGCGCCGCCGAAAATGCGCAGAGGGGCGGATGGCATGTACAAGCATAAATGTGCGGTTTGCGGGCGTACGGATTTGGATGATCCGACGTTGGAATTCCGTTTTTGTTCGAAGTGTGCAGGAAATATGGAATATTGTCAGGAGCACCTGTTTACGCATGAGCATCGTACCAGCTAGAGCGCGCGCGAATGGTATAGAACGATATAGAATTTTTGAAAAGCATTGACGGAATGACCTTTTTTCGATACACTGAAAAGAGGTCATTTTTGTTTTGTGTGAGCAGATGCGAAAAACAAAAATGTAGAGTCAGGAGGATTAGAACATGGAAAATGAAACAGTTTCCAAGAATTTTATTGAACGAATCATTGAGGAAGACTTATCGACAGGAAAATGTGATGCGGTATGTACACGATTTCCGCCGGAGCCGAATGGATATCTGCATATCGGACATGCAAAATCCATTCTTTTGAATTATGGATTGGCACAGAAATATGGCGGAAAATTTAATATGCGCTTTGATGATACAAATCCGACAAAAGAAAAGATAGAGTTTGTGGAATCCATCAAAAAGGATATTCAGTGGCTGGGTGCAGATTGGGAAGACCGTTTGTATTTTGCGTCAAATTATTTCCCTCAGATGTATGAGGCAGCCGTTCGACTGATACAAAAAGGCAAAGCATATGTTTCGGATCTTTCGGCAGAGCAGATTCGCGAATATAGAGGTACACTGGAAGAACCCGGCAAAAAAGACCCGAGCTCTGACCGTAGTATCGAGGAAAATCTGGCGTTGTTCGAAGATATGAAAAACGGAAAATATGAGGACGGCACAAAGGTACTGCGTGCAAAGATTGATATGGCGTCACCGAATATGAACATGAGAGATCCGGTTATTTACCGTGTCGCACATATGACACATCATAACACCGGTGACACATGGTGCATCTATCCGATGTATGATTTTGCACATCCGATAGAGGATGCGATTGAAGGTATCACACATTCGATTTGTACGTTGGAATTCGAAGATCACAGACCGTTGTATGATTGGGTCGTACGTGAGCTGGAATATGAGAAGCCGCCCAAGCAGATTGAGTTTGCAAAATTGTATCTGAAAAATGTAGTGACCGGAAAGCGTTACATTAAAAAGCTGGTCGAGGAAGGCATCGTAGATGGATGGGATGATCCGAGACTGGTATCTATTTCAGGTCTCCGTCGTCGCGGCTTTACACCGGAGTCGATACAGATGTTCGTAGACATGTGTGGTGTATCAAAGGCGAATTCCATCGCAGATTATGCAGCTTTGGAATACTGTATTCGTGAAGATTTGAAGGTAAAACGTCCGCGTGTGATGGCGATTTTAGATCCGGTAAAACTCATTATTGATAATTATCCGGAGGATGAGACGGAGTGGCTTACCGTTCCGAACAATCAGGAGAATGAGGCGCTTGGAAGTCGCGAAGTTCCGTTTTCGCGTGAATTATACATCGAGCGAGAGGACTTTATGGAGGAGCCGCCGAAAAAATATTTCCGTATGTTTCCCGGAAATGAAGTACGTCTGATGAATGCTTACTTTGTAAAGTGTGTAGATTTCAAGAAGGATGCAGACGGAAAAGTGACAGAGATTCACTGTACCTATGATCCGGCTTCGAAGGGTGGAAATAGTCCCGACGGACGTAAAGTAAAGGGAACCATTCACTGGGTAGCGGCAAAGACTGCAAAAAAAGTGACAGTTCGTTTGTATGAAAATATTGTAGATGAGGACTTGGGAGTATATAATGAAGATGGAAGTCTGAATTTGAATCCGAATTCACTCACCGTGCTTGACGAGTGTTATGTAGAACCGTCATTGGCGCAGGCGCAGGCATTTGAAAGCTTCCAGTTCGTGCGTAACGGATTTTTCTGCGTAGACTATAAGGACTCAAAGGAAGGCGAACCGGTATTTAACCGTATTGTATCATTAAAGAGTTCTTTCAAACTTCCGAAAACAGAGTAAAGGAGAAGAAAATTATGGCTGATGTACTGCATACAGAAGACGAGTTTATATTTGACAAAAAGATGGTGTGTCCGGTATGCGATAAACCGTTTACCACAAAGGTGTTGAAATCAAATCGTGCGAGACGTTTGGGGGCAGATGCAGATTTGAGACCGCGTTTTGAGTATATTGATACATTAAAGTACGGTGTGTGTTCCTGCCCGAACTGCGGATACAGTGCGATGCATAGTGCGTTCCCGAATGTGGTGAGTCGTCAGATTGCCAATATCAAGGAACAGGTCTGCACACATTTCCTGCCGGAAAATCGTTCGGGATGGACTGTTTATACTTATGATCAGGCGATTGCGATGAATGAAATGGCATTGCGCTGTGCAGAAGCGAAGATGGCAAAGGATGGTGAAAAATCCTACTTACATATGGTGATTTCCTGGCTGTATCGTGAAAAGGAAAAAGAGGCAGAGAATATTTCGGATGAAGCGTTGCGTGCACAGCAGGCAGAGTATTGCCATTCGAAGGCTGAGTCTCACTACATGGAGGCGTTTGAAGGATTTCAGCGTGCGATGATGAATGAAATGACGCCAATTATGGGATTAAATCAGCCGACTCTGGAATATATTATTGCTTATATGGCATTTCATTTCGGTAAGCTGGAGGTAGCTGCAAAGCTGATTGGTTCTGTACTTACCACATCTTCTGCATCACGAAATGTAAAAGACCGTGCGCTTGAGTTAAAGGATGAAATTATTCGTCTGATTAAAGAGAAAAAGAGCGGCGCAAAATAGAATTTGTTAATGGACGGTAAGTTTTCCGGTTGGAAAACTTACCGTTTTTAAGATAAAGGAGAACAGAGATGGTAAAGGATGTTTTGTTTGATTTGGATGATACGCTGTTTGATTTTCATGCAGATGAACGTGTGGCATTGGAACGCGCACTGTCGGAGGTGGGCGTTCCATTCACTGATGAGGTGAGAGGTCGTTATAGTGTGATAAATGAAGCACAGTGGAAGGCGTTGGAACGAGGTGAGATTTCACGTGAGCAGGTGAAAAAACGCCGATTTGAACTTCTTTTTGAAGAATTGCAAAAACCGCTGGAGCAGGGAATGCAGGTCGCAGAAAGTTATCCGAAATATTTGGCAGAGACATTTCACTATATGCCCGGTGCACCGGAGCTTCTGGAATTATTATATGGGAATTATCGGATGTTTCTCGTATCAAACGGGAATCTGAGTGTACAGGAAGGGCGTCTTGCGAAATCGGGTATCGGGCGGTATTTTGAAGGAATATACATATCAGAGGTTTTGGGCGCAGAAAAGCCGAGTAAACTGTTTTTTGATCGTGCGTTTTCCGATGTGGAAGATTTTGATCCGGCGCAGGCAGTCATCGTCGGAGATTCCCTGACTTCGGATATGCAAGGTGGAATCGCAGCGGGAATTCGTACCATTTGGTTTAATCCCTATAAAAAAGCAGCACATCCTGATATAAAGGTTGATTATGAAATCGCGAAATTACGGGAATTGCCGGAGTTGTTGCAGAAATTATGAGATTGTGCTAAAATAAGGTGTTTTAGGGATTAAGATTAGGAGGAAATAATGTTATGAGTGAAAATCGTAGTAAATGGGCGAATCGAAGTACCTTTATTCTTGCATCGATTGGCTCGGCGGTAGGACTTGGAAATGCATGGCGCTTTCCGGGACTTGCAGCAAAACACGGCGGCGGAACATTCTTGCTGGTGTATATTATAGCGATGTTTGTGATAGGTCTGCCTATGTTGATGATGGAGATCGGTATCGCGCGAAAGCTGCGCAAAGGCGCAGGTGAGAGTTTGCGCGGCGTGTGCAAAAAAATGGAGTTTGTCGGATGGGCAGCGACAGCAAATGCGTTTGTCATTGTCACTTATTATGCAGTTGTATTTGCATGGGTTTTGATGATGGTTGTCGGCGCATTAAAATTTGCCGGTATGACAGGTGATGCAGAGGCAGCAAGTAATGTATTTGCTAATTTGACACAGACGACATGGAATGTTCCTACGGCTTTGGCTGATTGGAAAATACCGGGAGTGGTTTTGGTTTCTTTGATTGTTGCATGGGGATTCATGTATTACTGTATCCGTGATGGTGCACAGTCTGTAGGAAAAGTAGTAAAATATACGGTGTTTTTGCCGATTATTCTGTTGTTGGTTATGGCTGTGAAAGGATGTACCATGCCGGGAGCCGGAGCAGGATTACAGCAGCTTTTTATACCGCAGTTAGAAGCACTCCAAAATCCGAGCCTTTGGGTGGATGCAATCGGTCAGGTATTTTATAGTTTGTCTGTATGTATGGCAATTATGTTTGCGTACGGTTCTTATCTGGACGAGAGTTCAAATCTGGTGGCAGATTGTACGATTATCGCACTTGGCGATGCTGCGGTCAGTGTGTTATCAGGTATCGTAATGTTTTCAACGATGGGTGGCGTCGGTATGCTGGATAATATTTCGGATTCCGGTATAGCGACTGCGTTTATTATTTATCCGCAGGCGATTGTGAATTTGACAAATGTGGGATGGTTCAATGCTATATTTGGCATCATCTTCTATTTGATGCTGGTAACGCTCGCGATAGATTCCGCATTTTCGATTGTAGAAGGTGTATCTACTTCGCTCGCAGACAAATTCCATGTGTCGCACAAGAAAATGACACGTGCGGTCTGCTGTGTGGCAGCACTTGTTTCTATTTTGTATACAACGCGTGCAGGTCTGGCTTGGTTGGATATTGTAGACAACTGGACGAATCAGGTGAATTTGATTGTGCTTGGTGTCTTGGAGTGTATCGCTGTAGGCTGGTGCTTTAAGCCGGAGAAAGTGTTAAAGGAAATCAATCGCAATGCCCAGAAACTACAGATACCGCGTACATGGTTTTTGCTTTCGATTAAGTATGTGGCTCCGTTAGCATTGTCGATTCTGTTCTGCTGGAATATGTATCACTTATTTGTTGTAAAACAGGGTGTTTATGGCTATACCGTATGGGCAGAGCTGCTTGCCGGCTGGCTGATATCGCTTTTGGTATTTACAAGTGGTATTTGGATTCGGTTGCTGGTGAATCACAAGAAAAAGAAAGGCTATCAGGAAGAAGAGGTCATCTGGAAGGATGAATAAAAGAGGGAGGTATGAAATTTTATTTCATACCTCCCTTTAAAATTAGTGGAAGCTTTTAATCCATGTGATAAGTGAGTCGTGATGAGTGTTGTTCCATACATCCTGACGCATCTGATCTGTGACGAAGCCCTTTGTTTCCATAATTGCCAGAATTGCTTCCTGCAGACCTACGATTTTTCCGTGCTCAAAGTCAGCTGTATTAGAAGCTACAGTTTCGACAGATCCATTCTGAGGAATTTCCGGTGCAACTGCAGAATCTGAAATGGAATCTGTAGTAGAACCTGCATCAGCATCTGTAACGGTATCTGCATCTGTATCTGTATTTGTATCTGAGACAATCTCGTCAACGGTGGCGGTATGTTCCTCGAATACAGGTGTTGGCGTTTCTACGACAACCACTTTGTCGGTGTCATCAGAAAGAGACAGTTCGGAAACAGGTAACCAGACTTCACCGCTGTTTGCATCGAGATGTACGGCGAGCTGACCGTTTTCGACAGGGAGCTGTCTGCCTGAGAGCACTCCGAGGTAAGCATGGCAGTTGCCGGCAGCGACATATAAATCACAGGCACTGTCATCGTTGTTTACGGTTACGAGTACAGACTGACCTTCGTATTCTCTGGCAAATGCATATTGGCGATTGGTCAGAATGAGCTCACGGTATGTTCCGTAAGAGAGTGCAGGGGTACGCAGACGCATGTTGCCGAGCGCAGCGATTAATTTCGTGTGGTCATTCGTCTCTAACGCATTTGCATAATCATCATAGCAAAGTGCAGGACGCAAGGATGCATCAGAGAAAGCTTCTTTCTTTCCATCGATACCGAACTCGGAACCATAGTAAATAGACGGTACACCGGGAAGGGTGTAAAGCAATACATGAACAGGGGCAAAATGCGCTTTGTTGTTCAGCTTTGTATAAATGCGCTCTACATCGTGATTGTCGGTAAAGTTATACAATCGTAAGCCGTCCGGACGATTTCCGCCCATTTCATAAAGACGCTTCACAGTATGTGCGATTTCGAAATAGTTGTGATCGTTGTGTCCGGAGTAGAGTGCTTTGTGCAATGCATAGTTTGTGACTGCGTGCAAGGTATCGCCGTTGACCCATTTGGTATAGTCTCCGTGAATGACTTCACCCATAAGCCAGAAATCCGGTTTGACTTCGTTTGCGACATCGCGCAGCATGTGCATATAATCAAAGTCGAGTACATCTGCAGCATCCAGACGGATACCGTCTACATCGAATTCCTTGACCCAGAAGCGAATGACGTCAGCAATATATTCTTTTACAGCCGGATTGTGCTGGTTTAGTTTTACTAAAAGATTGTATCCGCCCCAGTTTTCGTAGCTGAATCCATCGTTGTATTCGTTGTTTCCGGAAAAATTCACATTGCAGAACCAGTCGCGGTATGCGGAGCTTTCACGGTTGATCTGTAAATCTTTAAAGGCGAAAAAGTCACGACCGACGTGATTAAAAACACCGTCAAAAATGACTTTTACCTGCTGTGCATGACATTCTGCAACAAAGTTTGTTAAATCGGCGTTGTCACCGAGGCGGCTGTCCAATACCTTGTAATCAGTCGTCTCATAACCGTGACCGACAGATTCAAACAGCGGGCCGATATAGATGGCATTGCAACCGATGCTTTTTATATGGGAAATCCAGGGTAATGCATCGTTGAGCCGATGAACCGGTGCCGTATATGCATTTTCTTTCGGCGCATCACAAAGTCCCAACGGATAAATGTGGTAAAAAACTGCTTCATTATACCAAGACATAACATGTTCCTCCTAAAACTAGTCATAAAATATGATTCTTATATTATATCGTATCTTATATTTGAATGCAAACAGCATCTGTGACCAATGAGAAAATTTCGCTGGAAATGCTTGAATAAATGTGGAAAAGTGGTATGATGTAATGTTGAAGAGCGAATTTGAAAAAGAAGGAGGAAAACAATCATGCATGGAAACAAACGAATATACAAAGATGTATTGGACAGTTTAGCAGTTTTTGTGCTGGCGATTATGCTGTTCGTTGCGGCGATTGTACTGTATAGTGTATTCGGCGGAGAGATTATGAAGCGGTTTGGATTCACATACAGTTCGGTGAGAAGTGTAACGATGTTTTTTGTGGTGGGTGCTATCATATCATGGCCGATTAGTCTGGCGGCGGAGTCGATTCCGAAAATTTTATGCTTTGACAAAAAGGTGATTCCGAAATGGCAGGCACTCATTATGTATATCGTACTGGCGACATTTGCGATGTCGATCGGACTGTTTATCGTAGATGCACATACGACATCTGTGGTAGCAAACCGGACATCGATTATCGCGGTCTCACTGCTGGTGGCACTGTGTAATTGTTATTCGATTATTATTAACAGACCGGAAAATACATAAAGATCACAGAAAAGAGGAATGAGATGAACAAGATACGCGTCGTAGGAGTCGCAGGCGGTTCTGCGTCCGGTAAGACAACGATTGTGAAAAAAATCAGAGAGTATTTTGGTGAGGATATCGTAGTGCTCGGTCATGACAGCTATTACAAGGCGCATGATGACATGGATTATGAGGCACGCACACAGCTAAATTATGATCATCCGAATTCGTTTGATACCGAACGAATGGCAGAAGATGTGCGAAAGCTGATTAAGGGACAGGCGGTAGATATTCCGGTGTATGATTATACGATTCACAATCGTTCCGACAGAACAGAGCATGTAGAACCGAAAAATCTGATTATCATTGAGGGAATTTTGATACTGGAGAACAAAGAGCTGCGTGATCTCATGGATGCAAAAATCTATGTGGATACAGATGCAGATGAGCGACTGACCAGAAGAATTCGCCGGGATATGATGGAACGTGCCCGCAGTATCGACTCTGTGTTAGAGCAGTATTCGAATACGGTGAAACCGATGCACGAAGAATTTGTCGAACCGTCAAAGCGTTATGCAGATGTGATTATTCCGCGCGGCGGAGAAAATACGACCGGTATCACGATGTTACAGGAGTATCTGAAGCATTTGCTGGAAGATTAGTGGATGTGGCAGAGCAAATAAGGATAAAATAAAGAATATATAAGAAGAACCTTTCAAGAAAAGTGATATTTCAAGAGCTGAGATATTACGGACATTGAAAGGTTTTTTTATGATTGCGCCAAACCGTAATGTTTTTGTCTTTATTCCGCATAAAATAACAAAAATAGATATTGCAAATGCATGCAGTAAGAGTTATAATTTCATCTAGTAATCAAAACTACGTTAGATTGTAAAGGAGACTTTTTGAATGAAAGCATTAAAAATAGGTAACCGAATTGCCAGTATCCCGATTATCCAGGGTGGCATGGGTGTCGGCGTCAGTCGCGGTTCTTTGGCAGGAGCGGTGGCAAAGGAAGGTGGAATCGGTGTGATTTCTACCGCACAGATAGGATATGATGAGCGTGATTTTGAGGGAAATGAAAATGTCTGTAATTTGCGTGCGATTGGAAAGCATATCGCTTATGCAAAAGAACTTGCACAGGGTGCAGGTTTGATTGGTGTAAATATTATGGTTGCACTAAAGCATTATTCAGAGCATGTAAAAGCAGCAGTGAAAGCAAAAGCAGATATTATCATTTGCGGCGCAGGGCTTCCAATGGAATTGCCGGGAATCGTGCGTGCTGCGATGGAAGAGTTTCATTATGCAAAAGAAGAGGCACCGGCGCTGGCTCCGATTGTATCTTCGGAAAAAGCGGCACGTATTATTTTCCGTATGTGGAAAAAGAAGTATAATTGTCTGCCGGACATGCTGATTGTAGAAGGCCCGAAAGCAGGTGGACATCTTGGATTTTCGAAAGACCAGTTAGATACTTTGACAGAACAGCAATATGATGAGGAAATTAAAAAAATCATCAATTGTGCAAAAGAAGCAGAAAAAGAAAACGGCGTGCATATTCCGGTCGTGGTGGCAGGCGGTATTTATGACCGTGCAGATGTGTCTCATGCAGTTGCGCTTGGTGCGGAGGGTGTGCAGGTAGCGAGCCGCTTTGTGGCGACTTATGAGTGCGATGCATCCGAGGCGTACAAACAGGCGTATATTCAGGCGCAGGAGCAGGATTTACAGATTGTACAAAGTCCGGTTGGAATGCCGGGACGCGCGTTGCGCAATCCTTTTATTGCACAGGTAGAAGCGGAGCGAGAGCCGATTCGCAAGTGTTATCAGTGTCTGGAGCATTGCAATCCCGCAAAGGTTCCGTATTGCATTACGAAAGCGTTAATCAACGCCGTAAAAGGAGATATCAATAACGGTTTGATTTTCTGTGGTGCAAATGTGGGGCGGATTCGTGAAATTTTATCAGTGCACGATGTGATACAGGAGTTGTTGCCGGAGTCGTAATAATGAGCCGGTTCTGCTAGTTCATGACGAAATAGTTACGAAATTTACTTAATTTGGCAGAAATGTTTGACATTAATGTAAAAAGACGGTATAGTTGTAATAATGCTTTGGAATACGATTATACAGATGAAGGTGAGTAAACGTTATGTCAAAGAGAAGAAAAAACAATGTCATGGAATTAAAAATCATGCAGGTCGCTTCGAGAATGTTCCTGGAAAAAGGATATACCAATACGACGATTAGTGCGATTGGCGACGAACTGAATATGAGTAAAGGACATATTATGTTCTATTTCTCGTCAAAAGAACATATGCTGGCGAAAATGGTACAGATGCTGTGTGATTTTCGAGAAGGTCAGTTAAAAGAAGGATTGGAAAAGCAGGTTGACCCTTGGCTGATGGCAGGTATGGAGCTTTTGTCAATGGTTTTGATTTGTGAAGAAAGTCCGAGTGCGAGAGATTTTTACCAGTCATGCTATAGCTATCCGTCTACCTTGGATATTATTCGAAAGAACGATATTCAGCGTGCAAAAACGCTCTATTCGGAGTATTGTAAGGATTGGACAGATGAGCAATTTACAGAGATAGAGACGCTTATGTCGGGAATTGAGTATTCGACGATTATGACAACGGAGCATTCGCCGAGTGTGGAATACCGTATAGAGGGTGCGTTTCATGCGTTTCTCTTGCTATATCATGTGCCGGAAGAACGCAGAACGGAACTGATAAAAAAATTGTATGCGATTGACCGTGAGGGAATCGGATTGCGCGCGATGCGTGAATTTGAAAATTATATTATAGAAGAACAGAAAAAGGAAATGCTCGCGCGTACAGACGGTGAGCAGGAGTGGTAATAAAAACGGAAAACCAATTGCGGTTTTCCGTTTTTTTGAACTTAAAATATTTATTTCCCGACAATCGTCACATTCAGGTGGGTGTGGTCCAATGCCAAGTCCATAATCGTACCGCCTTCTGTCATGACGACCGGACGAAGCGCGAACTCACTGCGGTTTTTGATGACATGTGCCCGTTCGCCGGTAGATAAGGTGACCGTAACACCGACCGGATAGACCGTGACATAATTTAGAAACGTCGTGACTACCTGATAATTAAACATGCGGTCGCAATTCGCCATCAGATACTCAATGGTTTCAAGTGCGCTGTATTCATCTTTGTATGCACGTTTGGATAACAGTGCATCAAATACATCGGCGACATGAATAATGCGTGCATATAAATAAATTTCTTCACGTGCAAGACCGCGTGGATAACCGCTACCGTCATCATTTTCGTGGTGCTGCAAAATAGAAGTGCGGACAGTAGACGGAAATTCGTGTCGTTCCCGCAGCATTTCATATCCAAACACCGGATGACAGTTGATAATCTCGCGCTCATAAGGCGTGAGTGGTCCGGGCTTGTCCAAAATTTCTAATGGAATACATTCTTTTCCGATATCATGAAACATCGCTGCCAGCGCGAGCTCACGTAGCTGAACGTTTGACAATTTCATACCGATACCGCAGGTGACGGCAGCGATGGCAACATTCAGGGAATGCTCGTAGGTGGAGTTGTGATGCTTGCGCAACGTATTAAAATCCAGAGATATTTCCGGCTGGTCGAGCAAATCGTCAACGATTTTATTTGACAAATAGAAAATCTGCTCCAGATTTTTTTCTTTCAAAGTACGAATCATACGCATACGGTCGTCGTCTTTGATCAGTTCCTGAAGCTCTTCGTATTCAGAATAGCGATCGTATACATAGATGCCCTCATAGCCAAGTAGCTTTATTTTATCGATGAGTGGGGCAGTCATTCGCTTGTTGCGGCCAAGAAGCTTGCGCCCATCTTCGTCGTATATATTTTTAAGAATGACCATACCAGGTTGAATATTTTCAATCGGAACAAAGCGCATAAGCCCACCTCAGTTTCAATGTTATAATTATATACATTATAACGCGTACTGACTTTTCCTGCAAGATGAATTGTCGAATATTGAAATAGACATTGATATACAAACAAAATAAAACAAATAAAATCAACAAAATAAAACAAAACCAAAACCAAAAATATAGCTTGATTTATGTGGTTTTTTGTCGTACACTATACATAGAGTTGTAAAGCAGAAGTGAAAGAAAGAGGAGACTTTGATGATGGAATTTCAATTACCGCCTTCTCAGGAAGGAAAAATGCGAATTGTACAGGAGCTTGTGCCCGGCAAGCAGGTCACGCTGGCGCATATCATAGCGAGCCCGGATCCGATTGTGTATAAAAAACTGGGTTTAGACCCCAGTATTGATTATCAGCGCACTGCGATCGGAATTCTTAGTATGAGTCCGGCAGAGATTGCAGTTATTGCAGGTGATCTCGCTGTAAAGAAAGCGGATATAGAGTTAGGATTTATCGATCGATTTAGCGGTACATTGATTTTTACCGGTTCGGTTTCAGCAGTTGAGGAAGCGATACAGGGTATTTGTGATTATCTGATAGAGAGTCTTGGTTTTACTGTGTGCCCGGTGACGAGAACCTAGAGGTCTGAATATTATGAAAAAAATGATTTTGGTCGGACGCAGTGAATCGGGAAAGACAACACTTCGACAAGCATTAAAAGGTGATGTGCTGCATTATCACAAAACGCAGTATATCAATCATTATGATGTGATTATTGATACGCCGGGAGAATATGCAGAGACGGGAACGCTCGGGCGGGCATTGGCGTTGTATTCCTATGAGGCTGATGTGACGGCGCTTGTGCTGAATGCAAATGAGCCCTATTCCTTGTATCCGCCGTGCTGTGCAGCGATTAATTGCCGGCCGACGATTGGGATTGTGACGCAGATTGATGCAAGAGATGCGAATCCGGATCGTGCAGAAGAATGGTTGCGGTTAGCAGGCTGCAAACAGATTTTTCGTGTTAGTTCTTATACCGGAGAAGGAATCTGGCAGTTATTAGAATACTTGCGTGAGCCGGGGGATGTATTGCCTTGGGATAGTGAAGAAGACGCGAACAGAGCGCGTGAAGTGCGCTCGACAAAGTCAGAGGATACGATGTCGAACGGGTCACGTTAATTGAAACGGCAGACAAGGGAATGGTCTGGCGGTGAGGAGGCAATATGATCGATAGTGATCACAAACAAAATCAGAGTCAGAATCAGAATAAACAGTTGTTTAAAAATACATTGGTGCAGGCATCAGCATTTCTTGTGGTGATACTTTGCGCCATTTTGTTTTTCTTTGTCATCTTTAGTTATAACACGTGGACAGGAAAACTGGCGTATGTAGTGTCCGGCCTAAAGTCGATTATCATAGGTGTTGCTGTCGCCTATTTGTTGAATCCGATTGTAAACGGAATGGAAAAGAATGTGCACAGACTGTTAAAGAAGCGTAAGCCGAAAAATGCGGCGAAACGTCAGGCGGCGGTGCGTGCCTTTAGCTCGATAACAGTTGTGTTTATCGCTGTTCTGATAACAGGAACGCTTATTTATACGATATTGCCGCAGGTCGTGATCAGTATTTCCTCACTGATACGAAATTCTCCGTACTACGTGGATGAGGTGACAAACCTGATTAACTCGAATGAGCAGTTGCGGGAATTTCTTGATAATGTACTGACAAATGCGACGGAAGTTATTGCCGATTGGCTAAAAAATAATGTGCTGCACAATATTCAGTCGTCTGTAGCGTTGGCAGCATCCGGTGTGGTGAGCGTACTGGCATTGCTGATGGATGTGATTGTCGGACTTATTATTTCGGTGTATGTGCTTTGTTCGACCGATCGTTTTGTCGGACAGGGAAAAAAGATTGTATATGCGTTTTTTAACAAACGACACGCAAAGATTATATTAGATACGATACGAAAGAGTAACGAGATTTTCGGTGGATTTATTTCCGGCAAGATTTTGGACTCATTGATTGTCGGAATTTTGTGTTTTCTTGGTATGACCTTTTTACAGATGCCGTATATTGCACTGGTGTCTGTTATCGTAGGTGTGATAAATGTGATTCCGTTTTTTGGACCGTATATCGGTATGGTGCCGAGTACGATTTTGATTATGCTGGTAGATTTGAGAAAAGGTATTATTGCGCTTATTTTCATTGTATTGCTGCAGCAGTTGGATGGAAATGTAATCGGACCGAAGATATTGGGTAAATCGACGGGATTATCCGCGTTCTGGGTTGTATTTTCCGTCCTGTTTTTTGGAAAGCTCTGGGGAGCCATCGGCATGTTGATTGGTGTACCGGTGTTTGGCGTGATTTATTATGTCGCAGACACTTATGTGAGCTACCAGCTGCGTCAGCGTGCACTTCCGGTGGAGACGAAGGAGTATCGAAAACTTGATTATTTCGCAGAAGACGGTACGCGTGTGACCTTGGATGGAAAAAAGACACCGAGGGAACTTCGAAAGGAAGAACAAAAGGAATTGCGCAGACAGTGGATGGAAGAAAATCAGGAGAACTTTGAGCGCTGGCTGCAAAAGATGAAAAAAGAAGAAACAGATGGAACAAAAAACACGCGTGATTAGCGCGTGTTCTTGCCCATATAGGTAGTTTTAAATTTTGAATATAGAATTTTTTGGCTGCTGTAGAGACCGCGATAGCCGGAGAGCATATAGCTGAAGGAAATCGCGAGCAAAAAGAAGGGCATTCCTTCATATCCGAATAATTCGAAGCAGATGAGCAGGGAAGCGATGGGAGAGTTTGTCACTCCGCAAAAGAGACTTCCCATACCGATAGCGATGCACATCTGGGCATCAAAACCGGTAATCATTGCAAACAGACAGCCAAATGTCGCGCCGACATAAAACGTAGGCACGATTTCTCCGCCTTTGAAGCAACAGCCCAGAGTGATGGCTGTGAAAATCATTTTCAAAACAAAGGCAAAGGGGAATACTTCGCCGGTTTCAAAACAGTGTTCAATGACATCCATACCGGCACCGTTGTAGTCATTTGTTCCCACCAGCAAGGTGAGAACAATGATGATACATCCGCCTGTGATGGCGCGTAAAAAGTGATTGCTGATGCGTTCTCGGAAAAAATGTGCAGTGCGATGCAGGATTTCACAAAACAGGATACTCAATACCGCACATAAAATCGAAAGAACGATAACGAGACCAGCATTCGGTACAGTAAAGGCAGGGATGTCATGGAGCGGAAATGTTTCGTAGGTAACACCAAATCTTCCTGCTAATGCATGTGCGACGAGTGCGGACAGTACGCAGGGAACGAGCGCGGCATAATACATGACACCGACGCTGATGACTTCCATAGAAAAAATGGCGGCTGCCATCGGTGTACCGAACAATGCGGCAAAGCAGGCACTCATACCACACATAATCATCACGCGCTGGTCGTTTTCATTAAAACGGAACAGTTTGCCGATTTGATTGCCGATACTGGCTCCGATTTGGAGTGCGGCACCTTCACGACCGGCAGAACCGCCGCACAGATGCGTGAGTATCGTGGCGATAAACATGATCGGTGCAACGTGAAAAGGCACTTCTTCGCCGGAGTGAATGGCTGAAATGACAAGGTTTGTGCCGCGATTATGCTTATCATGAAACAGATAATACAGTGAAACAATGATAATACCGGCAATCGGAAGTCCGAAGAGCAGGTATGGATAGCTTTTTCGCATCGTAGTTGCCCATTCCATGCCGTGTGAAAATGCGATGCCGACCGCACCGATGACCAGTCCGGTGAGCAGTGCGATGATTACCCACTTGCAAGCGGTGCGGACACGGTGAACATTGTGAATGAAAGCGCGTTTGCGATCCGGGGGCGGTGTTTGTTCTGCAGATGCAGAAGGTGAATGGTTGTCTTGGTTCATAACAAATAGATACTCCTCATATAGTTATTGACTAAATAGGCGTTTGCGAATCTTCGCAAATACCTATTATTGACTAAAAAATATGGTAGCGTGAAGATTTGGATTTGTCAAGAAAGTATATGAGATAGAGAAAAAGGAAGTGGCTATGCAAAAACAGTTGCTGGAGAGGCTGTGTCAGGTGACTGCGGAGGAAGAAGAAATATTGAAGCGTCAGTCCGGCGTGGACAAGAGCCTTTATACATCGGGAAAAAATTTTGTGGTTGAAAAAGACAAGATGCTGGCGCGCGGAAAGCTCATTGATATTCGCCCGCACACACGATTTGTGCATTTTCCGGAGCACACACATAATTATATAGAAATCATATACATGTGCGCAGGGACGACAACACATTTGGTGAGCGGAGAACGGGTTGTTTTACAGAAGGGTGAGCTGTTGTTTTTGAATCCGCATGCGAGACAGGAAATTCTGCCAGCCGGTATGGATGATGTGGCGATAAACTTTATCGTGTTACCGGAATTTTTTCACCAGACATTTCAAATGGTGGAAGAAGACAATGTGGTTCGCGATTTTCTGGTCGGTACATTACAGCAGAAAAACAGCGGAATGGACTATATACATTTTCAGGTATCAGATGTATTACCGGTTCAAAATTTGGTGGAAAATCTGGTTTGGTCACTGCTTTATGAGGATGGCGGCAAGAGCGCGGTAAATCAGATGACGATGGCATTACTCATTCATCAATTGTCACGCTATACGGACTTGATTCGTGTGGTGGGGCCGGATCAGTTTGA
This sequence comes from Eubacterium sp., assembly GCA_017623885.1. Classification (GTDB taxonomy): domain Bacteria; phylum Bacillota; class Clostridia; order Lachnospirales; family Lachnospiraceae; genus W0P33-017. The sequence goes on along the minus strand of JAGAOE010000039.1, from coordinate 7,389 downwards.
CCGGCGTCTGATGTTTTCTGTGCTGCGTTATATCGATGACCATTATAAAGACGGAACGTTGACAGAGCTGGCGGATTTGACATTTCAGCCATTGACCGGATTGTCACGATTTATAAAGAAAGAATCCGGTCAGACATTTCAGCAGTTGTTGATGCAAAAGCGCTTGAATCAGGCGGCATATCTTTTGACAGCTACGAAGCTGGCAGTGGAAGATGTGATTGTGGCAGTGGGTTATGACAACAGCAGCTATTTTCACCGTATTTTTAAAGAGCGTTATGGTGTGACGCCAAAGAAATACCGTGATGCGGAAAATGTGCATCAGGAAAAAAACTGAATCTGCAAATAAGGACGGTTTTTTTATAAAATAAAGTCCTTATTTTTAGAAAAATAAATGATTATAATGAGGACAAGATCCAAGAAAGGAGAGACAAATGGCAAATTACTATTTGGCAATTGATATCGGTGCTTCCAGCGGAAGACACATTCTGGGAAGTATTGAGGACGGAAAAATTGTATTAGAGGAGATTCATCGCTTTGAGAACGGCATGGTGGAGAAAAATGGTCATCTGTGCTGGAATCATGAGCGCACTTACAAAGAGATTCTTGACGGTATTAAAAAGTGTAAAGAACTGGGCAAGATACCGACCAGCATGTCGATTGATACATGGGGCGTAGATTTTGCACTGTTAGACGAAAATGATAATCTTTTGGGTGATACCGTTGGATATCGTGACAGCCGTACACAGGGTATGGATGAGGAAGTGTATAAGATGATTCCTGAAAAAGAGCTTTATGCTCGTACCGGTATTCAGTATGCGATTTTCAATACCATCTATCAGTTGATGGCAGTGAAAAAGCAGCAGCCTGAGCATATGGAACGTGCAAAAGCGATGTTGACGACCCCGGATTATTTCCAGTTTTTGTTGACCGGAAATAAGATGCAGGAGTACACCATGGCTACGACCGGACAGTTGATTAACCCTGTGACATTTGACTGGGATTATGAGCTGATCGAAAAGCTGGGATATAATAAAGAGATTTTCCAGAAGGTAGAGATGCCGGGTACGACTGTGGGACACTTCACAGAAGAAGTGCAGGCACAGGTGGGATTTGATTGTGAAGTAGTGCTGTGCGGCTCTCATGATACCGCTTCGGCAGTGCTTGCAGTTCCTGCAAATGATGACGATTTCTTATATATCAGTTCCGGTACATGGTCTTTGATGGGAATTGAAAAGAAAGAAGCTGACTGCTCAGATGCCAGCCAGAAAGCAAATCTGACAAATGAGGGTGGTTATGACAAGCGTTATCGTTATCTGAAAAACATCATGGGACTTTGGATGATTCAGAGCGTGCGTCACGAGCTGGATGACAAATACAGCTTTGCACAGTTGTGCGATATGGCTTCACAGTGTGATGATTTCCCGTCACGTGTAGCTGCAAATGACGAGTGCTTCCTTGCACCGAAGAGTATGATTGAGGAGATTCAGCGTTATTGTCGTGATACCAATCAGCCGGTTCCTGAGACACCCGGTGAGCTGTCAGCAGTTATTTACAAATCTTTGGCACAGTGCTATGCACAGACGGCAAAAGAGATTGAGGAGATTACCGGACGTACTTACAGCCGTATTCACGTGATTGGCGGCGGTTCGAATGCAGTATATCTGAATGAGCTGACTGCAAAGGAGACCGGAAAAGAAGTACATTGTGGTCCCGGAGAAGCGACTGCAATCGGAAATATCGTTGCACAGATGATAAAGGCAGGCGATTTTGCTTCTGTAGAAGAGGCAAGAACCTGTATTTACAATTCGTTCGGTGTGAAAAAATATTAGGCAAAAGCACAAAGTGAAAACAGATGTGTTTACAAATATGCAGGTGGGAGAACCTGCGTAAGAAAACAGGAAAAGGAGAAAATATATGTCACAGTTATATGAATCTGCAAAAGCAGAATACGCAAAATTTGGTGTAGATACAGATGCGGCAATTGCAAAATTAAAAGAGCTTCCGGTTTCTTTACATTGCTGGCAGGGAGATGACGTTACAGGATTTGACCACGACGGCCCGTTGACCGGTGGTATCCAGACGACCGGTAATTATCCCGGAAAAGCACGTACACCGCAGGAATTGATGGCTGATATCGAGAAGGTAATGAGCCTGTGCCCCGGAAAGGTGAAACTGAATCTGCATGCCAGCTATGCGATTTTTGAGGAAGGTGAATTTGCAGATCGCGATAAGTTGGAGCCGAAGCATTTTGCAAAATGGGTAGAGTTTGCAAAGAAGCATCAGGTAGGTATCGACTTTAACCCGACATTCTTCTCACATCCGAAGATGAAAGATGGCATGACCTTATCCAGCCCGGACCCTGAAATTCGCAATTTCTGGATTGAGCATGGAAAAGCATGTGTGCGTATCGCAAACTATTTTGCACAGGAAACAGGAATTCCTTGTGTAATGAATATTTGGACCGGTGACGGATTTAAGGACATTCCGGCAGATCGTATGGGACCGAGAATGCGCTATAAAGAATCGATCGAGGCTATTTTATCTGAGCCGTATGATTTTAAGATGGTAAAGCCTTGCGTAGAGTCAAAGGTATTTGGTATCGGTGTAGAGTCTTATACTGCAGGTTCAGCAGAGTTTACACTCAGCTTTGCAGCAGCTCATTCTGATAAGTGCATGCCGCTTATGGACAATGGACATTATCACCCGACAGAAGTTGTTTCAGACAAGATTCCGGCACTCCTTTGCTTCTTCCCGGAGATTGCATTACATATTACCAGACCGGTACGTTGGGATTCTGACCACGTAGTATTGTTTGACGATGAGACAAAAGAGATGGCAAAAGAAATCGTGCGCAATGATGCGACCGATCGTGTATACATGGCACTTGACTATTTTGATGCAGGTATCAACCGTGTATCAGCTTGGACAGTCGGATTCCGTAGCTGGCAGAAGGCTATGTTGAATGCACTGTGTCTGCCGAATGCTGAGTTGAAGAATTTGCAGGATGCAGGTAACTTCACAGAGCTCATGGTAATGCAGGAAGAGGCAAAAATGCTTCCGTTCGGCGCAGTTTGGGCTGAATATTGTGAGCAGTGCGGCGTAGTCGCAGACAAGAGCTGGTTCGAAGAAATCAAAGCATACGAGGCAGATGTTTTGTCAAAGAGAAATTAGTGGCAGCTACAAACTTTGTTTTTCATATATCATACGAATGGGATCATGCGAAATGCATGGTCCTATTTGCATATCCATGATGGTTGGATAAATGATTCATTGGTGATGGGAGAAAAGATATGTATAGTGATTTTTTGTATTATGCACCGACAAAGGTTGTATTCGGAAAAAATTCAGATCAGCAGATTGGTGCGCTGGTAAAGGAACAGGGAGCGACAAAAGTATTGATTCATTATGGCAGTGAGAGTGCGGTGCGCACCGGTGTGCTGCAGCGCGTAGAGGATGCGCTGTGTGCAGAGCAGATTGCATATGTAAAACTGGGTGGTGTCGTGCCGAATCCGCGTCTGTCGCTTGTGTATGAGGGAATCGAGCTGTGCAAAAAAGAACAGGTGGATTTCGTGTTGGCAGTTGGTGGCGGAAGCGTGATTGATTCAGCAAAAGCAATCGGCTATGGTGTGGCAAACGAAGGCGATGTGTGGGATTTTTATGATTTTAAGAGAAAAGCGAACGCTTGTCTGCCGATAGGGGCAGTGCTGACGATTTCTGCTGCGGGTAGCGAGATGAGTGGAAGCTGCGTGATTACAAATGAAAAGACCGGCGAAAAGCGTGGCTACAGCAGCGATATGTCGCGGTGTAAATTTGCCGTCATGAATCCGGAATTTACGATGACACTTCCGAAATATCAGACGATGAGCGGCGCAGTCGATATTCTGATGCACACGATGGAGCGCTATTTTAACCAGAGTGATAATATGGAGCTGACGGATGTGATCGCAGAAGGCTTGATGTGTACCGTGCTGAAGCATACGCGTATTTTGAATCAAAATCCGAATGACTACAAAGCGCGCGCAGAGCTGATGTGGGCAGGAAGTCTGTCTCACAACGGATTGACGAGCTGCGGAGTAGAAAAACAGGATTTTGCAACACATAAATTGGAGCACGAGCTGGGCGGAATGTTTGATGTGACGCATGGAGCAGGTCTTGCAGCACTTTGGGGAATGTGGGCTCGTTATGTGTGCCATGCGGCACCGGCGCGGTTTGTACGCTTTGCAGTGGAAGTGATGGGTGTCTGTCAGATGGAAACTGACGCAGATACCATCGAAAAGGGAATCACAGCAATGGAGGATTTTTACAGAGAAATCGAAATGCCTACCTCGCTCAAAGAATTAGGTATTGCACCAACAGATGCGCAAATTGAAGAGCTGGCTGCGCGCTGTGAGAAAGCATGCGGTGGTCCGGCAGGTGTGGTCGTTCCTCTTTATAAAGAAGATATGATAAAGATATATACGCAGGCACGGGGATAAAGGGAAGATAAAAAAGAAGTGCAGTATCTGAAAATATGTGCTATACTAATATTGCAGCTTGGTGCTGATAGGAAAACAGATTAGAGAATATTTATAGAGAATACTCGTAGGTATTTACAAAACCTCAAGTTTCTTTAGCGAAGATGTGCAGCATCACCAAACCACCGCAGATACGCTCTCGCTACCCTCGTCTCGTAGTGGTACATAAGGCGCTAAAACACAGCGCCTAAATACCAACGGACGCAGAGTATCTGCTTGTGGTCATTGGTAATGTTGCACAATCCGGTAAGGTCAATGAGGAGTTTTGTAATTGCCTAAATACTCGTAGATATGAGAGGAGATTTGCGTTCTTTGTTTAGAGAGGAGTGTAGCTAGAGAAAGAGAGGAACGACAAATGAGAAATGAACGAGTAAGAACTAACCCACGGTATAAAGATCGCCTGTTTCGGTTGCTATTTGGTAATCCGAAAATGAAATCCAATATCATTTCACTGTACAATGCGTTGAACGGAACGAATTATACCGATGAAAAAGAAATCGAGATTACGACACTGGACGATGCCATTTATATCAAAATGAAGAATGATGTCTCCTTGTTGATTGACAGTTATCTTTCGTTGTGGGAGCAGCAAAGTTCTTACAATCCCAACATGCCGTTGCGCGGGCTGATGTATTTTGGAAACCTGTATGATACATATATAGATGGGCAGGAGCTTAATATATATGGAGAAGCACTGGTTAGAATTCCGACGCCGCAGTATATCGTTTTTTACAATGGAAATAAGGATATGGAATCCGTTCGGAAGCTAAAATTATCGGATGCATTTCTTCATCCGCAGGAATTACATGAGTTTGAGTGGACGGCTACCATGTATAATCTGAATAAAGGAAAAAACGAGGAATTATTATCCAAGTGTGAACCTTTAAAAGATTATATGACCTTGATTCAATGCATTAAAGAGAATCAGGCAAACGGTCTGTCAGTAAAAGATGCAGTAGATAAAGCGGTTATCGACTGTATCCAACATGGAGTATTGAGAGATTTTTTGAAGAAGCACAGAGCGGAGGTGATGGATGTGTGTATTACGGAGTATAATGAAAAAACATTTATAGACGGCATCCGTGCAGAAGGTCGTGAAAAAGAAATTTTTACTTCTGTAATGGAAGGTGACTATGATGTGACCCGTGGCGCGCAAAAATTAGGAATCTCCGAAAAAGAGTTTTATGAGCGAATGGAGAAATCCGGCTATAAGATACCGGAGCGCATATAGGTGTAGAAATGCATAATCGTAGTTACGCCATGATTGGTGATAAAGCTTTCAAATCTATGTATGACGATAAAGATTATCGGCCTGTAACTGTTTTACAAACGTAATAAGATGGTAAAAAACAACCCTCCCGTTTTCCTTTCTGAGTATCTTTCAGAGAGTATAGGGAGGGCTACTTTTTGCTTAAAATAGCTTGATTTAATGAACTTGAGATTTAAGCTGGGTCATTTTCTGTATGTTACGATTCCTCTGTTGAGAAGATAATATAGCACAGATATTACAAGTGATTATAGAGATATCGAGTCAATTTTAAATGTTATCATGATTTTGGGTGTTTTGTATCGGAGCAAGAAGCTTATGATGATGCTCAAATCGAGGAGGATAGAATAATATATTAATGAGGTAAAAGTTGTTAAAAAGTATAGCTGGGATGTTAGATTATTGGCATCCCTTTAGTAATACATATAATTCATAATGTTGTTAACTATTCAGGCGTGTAGATTGATATATGCATTACCGAAGAATATCCTTTTCGAAAAGAAATAATGTGGCAATTTGACGACTTCTATACATAAAAAAATGCCTACCGAAGTTCTTCAGTCCAATGACAAAGAGTGATTAAACAATATTGTTTCTTATTTACAACGAAAAAAATTAAAATGCATAGAGCTTTGCCGCGATATCGAATTAGAAAATCACTATTTCTATGATAAAAAATCCCTTCACCATTATTGATGAAGGGAGAATGTTCGTCTTTATTTATTCATATCCACCACGATCAAGTCCTTTTACGAGTAACTCATAATCAAACTTGTAAGGTATCTTATTCCCATAAGAATCTTTTGCTACACCTTCAGTCCATGCGTGGTTAGAACCGCTGCAATATTTCACATCAATATCAAAGTAAGAGAAAAGTATTACCTCAGACTTTGCATAATGCATACAAACACCACGTGCTGTATCATTATAGAGATGTTTCATAATCACACCATCGGACTTAAAAGAGGTCCAACGAGATTCTTTGGATTCGTATATAATGCCACGAGCACCCATGGCAAACAAATCATAGCAGTCAATCACATAGAGCTTCACGATATCGGAGAGCTCTCCCATGGACTGCGCGTCATAGATGCGTTTTTCAGCAGGACGAAGCTGTTCGTAGGCTTCTTCCTTAGAACATTTTGGAACGCACCATTCTGGATCATAGTCCTCGTCGTAAGCAGGATGTAACCAATCCGGCCAGTCAGAATAATAAGTTACCGGGTCACACAGTTTAAGGACTTGCCCATTTATACCATTCTTTCGATGTTCAAACATTTTTTCCGACAATTTGCATGCATAAGCATACGCCGTCGCCATGTCTTTGTTAATGGTTATCTGATAAATGTCATTAAATAACAACTTTTCATCACGGGCTTCATTCCAAAAGCGGATGCCCTGACGATTGATTTTTTTCACTTTTTCACACAGGTCTTTGTAAATCTTATCCGGTTTGCCTTTTGTATAAAAGACAAATTCCTTTTCGACACTCAGCGTATCATGGATCTGCTGTGCCATCTCATCGGTTGCAGTAGTGACTGCTTCTTTTTCTATTTTTTTGTATAACTTTACAATCTTGCAGTATTCCTTAGAGTCACTTGCCGGAAT
>JAGAOE010000038.1 GCA_017623885.1 Eubacterium sp. | reverse complement strand
CAGCGCGCAGAAGCAGTCCCGGAGTCCGGCAGACAGCTCTGTCATGGCGATTTTAACCAGCATCATCTCCTGTTTGACAAAGAAAAGCTTGCAGTAGTCGGATTTGATAAGCTGCACAGAGATATCTGTGTAACGGATTTGACAAATTTTATGCGCAAAATATTGGAGAAATGCAATTGGGACGGCGGCTTTGGAATGGATATGGTCATGGCATATCATGGCGTCCGGGAGCTGGAATTATGGGAGTGGAAGCAGTTGTACCAGCATCTTTTGTATCCGGAGAAGTACTGGAAAATTGTAAATCACTATTTTAATGCCAGAAAAACGTGGGTATCCTTTCGTGATATAGAAAAGCTTCAGCGGATGTGTGAACAGGAAACAAAACGTGAAGAGTTTTTATCGATGTTGTTTTATCTGGCAAAATAGTTTATAATACATAGCATGAGTAAGTATTTTTTTCGAATGATAACAATTATAATAGGTATGGTACTGATGTGTGGATGCGGTAGAAAAGAGCCGGATCGGATTTCGATGGATCATTACCGGCCTGCGGAAAGCACCGTGCAGGAGACCGAAGATACACAGACAGATGAAGAATCGCAAGAAGCGGACGCTGTGACGACACCTGTGGAGGAGCAGGAAGATACGGATATTTATCTGGTGGTGTCGGTAGACACACAGACACAGATGATCGGTCTGGCACTTCCGGACTCTGCGCGAACCGTGCAGTACGGATATACAAGTGCCACGCAGATATTTGACAATTTCGGACAGTTCATGTCGGTCAATAAACTGCAGCCGGGGCGCGCGGTGACGATCGGAGAGTTGGATTCACAGGCAAAGCTCACGACGATTCGACTGGCGAAGGATGCGTGGTATCAGGAGAATATCACACGCTATGAGATTGATCCGTCGATAAAAATGTTCACCATCGGAGATACAAAGTATCACTACGGACAATATTTGCGTGTGTTTGCCGGAGAACAGGAGATTTCTCTGATGCAGGTAGGTGTCAATGACGTGATTAGCGTACAGGGCATCGGAAAAGAAATCGTGTCCGTGCAGGTGACGACCGGACATGGAACCATCGCGCTTTTAAATACGGAGTTGTTTGAAGGCGGTTGGATTAGTCTGGGAACAAAGATTTATGCCAAAGTTACACCGAACATGATATTGGAAGTGCCTGAGGGCAAATATGAGCTCTCTGTAGCTAACGATGGATATGGAGACAGTAAGACGATCGTGGTAGAACGTGCCAAAGTGACGAAAGTGGATTTGGAGCAGTATAAGGGTGAAGGCCCGAAGCTGTGTCAGGTTACGTTTGAGATCTATGTGGATGATGCATTGTTGTATATTGATGGCGAGAATGTAGACTATGATGAGCCGGTAGAGCTTCGTTACGGCGTTCATCAGTTGACTGTCATAGCAGAAGGATTTGAGACTTGGGAGCGCCAATTGGTCATTCACTCTGAGGAAGCGACGATTCAGATTGGAGAACCGGAGCTGTCAGAAGGCACAGAGGATGAAGAATCAGACGATTCAGAAGAATCGACATCGACAAATCAGAGAGATGACGATGCAGATGAAGAAGACGAGGACGCAGAGTCCGAGACATATACGAGCGAAGAAAAGGGTGCATCGAATACATCATCAGACGATTCGGAAGACTATGAGGACTATCTGGATACCATTGTAGATTTAATTCAGTCGTTGACGACGACAGAAGATTAATCACGATACTATACAAGACAACTATTTTAGGAGGGACACAAATGGACTACAAAGCAATGTATGAGGAATGGCTCAATAATCCTTATTTCGATGAGGAGACCAAAGCTGAATTAAAGGCGATTTCCGGAGATGAAAAGGAAATCGAGGACCGCTTCTACATGGACCTGGAGTTTGGAACAGCAGGACTGAGAGGCGTGATTGGTGCAGGAACCAATCGCATGAACTTCTATACCGTGAGAAAAGCGACACAGGGTCTGGCAAACTATATTTTGGGCGTAAAAGGTGAAGCGAAGGGTGTAGCGATTGCATTTGATTCACGCCGTATGTCGCCGGAATTCGCAGATGAAGCAGCACTTTGTCTGGCAGCAAACGGCATAAAGGCATATGTGTTTGAGAGTCTTCGTCCGACACCGGAATTGTCTTATGCAGTTCGTAAACTAGGCTGTATCGCAGGTATCAATATTACAGCGAGCCACAATCCGCCGGAATACAACGGATATAAAGTATATTGGGAAGACGGTGCACAGATTACACCGCCGCATGACAGTGGCATTATGGATGAAGTAAAGAAAGTGACTGATTATGCGACCGTTAAGACGATGGACAAGCAGGCTGCGATCGAAGCCGGCATGTATCAGCAGATTGGAGCAGATATTGACGATCCGTACATCGAAGAGCTCAAGAAGCTGGTATTGCATCAGGACTGTATCGATGCAGTGAAGGATGAACTGACCATCGTTTATTCTCCGTTGCACGGAACCGGAAATATCCCGGTACGTCGCGTGTTAAAGGAACTCGGCTTTACAAAGGTGTATGTTGTTCCTGAGCAGGAGCTGCCGGATGGCAATTTCCCGACCGTCAGCTATCCGAACCCTGAGACAGAGGAAGCATTCCAGCTTGGCTTGAAGCTTGGAAAAGAAGTAGATGCAGATTTGGTGCTGGCAACAGACCCGGATGCAGACCGTCTCGGCGTGTATGTAAAAGATTCAAAGACCGGAGAATATCATTCTCTGACCGGTAATATGTCAGGCTGCCTGATTGGTGATTATGTAATTGGTCAGCGCAAGGAGCGCGATGGCAAGCTGCCGGAAGACGGAGCATTTATCAAGTCGATTGTGTCTACGAATATGGCGGATGCGATTGCGAAATATTACGGAATCGAATTGATTGAAGTATTGACCGGATTCAAGTTTATCGGTCAGCAGATTTTGAAGTTTGAGACCGAAGGCAAAGGAACCTATTTGTTCGGAATGGAAGAAAGCTATGGCTGTCTGACCGGAACCTATGCGCGTGATAAGGATGCGGTAGTAGCTTCTATGGCGTTGTGTGAAGCGGCTGCATACTATAAGACCAAGAACATGACCTTATGGGATGCCATGATAGAGATGTATGACCGTTATGGCTATTATAAAGATCACGTAGAGTCGATTACATTAAAGGGAATCGAAGGTCTGGCAAAGATTCAGGAGATTATGAATACGCTTCGTGCGGATGCTCCGAAGGAAATCGGTGGTTATACCGTAACTGCAGTGCGCGATTACAAGGTAAATGAGATTACAGATACTGCGACAGGAGAGAAGAAGCCGACCGGTCTTCCGGCCTCAAATGTACTTTATTATGAGCTCACAGACGATGCATGGGTATGTGTACGTCCTTCCGGTACAGAGCCGAAAGTAAAATTCTATATCGGTGTGAAGGGTACTTCTTTGGCAGATGCGGATGAAAAATCAAAAGCATTAGGAGAAAATGTACTGGCAATGATTCGTGAGATGATTTAATTCTTGTGAAAACAACGCGGAAATGTGTGATTTCTTGCGAAAATAGGCAAATAATCTTGACAAGCCAAAAAAAACCAAGTATAAATATATGCGTAGGTAATTCGGATCAAGCGAAGTATCCGTAAATTATGGACAGAAAAGATTAAACAGAAATCCAAATAGGAGGACACAAAACATGAATAAGATGGAGTTAGTATCAGCAATGGCTGATAAGACAGGATTATCAAAGAAGGATGCAGAGGCTGCTTTAAAGGCTTTTACGGATGTAGTTGCAGAAGAGTTAAAGAAGGGTGAGAAAATCCAGTTAGTAGGCTTTGGTACATTTGAGGTATCTGAGCGTGCAGCTAGAACCGGTAGAAATCCTCAGACCGGAAAAGAAATGACAATTCCTGCTTCTAAGGCTCCTAAGTTTAAGGCTGGTAAGGCTTTAAAGGATAGCGTAAACGCTTAATTTATAAACACAAAGGCGAGTTTCTGAGAGGGAGCTCGCCTTTATTATTGTGTAATAGGAAATTCCGTCGGAACTTCCTATTACACAAAGCACTTCGTGCACAGATGCGCAGCTAACGCGCGCGGAACAAAAGCTGTGCTGAGGTAGGAACGTGTAGGCGCGGAGTGTGCGAAGCACACTTTTGTTCTTTCATTGGAACTTGCAGGTGCAGAGTGTGCGAAGCACACGTTTGTTTTTTAGAGGAATGATATGAGATTAGATAAGTTTTTAAAAGTATCACGTCTGATTAAACGACGCACGGTGGCGAATGAAGCATGTGACGCAGGGCGTGTCATGGTAAACGGAAAAGTGGCAAAGGCTTCCCTGAATGTGAAGGAAGGGGATGTCATAGAGATTTTGTTTGGTACGAAAACGGTGAAGGTTCGCGTAAAAGCAATCGCTCAGACGACAAAAAAGGATGAGGCAGCAGAGCTGTTCGAGTATTTATAATAGTAATTTTTCAGCCGCAGGAAGCATATATTCTTATATGAGAAAAATGTAGAGGTGCGGCCTATGGAAGAAAAGCAGACGATACATGCACATAAAATTTTGTTGAATAACAGACAGACCGGCACATTTCAAGGTGTCGTGGACGTATTATCCTTTGATGTAAATGAAATATTGCTGGAGACGGCGCTGGGAATGTTGTTGATTAAAGGAAAAGATCTTCATGTGAACCGATTGTCGCTCGAAAAAGGCGAGGTAGATATTGCTGGAAAGATCGATGCCCTGAATTACTCGGATGTGTCGCATGAAAATAAAGGAACATCCTTGTTGGGTCGTTTGTTCCGCTGATGAAAGTTCGTATGGTCAGCGCCGGTATCTATGAAGAGCTGGCGATTGTGAGCTGTTTCTTTCTGGTGGGTATTTTTTTGGCTGCGAGCTATGATATACTACGCATGTTCCGTGCCTTTGTTCCGCATGGGATGTTCTGGATAAATCTGGAAGACTTTATTTACTGGATGTATGTGGCAACGGTCGTATTTCTTATTTTATATGAAAAAAATAATGGGCGTTCGCGTGGCTACATATTCGGTGGATTACTGGTAGGAGCGGTGCTCTATCTTTGGAGTTTCAGTAGAATCTGTATGCCTCGAATTTTGCGATTTCTTCAAAGGCTGCATGAGTTTCTGGTGCGGCCGCTTCGCAAATGCGGCGCGCTTTTGCAGAAAAAACGCACAAAAGGGATGGAAATATGTGGAAAACTATGGCTGTGTCAGAAAAAACGGTTGAAAAAGCTCTGGAAGATAGTTAAAATGTGTTTACATAAACGATGAAACACGATGTTGAGCAGAGGAAGTGAATGTATGAACAGAGGAAAGAGAAAACAAAACCGAATGGCAAAGCTGAGCATTAGCTGCATGGTGTGCCTGTTGATTATTCTGATGTCCACACAGATTGTGAAGCTGTATTATAAAAATCAGGAACTGGAAGTAAAGCAGGAAGCCTATGAGCTGCAAAAGCAGGAAGAAGAGGCGCGCAAGCAGGAACTGGAAGAACAGGAAAAGAACATGAAGTCTCAGGAATATATCGAAAAAGAGGCACATAAGTACGGCTTGTTTTATGAGGATGAGATTATATACCGCGAAAAGGAATAAGCGATTCTTAAAGTGGGAAAAGGAAGTACCTATGTGAAGTATTTCTGTGAGGTGCTTCGAATAGATGAAGTACATATAATCGACATAGAACGGGATTTGAAGGAGCGTTTTGACGAACGATTTTTCAAATCCCCTATTTTTTTTGACAAATTATGAAACGATTCTTTTTTATAATTGGCTCCAACTGAAAAATGTGGAGGTAAGCAATCATGAAAAAAGAAACGTATCGTCAATTACTCTTGGCACTCATAGGGGCATTGATGTGCAGATTTGGGATGGGAGGGTATTATCCGCTCCTGCCTGCATACTATGCGGCGGCATTGCTCCGGCAAGAAGGGCGTGCGCTGCTGGGTGGAGTGATGTTTTTGAGTATGGCATTGACCTTGCCGATTACGGACACGGTGCGCTATACGTGTGGAATGCTGGTGATTTGGGCAGTCGTAAAAGTATGTGAATGGCTCGATCACAAGTGTCTGACAGCGACCGCAGCGATTGCAGCGGGACTGATTACCATTTCACTGAATATATGTGGAGATTTGCTCACGAATGACTTGCGCGGAGATTTGCCGCTAAAACTGATGGAAGGCGTCATCTGCTTTGCGTGCGTGTTTGTCTTTTCGAGGATGTTGTATTGGCTGCCGCTGCTCGTGGAGCGCATCCCGGATAAGGAGCCGCGCAGAGAGACGGATGAAAATCGTCTGTTAGGATATGCAGATTCATTTGGGGAGCTGGCACAGCTTTTTTCAAATATGAAACTGCAAAAAAAGGATTTTACATCGGAAGAAATGGGGCGCATACACAATGAGATTACAGAGCATGTCTGTGCAAACTGTATGCAGTGTGCGATTTGTTGGGACAAGCCGGATGCACCGATGTATCAGGCGTTGGGGGATTATCTGACGGCGATGCACCAGCGGGGGAAAGCAGACCGTGCGCCGAGAGAACATTTGCAACAGCATTGTGCGCACAGCGAGGCGTTGATGATGGAAGCAACGCGCGTGTTCGAACGAGCCCGACTGAATTTGGCGTGGTATAACAGATTGCTGGAAAATCGCGCAGTGATTGCCGAGCAGATGGAAGCGATGGCATATATTATGGAAGACTGCACGAGGGATGCGGTGGATTTGACAAAAAAGGAAAAACCGGCGTTGGCAAGCTTGCGATATCTGGCAAAGGAGCAGGGGATTTTGCTCCAAAACATCCGCCTGCTGGAAAAGAAGAATGGGCGGATTACGCTGTCGGCAGAGGCGCGGTCAAAGCAAGGGAATTGTATATCGGTAAAAGCGTTGACAAAGGTGGTCACACGAGCGTTGGATTTGGATATGGTACTGCATCGTGATTCGAAGACACTGATTGGAAAGCTGCCGGGGCCGTTCGTATATGAAGAGGATACGCTGTATCACAGTACATATGGAGTTGCCAGGTTGATCCGTGATGGCGCGGTAGTGTCCGGTGATAACTTTTCATATATAGAAAACCATGATGGGCAGGTCGTAATGATGCTGTCAGATGGAATGGGCTCTGGAAGCAGTGCTTGTAAGGAGAGCGAATTGGTGTTAGAGTTAATGGAGAGATTTTTGGAGGCGGGTTTTTCAGAGGAAACGTCTCTGCGCATGCTGAATGCGGCGTGTGTACTCCACGATCAGGAGGATTCCTATTCTACGATGGATATTTGTAAAGTAGACTTGTACACAGGAGACGCTTCTTTTTATAAAATCGGGGCAGCGGCGGCGTTTTTGAAATGTGGAGAAGAAGCAGTCTGTATACCGTGCGCAAATTTGCCGGTGGGTGCAGATGTACAGCCACAAATATGGACAGAGCATGCGACGGTAAATAGTGGAGATTACATTGTATTGGTGACAGACGGAGTGCTGGAGCATTTGCATGTTCCGTCGCCGGAACAGACGATGTGTGAAATATTAGAAACGATACAGGGAACAAACCCGAATGAGATGGCAAAAAAGATACTGGACCGGGTCATGCTCTTTACCGGGGGTCAGGTAAAGGATGATATGACGGTGTTGGTGTCCGGTATTTGGGAAAAGTAGGAGTGAATAGAAAAGAATGACGAAAGAGCCAAGGAATACAGCGGAAAAGAGAAACGATTTGTTTCGAACCGTATACAATTATATAAAAACACATAAATTGATAGATGAGGGAGACCTTGTGCTTGCGGGAGTGTCCGGCGGCGCGGATTCTATGTGTTTGCTGGAAGTTCTTCGCAGCTATCAGCAGGTATGCGAATTTCGTCTGCAGGTCGTGCATGTAGAGCATGGAATCAGAGGAGAAGAAAGCCTGAGGGATGCAGAATATGTGCGCGAATATTGTGCGAATCATCAGATTCCGTGTGAGATCATATCTGTGAATGCGGGAGAATATGCGGTGCGCCAGCACTGTTCACTGGAAGAAGCAGCGCGCCAGTTGCGTTATGATGCATTTGAACGCTGCAGGGCACATGTATCTGGGGATGCAGTCGTGAAAATAGCGGTTGCCCATCATAGAGAGGATCAGGCTGAGACGGTATTATGGCAGATGATTCGAGGAAGTGATGTGCGGGGCATGGGCGGCATTCACGCACAGCGGGAGCATATCATTCGTCCGCTGCTGGCAGTTACGAGAAGTGATATTGAGAAATTTTTGCAGGAAGCAGGTGTTGTGTGGCGCGAAGACATAACGAATACAGACCGTGCCTATACGCGAAACCGAATTCGCATGGATGTGTTACCGGTGTTGACCGAACTAAACGCACAGGCAATCGGTCATATCTGCGAGACCGCGCACCGGTTGCAGGAAACGGAAGATTATTTAGAAAAGCAGATGCTGATTTGTAAAGAACGATATGTGAGTTTTTCGGAACAAACCGGACAATGGCAGATATCATCGCAGCTTTTGCAGGAGCATGCGGTAATGATTCGCCGTGTGTTGTTCGACTGTATGAAATGTCTGGCAGGCAGTGCGAAAGATTTGGAGATGAAGCATGTGCGTTTGTTGCAGGAGCTGTTCGGCCTGCAAGTCGGCAGAGCGATACAATTGCCCTATGACATAGCGGCATCGCGTGTGTATGAGGGGATTGCGCTGTGTAAAAGGAATGCAGAGAATGCATCGCAAATGCAACGGATGCTGCGGGCGGAAGAGATACAGATGGATGTGATTGAGCAATTTGCATATCCTGAAATTTCCAAAAAGAAGTATACGAAATGGTTTGATTATGATAAAATAGAACATGGTGTGCAGATTCGAGAACGCAGAAGTGGTGACTATCTGGTGATTGATGAACAGGGACACCGAAAAAAACTGGGGCGATATCTGATGGATGAAAAGATACCGCAGACAGCGCGTGAGCATCTGATCGTGGTAGCGGATGGTGCACATGTCCTGTGGGTGGTAGGATACCGAATCAGTGAATATTATAAAGTGGATGAGCATACAAAACGTGTGTTAAAAGTACAATGGAGCGGAGGAAAAGAAGATGAGTGAGAGAATTCGTGAATTGATCTCTGAAGCAGATGTGGCAGCCAAGATTGCAGAGCTGGGAGCACAGATTAGCAAAGATTATGAGGGCGAGAGTGTCTTTTTACTTTGTATTTTAAAGGGTGGTGTATTCTTCACGACAGAGCTGGCAAAGCGCATTACGGTACCGGTTTCGTTAGATTTTATGTCGGTATACAGCTATGGTGCACAGACAGAGTCCAGCGGAATCGTTCGTATTATCAAGGACTTGGATACATCGATTGAAGGAAAAAACGTACTCGTCGTGGAGGATATTATCGATACCGGACGGACACTGGCGTATTTGCTGGAAAACTTAAAAGCGCGCGGACCGAAGTCGTTGAAGCTTTGTGCATTGCTTGACAAGCCGGATCGACGCGTGAGCAATGTGAGCGTAGACTATACCGGATTTTGCATTCCGGATGAATTTGTAGTAGGATATGGCATGGATTATGACCAGAATTATAGAAATCTTCCCTATATCGGAGTAGTTGAATTCTCATAAGAAATAATGATAGGGATTTGAAGGAGGTTTATTTTGAAACGAAATTATCGAGGAGCTGTGCTCTACCTGATACTGATATTAGCAGTGATTTTCCTTTGGTTTTTCTTCGGAACAGGCAGTAACAGCACAAGCGACTATAACATAGCCATTTTTGAGCAGGATTTGGACGCTGCAAAGATTGCAGCAGTCGATGTAGCACCCAGCCGGGATATTCCGACCGGTACGGTGACTGTGACGATGGCAGATTCTACACATAAGGTATTTCACGTTTTTGATACAGAAAGCGTGATACAGTTAATGGATGAGTATGATTTTACAAATTACAGCATGCAGAAAGTGCCGTCAGAGAGTTGGCTGACTTCACTGCTTCCGCTTTTGATTGTGTTTGCAGCGATGTTCATTTTGTTTACGATTATGAATAATCATGCCGGCGGTGGCGGAAATACGCAGATGATGAATTTTGGCAAGAGTCGTGCGCGTATGTCTACCGGTGAAGATAAAAAGATCGGATTCCATAGCGTGGCAGGTTTGCGTGAGGAAAAAGAGGAATTAGAAGAAATCGTCGATTTCTTGCGTGCTCCCGGAAAGTATACAAAGCTTGGTGCACGTATCCCAAAAGGAGTGTTGTTAGTAGGACCTCCCGGAACCGGAAAGACATTGCTGGCAAAAGCAGTGGCAGGAGAGGCCGGCGTGCCGTTCTTTAGTATTTCGGGTTCTGACTTTGTAGAGATGTTCGTCGGCGTGGGTGCATCACGTGTCCGCGATTTGTTCGAGGATGCGAAAAAGAATGCGCCTTGTATCGTTTTCATCGATGAGATTGATGCGGTGGCGAGACGTCGCGGTACCGGAATGGGCGGCGGTCATGATGAGCGTGAGCAGACCTTAAACCAGTTGCTGGTAGAGATGGACGGTTTTGGCGTGAACGAGGGCATTATCGTGATGGCTGCGACAAACCGTGTAGATATTCTTGATCCGGCGATTATGCGTCCGGGACGTTTTGACCGAAAGGTCATGGTCGGCAGACCGGATGTGGCGGGTCGCGAAGAGATTTTAAAGGTACATGCAAAAAATAAACCGCTTGCAGAGGATGTGGATTTGGAACAAATTGCGCAGACGACAGCAGGCTTTACCGGTGCAGATTTGGAGAATCTGTTGAACGAGTCTGCAATTTTGGCGGCGAAAAAAGAACGTGCCTATCTGTTGCAGGAAGATATCAACCAGGCATTTGTCAAGGTGGGTATCGGAGCAGAGAAGAAGAGCAAGATTATTTCTGAGAAGGAAAAACGTATTACGGCATTCCATGAAGCCGGTCATGCGATTTTATTCCATGTACTGCCGGATGTCGGACCGGTCTATACGGTATCGATTATCCCGACCGGAAGCGGAGCAGCAGGCTATACGATGCCTTTGCCGGAAAAGGATGAGATGTTTAACACCAAAAATAAAATGCTGCAGGATATCGTAGTAGGACTGGGCGGTCGTGTGGCAGAAGAACTGGTGATGGACGATATCACGACCGGTGCATCGCAGGATATCAAGCAGGCGACTGCGATGGCAAAGGCAATGGTGACGAAGTACGGTATGTCTGAGCGTATCGGACTGATTAATTATGACAATGATGAGGATGAGGTGTTTATCGGAAGAGATTTGGCACATACGCGCGGATATGGCGAAGGTGTGGCAAATTCGATTGACGAGGAAATCAAACGCATCATTGATGAGTGTTACGTGAAGGCGCGGGAGCTCATTCTGGAACATCGGGATGTATTGGATGCCTGTGCGGAGCTGCTCATAAAGAAGGAAAAGATTACGCGCGAAGAATTTGAGGCATTATTTGAAAAAGAACCGGTTTCAGAAGTGGCGGAATGAAAGAAGTAATAATCGGGCGCTCATCTCATGAACAATCAACCGCCCCCATTCATGCGAGCATGATGGTTTCGGTTTGAATTGTTCATGGCTGAACTGTAAGGGAAAATACAACGCATCTCTGAATTTCAGGGGTGCGTTGTGCAATATAGAGAGGAAATCTAGAGAGGGGGAAGTGAAGGTGCTGTGAAAATGCACAAAAACTTTTGGCAAATTTTGTGAACTTTGTGCACACTTCTTCGTTGGACCGTGCTATTATAATGACTGTAAAAACCCCCCAATACATTATATGGTTTTTGCTACACCCCATAGTAAAAATACCTTCTCCTAAAAAGGCAGCGACATTCGTCCTGTCTTTTTTACTTTGTAAAATATGTGGTCGCACAGGTGCGAGAAAGAGCGAATGAGTGAAAGGAAAGCAGATACGGATGAGAAAAATAGTTCAAATATTGTTTCGGGTGCTTGCGGTGATTGTTGTGTTGCTATTATTGTGGGCATTGTTACATCGAATTTTAAATATATATGAAGCAACGAAATTGGAACAGACCGGTCAATATGTAATCGTTGACGAAAAGAAAATGAATGTCTATTCAGTAGGAGAAGGCGATACAACGATTGTTTTGATGCCCGGATTGGGAACGACGGCACCTGTTTTGGATTATGAACCGTTGGCAACGGAATTGGCGAAAGACTATCAGGTGGTAATTGTTGAGCCGTTTGGATATGGTTGGAGTGCATATACTACGAATGAAAGAAGCGTTGAAAATATCGTAGAAGAACTTCGGGAGGCACTTAAAGAAATCGGTGTAACCGGTGAAGTGGTTTTGATGCCGCATTCCGCTTCCGGTATATATGCGACATGGTATGCAAATATATATCCGGAGGAGGTCCGGGCGATTATTGGAATAGACTGTGCATTGCCCAGACAGGTAGAATATTTCGGTGGCGCTAATCCCAAAGTTCCGCAAATCGCAAAGCTGGCTCATTTGTTGGGAGTCCAAAGAGTGTTGTGTATGCTTTCGCCGACAATGTTTATCTCAGATGATAGCATGGGTGTATATACAAAGGAAAATTTAGATAAGCAGTTGATGCTGTCAAATAAGGTAGGATATAACACGACTGTTATTGATGAGACAAACGCGATTGCAGAAAATATAGAAAAAACGTTTGATATGGAATTTTCAGAAGACCTGCCATTGTTATTTTTTACAAGAGACACAAGAAAAGCATTTTATGAAACCTATATCTGTAACAGAGAATTGCAAAACGTGGTGGTATTTGACGCAGGTCACTATATGCATTGGACAAAGGCTGTCGATATGGTGCAGGAGATAAAGAAATCCGGTATTTTAGAACGGTAGACTGGCTTTGAATGGATGATTACTGTTGCGAAAAGGAGCGACGAAACATATGATAATATTAGAGAAACGTTGAAAGAATCGACGTTTTCTTGGAATAATTATTGCGCGTCAATGAAATAAATCCGAATGAGGTAGTTATGAGAGAGTATACAGCTTATGAAATGAATCAGAAATTGAAATATATGATGGAGATGCGTCCGGTGCTGAAAAAGAATGCGCTGTTTTCGGATGGAACAGCGGATTATCGTATTCCGGCGGAGCCGGAGGCGGGAGAGACCGTGATTATTCGTTTTCGTGCAGCAGTCAATAATGTAGATATTGTCTGGCTGTGGAGTGATGAGCGGCGCTATACGATGCGTAAGACAGAGACGGAGGATGGCTTTGATTATTTTAGCGTGCAGATTCCGTTAGGCAGTGAAGCTTTCTATTACTATTTTGAAGTGTGTACCGGATTGCTGCATTGCTATTATGACCGATATGGTGTGACGAACGAAAAAAGAATGCAATATCGTTTCTGTATTCAGCCGGGCTTCCATACGCCGGACTGGGCAAAGGGAGCGGTTATGTATCAGATATTAGTAGACCGTTTTTATAACGGTGATCCGACCAATGATGTGGAGGATGGAGAGTATTTTTACATTCGTTATCCGAGTCGCAAGATGAAGGATTGGAAGCAGACACCGTCCAACTTTTCCGTAGCGGAATTCTATGGCGGCGATTTGGAGGGCGTGCGCAAAAAGCTGGATTATTTGAAAGATTTAGGGATAGAAGTTATTTATTTTAATCCGCTGTTTGTTTCACCGTCAAATCACAAATATGACAGTCAGGATTATGATTATATTGACCCGCATTACGGGAAAATTGTCACGGACGGAGGAGAATGTCTGCCGGAGGGCTGTCAGGACAATCGTCTGGCGACAAAATATCAGAAGCGTGTGTCATCACAAGAAAATCTGGATGCCAGCAACCGCTTGTTTATCCGTCTTGTAGAAGAAGCACATGCGCGCGGAATTCGTGTGATTTTGGATGGTGTGTTTAATCACTGCGGCTCTTTCCATAAATGGATGGATCGGGAAGAAATCTATTGTCAGAATCCGGCATATGAGAAAGGCGCGTATATCGACCAGAATAGTGAATATCACAGCTTCTTCCGCTTTCAGGACCAACAGGCTTGGCCTTATAATCGGACATACGAGGGCTGGTGGGGACATGATACCTTGCCAAAGCTCAATTATGATGATTCGCCGCAGCTTTGCCAATATATTTTAAATATTGCGAAAAAATGGATTTCTGCTCCATACCACGCAGATGGCTGGCGTCTGGATGTGGCGGCAGATTTGGGACACGATGAGGCATTCAACCACGAATTTTGGCGCGATTTCAGAAATGCGGTAAAGAGTGCGAATCCGGATGCGATTATTTTGGCAGAGCACTACGGAGATGCGTCGAGCTGGTTGGAAGGTGACCAGTGGGATACGATCATGAACTACAGTGCATTTATGGAGCCGGTGACCTGGTTTTTGACCGGTATGGAAAAGCATTCGGATAGATTCGAGCCGGAACAGCTCGGCAATGCAGATAATTTTGAAAGTGCGATGCGTCATTGTATGACCGAGTTTTTGACACCGTCATTGCAATGTGCGATGAATCAGTTATCAAATCATGACCATTCGCGGTTTTTGACACGTACAAACCATCGTGCGGGCCGTGTGGATCAACTGGGTGCAGAGGCGGCAGAACAAGGTGTAAATCGAGCAGTTTTTCGAGAAGCGGTCGTGATGCTGATGACGTGGCCGGGTGCACCGACGTTGTATTACGGCGATGAAGTCGGAGTGTGTGGATTCACAGACCCTGATAACAGACGTACCTATCCTTGGGAAAATCCGGATGAGGAGCTGTTCCATTTCCATAAAGAGATGATTGCGTTGCACAAGTCGCATCAGGCACTTCGTGTCGGCTCGCTGAAGATGCTTGCGGCAGAACCGCAGTATCTGGCATACGGTCGATTTAATCGCGAGGAGCAATTTGTCGTATTGATTAATAATGATGAGCGGCCGCGTCGCGTGAAACAGAGTGTGTGGGCGGCAGGGTTGCCGCTGAATTGCGAGGTGGATCGAATTGTACTCACATCTGATGAAGGTTATTCGAATGTGCCGATTCGTTATCCGATTCGCGAGGGCAAACTGGAAGTGCTGCTTCCGGCGCATTGTGCGGCTGTGTTTAAGCGTAGGTAGTGAAAGCCATGCAAGGCTATGCAGCTACTTTTGCTCATGATCGGGCGCTCACCTCATAAACAAACAAACGGTTCCGTTCATGCAAGCATGACGTTACCGTTTGAATTGTTTATGGCTGAACGGATGAGGAAAAAACAGTTCAGACGCGCCATTCGCAAAACCGCCTTTGCAAGGCTTGCCGCTGCTTCGCAGCTACTTTTGCTCATGATCGGGCGCTCACCTCATAAACAATCAACCGTCCCCATTCATGCAAGCATGATGGTTCCGGTTTGGATTGTTCATGGCTGAACGGATGAGGAAAAAACAGTTCAGACGCGCCAT
>JAGAOE010000037.1 GCA_017623885.1 Eubacterium sp. | reverse complement strand
CCAATCTCTCGGATCAATATCCCACAATGCCTCTATCATCTGCACTTCATATTCTAATTCCTCTTTCCATCTGCCGTAAGGCGGTCGGATATACATCGCATTTACACCCGTCACCGCACAAATCGCTGCATTCGTGCGGTCGACCTGCGCGACCGCCTCTGCATCACTCATATGATATAAATCCACATGCTCATATGCATGTACACCAATCAAATGCCCTTCCTCATGCGCACGCTGCACGATTTTCGGATGCTGCTCCACCGCCTCGCCGAGCACAAAAAAAGACACCTTTACCCCACGCTCCTTCAGACCGTCTAAAAGTATCGGTGTATATATCGCATTTGGCCCATCGTCAAACGTCAGCGCTACACGTTTAATCGTTTCTTTGTTTGGTAGCTGCGTTGTCACCTGCACCGCGTCTTGACCGGACGCTGTCTCCTCTTTTTTTATATCCATTCGTTCTGCCCACACAGCAGCACCGATACCAAGCAGCAATGCACCGGCAAAAAGAACGAATGTATACACAATTTTACACGTCAAATCCTTTATTTTAAAATAATTCATAAATATACCCCAAGTATACATTTGATTTATTGTATGCTTAGGGCATATTTTGCATGTATTATAATTGTTCATTTTTCAGTGTTCATCCGGGGACACAACACATGAATCGCTAAATATATTGTGACTATTCAGCGCAAAAAGTTACAACATTTTGTTCAATTCGTGTGATTTTTTTTATTCAAAAAACTAAAATTCTAATAATATCTACTATTGTATAATTTAATTTTCTCTTGTATAATGTTCTATGGTTAATAGGCGGATGATTTCATCGCTGTCTATTCAATCAAAAATTTATTAAATTAACTTTATGAGGTAAAAAGTTGAATAAATTGCTTGATAGTCGGTTTATTTGGCGTAACGCTTCGGAGTGGAGGAAAAATGGAAAGAAAAGTAGGTACTATTTCAAGAGGAATCCGTGGTCCTATCATCCGTGAAGGTGATAACCTGGTAGACATCACAGTAGAAAGCGTTCTAGCCGCTGCACAGAGTGAAGGATTTGAGCTTCGTGACAGAGACGTAATCGCATTGACAGAATCCATCGTGGCTCGTGCACAGGGAAATTATGCATCTGTTCAAGATATTGCTGCTGATGTCAAAGCAAAATTAGGTGGAGAAACCGTTGGTGTTATTTTCCCGATTCTTTCTCGCAACCGTTTTGCAATCAATTTAAAAGGCATTGCAATGGGATGCAAAAAAGTCGTATTAATGTTAAGCTATCCCAGTGATGAAGTTGGTAACGCTTTACTCACATACGACCAGTTAGATAACGCCGGCATCAATCCTTATTCCGATGTTTTATCTTTAGAAAAATACCGTGAGTTGTTTGGTGAAAACAAGCATGAATTTACAGGGGTTGACTATGTAGACTACTATTCAAGCATCATTAAAGACGCCGGTGCAGAAGTAGAAGTTATATTTGCAAATCAGGCAAAAACCATTCTCGACTATACAGACTGCGTCATCACCTGTGACATTCACACCAGAGTACGCACCAAACGTATCCTGAAAGAAGCAGGTGCAAAAGTCGTATGCGGATTAGATGATATTCTGAATGCTCCCGTAAACGGAAGTGGCTACAATAACAAATACGGTCTGCTCGGCTCTAACAAGTCAACCGAAGACAAAATCAAACTGTTTCCGAAGGAATGCAAAGATTTGGTTCTTGATATTCAGTCTTCTATTTTGGAGAAAACCGGCAAGCATGTAGAAGTTATGGTATACGGCGATGGCGCATTCAAAGATCCGCAGGGTAAAATCTGGGAGTTGGCTGATCCGGTCGTTTCTCCGGCATTTACAGATGGTTTGATCGGTACCCCGAACGAATTGAAATTGAAATATCTTGCAGATAATGATTTCGCAAACCTGAGTGGTGCAGAATTAAAAGAAGCGATTTCCAACAGTATCAAAACAAAGCAGGATAACTTAGTCGGAAATATGGCATCTCAGGGTACTACACCCAGACAGTTGACCGACTTAATCGGTTCCTTATGTGACCTGACCTCAGGTTCCGGCGATAAGGGAACACCGATTATCTTGATTCAGGGTTACTTTGATAACTTTACGACAGAATAATCAAAACAGTGTACTAAATCGGAAAAAAACAGAAGTGCAAACGGCTTTTTCAAGCCTTTGCACTTCTGTTTTTTTCCGATTTATTCTATTTTTTTCGTGCAGTCAATGCACCCTGTTCCACATCAATCTCGATCGTGTCACCTACAGAGACTTTATCTGCCAATATCAGTCTGGCGGATAAGGTCTCTACTGTTTTTTGCAAATATCTCTTTAACGGGCGCGCTCCATAGATGGGATCGTATGCCTGTTCTACGACAAAATTTTCTGCTTCTGCAGTCAGCTCCACGCGCAGCTCACGGTCTGCAAGTCGCGCATTCAAATCTGCCAAAAGCAGACGGATAATACCATTTGTATCTGCTTTTGTGAGTGGTTTGAACAAAATCGTTTCATCCAGACGGTTTAAAAATTCCGGTCGGAATGATGCACGAAGTTCAGCCATCACCGCCTCCTCTGCTTCCGCCGTGATGTTTCCTGCATCATCGATGCCTTCCAACAAATACGCAGCTCCCAGATTTGAGGTCATAATCAAAATCGTATTTTTAAAATCAACGGTTCGTCCCTGCGAATCCGTGATTCGTCCGTCATCCAATACCTGCAGCAACACATTAAACACATCCGGATGTGCTTTCTCGACTTCATCAAATAATACAACCGAATAAGGCTTTCTGCGCACTGCCTCTGTCAATTGTCCGCCTTCTTCATAGCCCACATATCCGGGAGGTGCTCCGATCAGACGCGATACCGAATGCTTT
>JAGAOE010000036.1 GCA_017623885.1 Eubacterium sp. | reverse complement strand
TCTGAGAAGATGCGTTTGTAATGGTTATAAACCGCAACAGACATAATCTTTTTTGCCTGCTCCTGTCCTACTACATATTCATCCAGGGTGGCTTTTATTTTATGCGGCGCCGGAATCGAGCGAATATCCAGCACCGGATCTACCTTCTTTTCTTTTTTGGGCTTTTTCTTTTTAATCCGCTGCGCTCCGGGCATCATTCCTGCCAAATCAGATAAATTAATCATACTGATATTTGGCATTCCTTTTGACTTCGAAGAAATATCATCCTCCTGCATCATCCCCGGAAATCCACCCATAGGGAATCCCATCATATCATTCGGCGGAAACTGCATTCCATTCAGGCTGTCGAACGTTCTTTGCATACAATCCTTACAAATACAAACATCCGACGGTATTCGAAGGAGCGTTCCCGTTACGCGCTCCGGGCGTCTGCAAATATTACAATGCCGCTCCATCCGATCATCCACAAAATCGTCAAACTCCATGTCTTCATCTGACGTCGCCTCCGTGTCTTTTATTTCATCTGACTCATTAATCTCTTTAAATTCATCCTTATCATAATTTGACATCTCTGCTGTTCCTCCATCTACTTCACTCATGTTCTCTCTGTTAGCTCTCAGCCTCTACACCTTCATAATCAAATGCAGGAATAAAAC
The DNA here is from genome assembly GCA_017623885.1 of Eubacterium sp. Classification (GTDB taxonomy): domain Bacteria; phylum Bacillota; class Clostridia; order Lachnospirales; family Lachnospiraceae; genus W0P33-017. Next base: position 11,125 of record JAGAOE010000036.1, on the reverse strand, counting down.
TCTCCTCTGCAGCACTGCCTTCCTGCACAAATGCCTGTTCAATTCCCAGCTCTATCGCCGCATCGATCCAAGCTTCATATTCTTTGCGACGAACCTTTCGATGAAGCAGGGGATGCTCCAAAACACGCGCTCCCGGTGTATACTGATTCATCAGGCTTAAATAAATATCATTTCCATAGGTTCGGTGCAAATAGGTGATGACACGCTTTGCGTCTGCGACCGCACCCGGCAATAACAAATGCCGCACGAGCATTCCTCGCACCAGCATCGGTTCTGCCTCTCCGTCAACCGTTGCAAACTGCACCGGGCCGACCTGTCGAAACATCTCTGCAAGCGCTGCCTTTGCAACTTCCGGATAATCTGCCGCACCGGAATATGCCCTGGCATGTTCGCTATCCATATATTTAAAATCCGGCAAATAAACGTCTATCCATCCGTCCAGCATGCGTAACGCCTCCAAAGACACATAACTGCCGGTGTTGTATACAAACGGCAAAGTAAATCCCTGTTCACGCGCCCGCTGTATCGCCGAAACAATATGCGGAATAAAATGGTCCGGCGTTACAAGATTGATATTATTTGCTCCCTTTTGTTCTAACTCAAAAAAAATCTCTGTCAGACGTTCTACGGATATCTCCCGCCCGACTTCACCTTGTGCAATCGAATCATTCTGGCAAAAAATACAGCGCAGTTGGCATCCGCTAAAGAATACCGTACCACTGCCGCGTGTTCCGCTGATGCACGGTTCTTCCCACATATGCAGTGCGGCGCGCGCTATGCGAAGCTGCGCAGTCTGTGCACAGATTCCGCTCTGCTGTTTTATGCGGTTCACACCGCATCTGCGCGGACACAAGGTACATGCCTCATATGCTTTCATCTGTATCACGCTCCGCTTCTGCGTCATCTTCCGCTTCGCCTCTCAGCTCGTTCATAAAATATCCGATTTCCATCCACGCACGCTTGCTCTCCGGCATCGCCAGCGGTGCCATCTGAAATACGTGGAACATCTCCTCATAAATACTCAACCGAACCTTTACACCTGCCTGCCGCGCTTTCTGCGCTAACGCTACGGAATCGGACAACAGCATTTCATAAGAGCCTACCTGTATGAGCATCGGCGGAAAACCTTCGTATTCGCCAAACAGCGGCGACAAATACGGATTTTTCAAATCCTCTTCTCCGGCGTATTCCCGGTTAAACAACATGGAATCTTCTGTTTTTCCAAACAGCGGGTCATTTTCATAGTTCTCTTCATAGGATGCTCCGCTCGCTGTCATATCCGTCCAAGGTGACATCAAAACCAGTCCGCTCGGCAACACCCGTCCGTGTTCTTTCAGCCACAGGCAAAGCGCCAGCGCCAGACCGCCACCTGCGGAGTCTCCGGCAACAACAATCTGTTCTTCCCGATAACCGTTTTGTAATAACCATTCATACCCGTCCAGCGCATCCATCAATGCGGCAGGAAATACATGTTCCGGTGCGACACGATAATCTACCGTAAGAACGCTGTAGCGTCTGCTCACTTCATTGTACAGCCCTGCAAACGAGCGATAAATATGCCGCATCCCACCGATATATCCGCCGCCATGCAATTGCAAAATCACCTTTTCGCGATTCGGTTGTTGAAATTCTAAATACTCTGCCTGGCAATTTGCCAACGCAATGATCGTATTGGTAAAACACTCCGGACATTTCCAATGACTTGCCGGCTCTATGATTTTTTTACGAATTTCACCATTTTTTAGTTTTTGTCCGATTAGATTTTCACGCGTAAGTGCTGCTATCGTCTGCCGCGCAAATCTACCCTGACGACTTACCTTTTTTTCTGTCATGATTTATCTCTTCTTCATTCATAAGCTAGATTTATTTTATATGAAATCGTCGTTTTAACTCTGTCATCGCCCGGTTGCCGCCAATAATCATCGTTCCTAAAAATATAAATATCGCAACAGCCAGTGCAATATAAGAAAGAAGCGGCGCAGAACCAAAGCCGAACACTTCCAATAAAATAGGAATCAGGCTAAACACAATCATCGTAATTTCAAAGCTGATATAGCTTTGCCAGTTTTTGAGGTTAAACGCAATCAAAAATAAAATTGTCACATCCGTCGCCAAAAGTGCTGCCGGAAATGCATAGTCAATCGACCAGCCACGACTTCCCAGTACCTGGTCAATGACCAGTAACAATACAAGCGCACTCGCGACACCGACGATAATCTTCATTCGATAACCGGCCCTGCTATAGCTCACCGTATAGGCAAGCGTCCAATAAATATACGCGAAAATCACACCGGTAATCACGCTCCAATACAGTCCGTCAAAATATAAATAATTTAATAACACCAACAGACTCTCTACCAAAATGGCAACAAACAGATAGATACGAATCAGAAATTTTAAAATATGATTTTTTGCCCAGATATCCGGGTATTTATATTCGCCTTCTCCATCTGTATCCAGTACACATTTACAGAGCGGACAGACTTCCGTGTCATCACGTATAATGACCTGACACTGTCTACATTTACTCATACATACACCCCATTACTTTCTATCGTGACTTCCAGCCCATCCTTCGCTAACTGGCGGAAAAACGCACGCTGCACATGCGGCTCTGCCAACACGGAGCTAAAGCTGACGACCAATGTATCCTGATAAGAACAAATCGTTGCTTTTAAAAGCTGCCCTTTACTCATCGCTAAGAATGCCACAAACTCCTTTACATACGGCTCATATTCCGGCTCAAGACGGATGTTTCCGATATTGGTGATGGTCGTCGTATTTGCCAGCGCAGACTGCGTATATACGAGACGTATCGCTATATTCTTTAATAGAAGCGGCACTGCGCGTGCAAACAGATTGCGCTGATTGGATACATTATAAGAAAAAAGTTCTTCTAAATGCTCTTTGTTAATCTGTGAACGAAGACTCGTTACCACGCGATTCATCACCTGCTCATACGTCAGATTTTCCTCATCCGGTACCAGCTCTGCCGACACCATTGCAAAGAAATTTTTCGTCGTTACCGAATCAAAAAACGGCCGCAGGTTCACCGGAACTGCTGCACGAATCGCATATTCGCTGGTCATGCCGTGCAGACATTCCTTGTAAATACTCCATACATAGGTTGCTACCAGATACTCATTGATACTGTAGCCGTATTTGTGGCACACCTCTTTTAATGCTGGAATCTTTACATAACCATGTATGATTCCGAGCTCTTCTTTGTCCAGATGCTCGCCTTTTATCTCATAAGCTTTTTTCGAGTGATAGCCCTTTTTGGCACTCTTTCTGTAATTGCGCAAAAAGCTGTCTTCGCGATTCAGCGAGGTATCCGTGCTCAGTGTATCTCCAGCTTTTTCTCTCAAATGCGGATACTTTAACCGCAAGTACTGATACGTCAATTCCTTCAAAAAATTCACGCCACCCATACCGTCTGTCAGCACATGGAATACTTCCAAAATAATGCGTCTCTTATAATAACGCACACGAAACATATAGGCTCTGTTTTTATTTGTCAAAATATATCTGCACGGATAGGTGTGCTCCTCTTTCACTATCGGCGGTTTGTTTGTGTTTTCTTCAAAATAATACCAAAAAAAAACCGGTTCGAAGACGTACATTAAACAAATCAAATTTCGGAAGTACCAGATTGAGCGCTTCCTGCAACAGTGCACCATCGACCTCCTCTGTCAATTCCGCTGCGATACGGTAAGTATTTGTCATACTCTCGCCTGCAATCACAGGGAACAGATGCGCCGTATTGTCTAACTTGTCCCAGCGAAGAATATTCTTTGTTCGCCGGTTCGTCGAATGCCGGTTTCCTTTATTCTGTTTTTTTTCGGTTTTTAGTTCTGCTTTTTTCATATCTAAATATTTTAGCACAGACCGAACTGTTATGCAATTATTTCCCGTCGACCCTTGCGGCACGGCATATAGCAGTTCAGCCACCGCATAAAAGCGATGGCTGAACTGTTACATTATTCTTCTACATATTTTAAACCGTTTTATACCGCTGCCACGAATCGCAGAAATGCCTCTCTGCCCTCCGGTGTGCACTTGTATACGCCTGCATCTTCCAATACTTCTGAAAATACCAGTCCGATTTCTTTTCGTAAAATATCATTTACGTTTTCTGCCGTTATTGAATCATACTTCGGCATAAATTCATCTACCCAATCTGCATGCTTTTCCAGTTCAACGTCTGCGCGCAAATCCTTGCCCGCCAGGATCGCTTCTGCCAGACCTGCGATTTCATCCTTGAGTCGTGCCGGAAGTACTGCCAGACCCATGACTTCGATTAAGCCGATATTTTCTTTTTTGATATGATGCAATTTTGCATGCGGATGATATACACCGAGCGGATGTTCTTCCGTCGTGATGTTATTTCGCAATACCAAATCCAACTCAAACTGTCCGTCTCTCATGCGGGCAATCGGCGTAATCGTATTATGCGGTTCTCCGTCTGTCTGCGCATAAATAAATGCCGCCTCATCTGTATAGCCGCGCCATGCAACAAGAATCTTGTCAGCCAGCTCAATCAATCGCTCCTTATCCGCTCCGTTCAATCGAATCACTGACATCGGCCATTTTACGATTCCGGCACGAATATCTGAAAATCCCTCAAACGAAATTTCTTTCTCGACAGGTGCTTTTGCCATTGCAAATTCATAATGTCCACCCTGGAAATGGTCGTGGCTGAGAATTGAACCGCCAACGATGGGTAAATCTGCATTGCTTCCCACGAAATAGTGCGGATACTGCTCTACGAAATCTAACAGCTTTCCGAATGTCGCACGCTCAATTTTCATCGGAATGTGCTGTGAGTTAAATACGATACAATGCTCGTTATAATACACATACGGAGAATACTGGAAACACCAGTCGCTTTGGTTAATTGTCACCGGAATAATGCGGTGATTCTGTCTCGCCGGATGGTTGACACGACCTGCATATCCCTCGTTTTCGCGACACAACAGACATTTCGGATAGCCACTCTGCTTTGCCAGCTTTGCAGCAGCAATCGCCTTCGGGTCTTTTTCCGGCTTTGACAGATTTACAGTAATATCCAGCGTACCGTATTCCGTATCTGCCGTCCATTTCAAATCTTTCTTTATCCGATATCTGCGGATATAATTGCTGTCACAGCTCAATTTGTAAAAATAATCTGTCACTGCCTGCGCAGAAGTATTTTCATACAAATCTTTGAAATTGCGAATCACTTCACTCGGACGCGGCATCAAAAGACTCATCATCTTTGTGTCAAACAAATCTCTGTATACGACACTATTTTCGGTCGTGATTCCTGCTTCATATGCAGCATCACACAGCTCACCTAAAATCTGCTCCAGTGCATCTTCTGCGCTCTCCTGTGTCATACGCTCTGCGGATTCCCACTCGCGCAGTGCTTCCTCGGAAATCTCATCCAATGCAAACAACTCTAACAAACGATTTACCGTAAATACTTTATCACTTGCATCCACCAGTCCGGTTGCCATCGCATAATCAACCAGCGCCAATATATTCTTCTCTATTTTCATGATTATTTCCATCCCATTTTCATAAACTTTTATGCCAAACGTACCGGGCCATCTCCGATTTCTACAACATAGAAATCTGCTGCATAGCCGATTTTTTCTTCATACGCTTTTCCAACCTGCTCGATAAAACGCTCTACTGCATCATTTTTCACAATACTTACCGAACATCCGCCAAATCCGGCTCCGGTCATACGTGAACCAATCACGCCGTCCACTTTCCAGGCTTCCTCTGCCAGCGTATCCAATTCGATACCGGTCACTTCATAATCATCGCGCAGTGATACATGCGATTCATTCATCAGTTTTCCAAACAACTCCACATCATTGTTTTTCAACGCATCTACTGCCTTGATGGTACGCTGATTCTCGTATACGGCATGCTTTGCACGCTTCACACGGTCCTCATCTTTGATTGCAGACTGGAATTTATCAAACTCCTCTTCTGACAATTCACCCAGACTGCTCACACCTGCGAACTGCTGAATTTCTTCCAATGCCTTCTCACACTCTGCACGACGCTCGTTGTATTTTGAATCGCCGAGACCACGCTTTTTATTTGAGCAGGAAATCACGATTTTCGCATCCTTGAGCTCAATCGGTGCATAGGTATATTCTAAGGTCGCTGTATCAAGGAAAATCGCATGACCTTTCTTTCCCATTGCAATGGCAAACTGATCCATAATACCACAGTTTACACCGTTAAATTTATTTTCTGAGAACTGACCAATCAGCGCAATATCCTGATTTGTCACATCACATCCATACATGTCTTTTAAGATGTAGCCGGTCAGCACTTCCACTGATGCAGATGAGCTGAGTCCGGAACCGTTGGGAATATTTCCGAACAACAGCAAGTCCATACCTTCTGTAATCTTCATTCCCTTTTCACCAAACGCCCAGATAACACCCTTCGGATAATTTGTCCAATCTGCTGCCGGGTCCGGTTTGAGTTCATCCAGACTGGATTCGATGACACCTAATTGTTCAAAATTCATAGAATAAAAACGAAGCTTATTGTCATCACGTTTGCGAACGACACCATAAGTTCCGATTGTCAAAGCACAGGGAAATACATGACCGCCATTATAATCCGTATGCTCACCGATCATATTCACACGTCCCGGTGCAAAATATGTACGGATTTCCCCTTCTCCGCCAAATACTTCCTGAAATTTTTCTAACACTTTCTCCTGCATTACCTATCCCTCCATCAAATCTTTTTTACCAACAAAAACGGTGACAGAAACATTCGCTATTTCCGTCACCGTTTCTCTATTGTTATTATAGCTTCGGCACTTCACCATTTCAATTCTTTCCGACTACCTTGCAACATAATTACCAAAAACAGCTTCAAAATAGTCAAGTGCTCCAAAAACCTTACATCTCCTCGTGCATCCACACACGCATCTGATTTAATCCGCGATTGCCCCACGCAAAATATGGAATGGCATGTAATGTCACCGGCTCGAAGCTCGGCGGATTTTCTGCATACAATGCATCCTCTCCCATATATCGCATCCGTTTGCCTGCAACATCTAAACACATCATCTGTGCAAGCACGCCTTCCGTCTCCTTATGAATCTGCGCATTCAGCTCCCGCTTCACATACAGCGCCTGCAGTTGCGCTCCGTTATCGACTCCCTCAAAACAATATACGAGCGGTCCGCGCATCAATGCTACGCATCCGATATTCTCTCTTACGTTTGCATTTGCATATACTTTTCTGACAGGCATTTCAAACGAAAGCGTCACGATATCACTGCTTCCCCAGTTGCGGTTCAGGCAGAGATATCCATCCTTTATCAGATCTTTGATTTCCAATGGCGTTCCGTTCAGTTCTGCACGCAGCTCTGACAGTTTGATATAGGAAGGAATATGAATCGCCAGCGTAAATGCATCGGTGCGTTTTGCCGCAACATGGTAGCACACCTTGCCTTCCCAGGGATAACGACTCTCCATCGACACATCTGCCATCGCAAAGCTTGCCTCACTGCCAATAAACAAGTGTGACCAGATTGTATCCTCTGTTACGACCCAGATATATTTGCCAAGCTATGTCACCATACGCACCAGATTCGGCGGACAGCATGCACACGTATACCAGCCCGGACGCTCCGGCACCACGTGCTCATATCCGGCAGCCACACCGGATGTACCGGGATTCACCTCCAACGGATTTACATAGAAGAAACGCTTGCCGTCTCTTTGCATTCCGCTAATAATTCCATTGTAAAGTGCACGCTCCATTACATCTGCATAAACGCCCTTTTTCTCCGTTTTTAGCAGTTGCTTTGCAAAGAATACCAGACCGATGGAAGCACAAGTCTCTGCATACACCGTGTCATTCGGCAATTCATAAGCTACCGAAAAAGATTCTCCGATGTGCGTTGCCCCGATACCGCCGGTAATATACATTTTCTTTTGAATCATATTATCCCAGAGCCGCTTGCATGCATCATACAGCGCTTTGTCTTTATCTGCATCAGCCAAATCTGCCATCGCTGTATACATATAGACTGCACGCACACTGTGTCCGACTGCTTCCTCCTGCTCATAGACACGTGCATGACTCTGATTATATTTTGTATCTTCCGGAATCATACCAAAATGCTTCCAGTCACGCTTTGCTGCTTCTTCCTCGAAAAATGCCGGATTTTTTCCACGCTCTTCCAAGAAATAACGCGCCATTTTTTTGTACGCTTCTTTTCCCGTCGCGTGATACATTCTCATCAAACCAATCTCGATTTCCTGATGTCCCGGAATTCCTGCCACCTTTCCTTCTTCCTCACCGAAACGAGCGATGATGTGCTCTGCCATGCGTTCCATCACCTGTAGCAATCGATCTTTTCCCGTCGCTTCATAATAAGCCACCGCTGCTTCCATCATATGTCCGGCACAATACAATTCATGACACTCCAACAGATTTTGCCAACGGTGCTCCGGTTCTTTAATCGTAAAATAAGTATTTAAATAACCGTCCTCCTGCTGCGCAGCCGCCACAATTTCTATCATGGCATCTGCACGCGCCTCAAGCTGTGCATCCGGTTTTATCACCAGTGCGTATGCCACGCCTTCCAGCCATTTTGCCACATCGCTGTCCTGAAATACCATGCCATAAAACTCGCCTTCCTTCAGTCCTGCCGCAATGCGAAAATTGTCTATCGCATGACTTTTCTCCACACCCTCTACTTCATCATTCAGCACTCGTTCCTGAAACGGGATTACCACATCTGTCACGAGCTGCTGCATAGTTGTCCAAAAGGCATCCTTTATCGTTACTTTTGTTAATTCCATATCTTTCGCCATCACCAGTTCTCCTCACACCCTATTTTTTATAGCAGGCGATTGCGAAACTCCTCATTTACTTTGCTATATAGTGCAACATTAACAACGACCATAAGCAGATACTCTGAGTCCGTTGGTACTTAGGCGCTGTGTTTTAGCGCCTTATGTACCATTACGAGACGAGGGTAGCGCAAGCGTATCTGCGATGGTTTGGTAATGTTGCACAGTTGCAGTATAGAAAATCGGAGTTTTGCAATTGCCTAGATTTTTTATAGCAGAAAAAGGCGGAAAAATCCGCCCTTTTACTGCATCAACTAACTAATCAGAGTCCAAAAACTTTTTATTTTTTCAAACGAATGCTAACCACACTACAAGCAGGGAGTTCTACACGAATGCCGTCTGCAGTCTTTGTCACAGCGTCAAACTGCTGTTCCACTACTACTTCCGGAGCATCGAATGTATTGTGCGCATTCATTGTTCCCGCTACATAAGTAGCCTCTGCTACTTCATATGCTGCTGCATCTTTTGTCAACACAAGCTCTACGCTTTCGCCGGCTTCTAATGAGTTATTTGTCAAAGTCACGGTGATGACACCGTCTGCATCCTCTGATACAGATTCAAATACCTTCGGCAGTTCATTCTTGCCGCTTCCTACTGTTCCTGCATCGAGCAGCTCGCTCGCCAGAAGCTGTGCGCCCTGATGATAACGATACATATGGAATACATGGTAGGTCGGTGTCTTAATCATCTTCTCGCCATCTGTCAGCATTACAGACTGCAATACGTTGATTAACTGTGCGATACAAGCCATCTTTACACGGTCGCAATGCTTGTTAAAGATATTCAGATTCATACCTGCTACTAACGCATCACGCATGGTGTTCTGCTGATAAAGGAATCCCGGATTGGTACCCGGCTCTACATCGGTCCAGATTCCCCACTCATCAACAATCATGCCAATCTTCTTTTCCGGATCAAATTCATCCATGATTGCACCATGACGGTTAATCAGCTCTTCCATGTAATAGCTTCTCTTTAATGTCTGGTAGAAAATTTCTTCTGTGAAATCTGTCGCGCTACCCTTCTTGTTCCAATCATCTTCCACTTCCGGAAGTGTGTAATAATGCAGTGACAAACCATCCATGAGACCGTGGAAACGAGGTTCTGTATGGTCAAAGCATGTCTCTAATACACCCTTGGTCCATGCATAATCATCTACATTTGCGCCACAGCAGATTTTGCTGATCGGTTTATTTCCTGCATAATCTCTCACGTAGGTCTGGTATCTGCGATATTCGTCTGCATAATGCTGCGGGCGCATATTTCCGCCACATCCCCAGTTTTCATTACCTACACCGAAGTAATCTACCACCCAAGGCTCTTCATGACCATTTTCCTTACGCAAATCTGCCATCGGAGATACGCCGTTAAAGGTCATATATTCTACCCACTCACTCATCTCGCGAACAGTACCGCTTCCCAGATTTCCGTTGATATATGTCTTACATCCTAACTGACGGCACAGCTCGAAAAATTCATGCGTACCAAAGCTGTTGTCCTCAACAACACCACCCCAGTGGGTGTTGATCATCTTCTTTCTGTTTTCTTTCGGTCCGATACCATCCATCCAATGATATTCATCAGCAAAGCATCCGCCCGGCCAACGAAGCACCGGAATCTTCATCTCCTTCAATGCCTCTACTACATCCGTACGCATACCGTTCACATTCGGAATATCTGAATCTTCGCCAACATACAGACCTTCATAAATACAACGTCCTAAGTGCTCCGAAAAATGTCCGTAAATTTCGGGAGCGATTGTACCTTTTTTTGCTTCATTATTAATCACTAATTTTGCCATATGTACACCCTTTAACCTTTCACTGCTCCTGCAGTCATACCTTCAATAATATATTTCTGGAAAATCAGGAAGATTACGAAAATCGGAAGAATACCAAACATTGATCCTGCAATCAATACATCGTAGTTGTTTCCGTAAGGAGTCAACAATGTATTCAAACCGATCGGAAGTGTAAACTTCTCTGCACCCTTTAATACGAGCAACGGCCATAAAATCGCATTCCATGCACCCATCGCCTGCAAAATACCCATAGAAGCAAATGCCGGTTTTGCCAGAGGCAGAATAATCTTTGTAGCGATTCCATACTCTGTCGCTCCGTCAATACGTGCTGCATCTAACAGCTCTTTGGGCAGTCCTGACAAGAACTGACGGAAGAAGAAAATCGTAGACGCATTACATATACCGGTAATGATTACACCTGCGTAAGTGTCAATTAATT
>JAGAOE010000227.1 GCA_017623885.1 Eubacterium sp. | reverse complement strand
ATTATCTGCCGGTATGGTAGGCTATATCACGGCATCGTTAAAGAACGTGAAGGATACGCGAGTGGGAGATACCGTGACGGATGCGCAGCGTCCGTGTGCAGAGCCGTTGCCGGGATATAAAAAAGTGAATCCGATGGTATATTGTGGTCTGTATCCTGCAGACAGTGCAAAATATCCGGATCTCCGTGATGCGTTGGAAAAGCTTCAATTGAATGATGCATCGTTGCACTTTGAACCGGAGACTTCCATTGCGCTGGGATTTGGTTTCCGCTGTGGATTTTTAGGCTTGTTGCATCTGGAGATTATACAGGAGCGTCTGGAGCGGGAATACAATCTGGATTTGGTGACGACAGCACCGGGTGTTATTTACAAAGTGCATAAGACAGATGGAGAAGTGATTGATTTGACGAATCCGTCAAATTTACCGGACCCTTCTGAGATTGAATATATGGAAGAACCGTTTGTGTCGGCAGAAATCATGGTGACCAGTGAATTCATCGGTTCGATTATGGATTTGTGCCAAGAGCGACGCGGTATTTATATCAGTATGGAATACATCGAGGAAACACGTGCGGTCTTGAAATATGATTTGCCGTTAAATGAGATTATCTATGATTTCTTTGATGCGTTAAAATCACGTTCGCGCGGATATGCTTCGTTTGACTACGAAATGAAGGGCTATGAGCGTTCTGATCTTGTGAAATTAGATATTTTGATCAATCATGAGCCGGTAGATGCGTTATCCTTTATTGTGTTTGCCGGAACTGCGTATGAGCGCGGTCGTCGGATGTGTGAACGATTGAAAGGGGAAATTCCCAGACATTTATTCGAGATTCCGATTCAGGCGGCAGTCGGCAGCAAGATTATTGCACGTGAGACGGTAAAAGCGGTGCGCAAAGACGTGTTGGCAAAATGTTACGGTGGAGATATTACCAGAAAGAGAAAATTGCTTGAAAAGCAAAAAGAAGGTAAAAAGAGAATGCGTCAGGTCGGCAGTGTAGAAATACCGCAGGAAGCATTTATGAGTGTTCTGAAATTGGATGAAGGAAAATGATTTAGCAAGTGAAGGAGGAGCAGATGGAACTATACATTCATATTCCGTTTTGTATCAAAAAGTGTTCCTACTGTGATTTTTTGTCCGCGCCGGCGAATCAGACCACGATTTCGGAATATATAGATTGTCTGGAAAAACAAATCGTAAGCAAAGCGCCCTCTTTTCGCGGAAAAACGATAGATACGGTCTTTATAGGAGGCGGTACGCCGTCTGTTCTGCTGATTAGTCAGATGGAACAGCTTATGAATTGTATTCAAAACCACTTTGTACTTGCAAAAGATGCAGAGATTTCGATGGAAGTAAATCCGGGGACACTGACAAAGGAAAAAGTGCGCGCGATGGTAAGTGGCGGCATCAATCGTGTGAGTGTCGGTTTGCAGTCGGCGCAAGAGCAGGAATTGCAGCTTTTGGGGCGTATCCATACCTACGAGGATTTTTTGCATAGCTATGAGTTGCTTCGCGATGCCGGGATACGCAACATCAATGTAGATTTGATGAGTGCTTTGCCGGGACAGACAATCGAGACATACGAAAAAACACTTCGTCAGGTGTTGACATTGCATCCGGAACACATTTCTGCGTATAGCTTGATCATAGAAAAAGGAACTCCGTTTTTTGAGTGTTATGCAGAAGATGAAGCCTTGCGTGATGCCGGTGAAATACCGAAGATTTTGCCGAGCGAGGAGCAGGAGCGCGATATGTATGAATTGACCGGCAAATTGCTGAGTGATTACGGTTATGAGCGATATGAAATCTCGAATTATGCAAAAAAAGGCTATGCATGCAGACATAATATCGGCTATTGGACAGGAAAAGAATATTATGGTTTTGGTCTTGGCGCAGCTTCCTACATAGATGGAAAACGTTTTTGCAATACGTCGGATATGAGTGCGTACCTGATGGGAGATTTTGCACCGCAGGATGTGCAGCAGATATCAAAAAAGGAAAGTATGGCAGAGTTTTTCTATCTCGGTCTGCGTATGACAGATGGTGTGGCGAAGTCAGAATTTGTACAACGATTTGGATTAGCTGCAGAGACGGTTTATGCAGACGTATTGTCAGAATTGAGTGCGCAGCAGTTGCTGGAAGACACCGGAACGCGCTATCGACTGACCTCCTTTGGCAGAGATGTGAGCAATCAGGTGTTGTACCGATTTTTGTGAGAGCAATAGGAGTGTCATATACGATAAAAACCGCAAGCATTAGGAGCTTGCGGTTTTTTCTTCTGCTAATTTTTTTCGCATAATTGATACAAAGAGTGTAGCGAGACGCGGATCAAAATGTGAACCGGCGTCTTCTAATATAATAGAAAGCGCTTTGTCGGTCGGAAACGCTTTTTTGTAGACACGTTCCATTGTCAGTGCGTCATAGACATCTGCGATTGCCATGATTCTGGCACTGATGGGAATGTCATGTGAGGACAAGCCGGACGGATAACCGGTGCCATTCCACTTTTCATGATGGTAGGTGGCGACGTCATATGCGATTTGCAGATATTCTTCGTCGGTCACATCTGCCAGAACCTGATGAATCACTTTACCACCCTCAGCGGCATGCGTTTTCATGATTTCGAATTCTTCATCGGTGAGTTTTCCGGGTTTTTGCAAAATGCTGTCAGGTACAAGAATTTTTCCGACATCATGGAGTGGAGCTGCGCTGACAAGCAATTCAATAAAATGGTCATTAATCGTTTCCGGGTAGAGGTGGGCAGCTTTCGCGGATGAAGCAAGTAGCTGTACATACTCCGAAGTGTTTTTGACATGCTGACCGGTATTGTTGTCGCGACTTTCGATGAGATTGGCGATTCCGATAATGGTGCCGGACTGCATCGTTTTGATTCGCTCATTTTGTGCGGCCAAATCAGCGTTGAGATCCTGCTGTGTCAAATCTTCAAAATAGGCATATAGGATGATGACCATAAATGTCATTCCGAGAAATGCGGTTTTGATTTCCCGCTCTACTAAAGAGGGGATAATGCCTGCAAAGATAATGACGAGTGAGGCAATCAGTATAATCAAATTCCGATTTCGGAAGCGTTTGGAAATCAGGAAAAACGCGTAAAGTAAATATAATAAAGAAATGATATACGAGCAAATATAGATAAAGTAAAAATCACCTCTATGATAAATGCCCTGTGCACTTACCGAAAAAACGGCTCCGGTGTTTACGAGTATGATTTCAAGTAAAATATGAAAAACCATAAGAACACTGATGGGATACGCCTGTTTTTTAATTCCGCACGCGAGAGAAAGCGGGAGCGGAAGAAGTGGCGTGATACAAAATTCCAACAGTGTAATCGTCTTGTACAAATCCGCAGAGACAGGTCTGGTGTCTAAAATCGAACGAACCATTTCGGCAGATGAAGCAAGGGCAATTCCCATAAAAGTGATTGTAAACCAGCATTTCACCATTTTAGATAAAGAAGATTTACAATTTACGAGGATGGACATACTAATCATACTCAATATACATACACAGATCATTACATAATAAATCGGATTCACAACAATTGCCTCCATAAAATAGTGAAGATATAATGCGCATAATCGTTCACAGTTATTTGAAAGTGATGTAATTACGAAATTCTACGCCCTCAATTATATTACTTAAATGTGCTAAAATCAACTGATAAACAGTAATATAACTGGCACATAAATTTGTAGAATACATCGTATTTTCGAGGTGGGCTCTGAACAGTTATATGTATGAGATGTGCATAAAATAGAAAAACAACTGTAAAGACGTGAGAAACCGTGTTAAAATCAATTGGACATACAGGAACTATATAAACAAATATTTAATAGGCATTTAAGAGAACGAGGAGGACACAACAAATGTTAGAGAATGGAATAAAAGGAACACAGACGGTAACCGTAAATGAAAAAAATACTGCACTTGCAATGGGAAGCGGCGTGCTGGAAGTCTTTGCAACGCCGGCGATGATTGCGCTGATGGAGGAAACCTGCTGGAGAAGTATCGCGGATGCGCTGGGCGAAGAAAATACAAGTGTCGGAACGCTGCTGGAAATTCGTCATACGGCACCGACACCGGTGGGGATGAACGTGACCTGTGAATCGACCTTGACAGAGATAGACGGACGTCGTCTGGTATTTCAGGTGACTGCGTACGACGAGAAAGGAACGGTCGGTGAAGGAAAACACGAACGTTTCGTTGTGCAAAAAGAGAAGTTTCAAAATAAAGCAAATGATAAGCGGTAATGAATTTCATACTTTTTTTATGAATTATAGGTTGACATTAGCAAAGGTCAGTGTTATCTTAGTTACAGAAACGATTAGCACTCTTTTGTAGTGAGTGCTAATAATTGCAAAAGCAGAGAGGTAAATGATGACGCAGTTAGATGAAAGAAAAACAAAAATACTAAAAGCTATCATACGAACCTATCTGGAGACCGGAGAGCCGGTCGGCTCTCGAACGATTTCCAAATATACAGACTTGAATCTGAGCTCTGCGACGATTCGTAATGAGATGTCTGATTTGGAAGAGCTGGGTTATATTATTCAGCCGCATACATCTGCCGGCAGAATACCTTCTGATCAGGGTTATCGTTTTTATGTAGATAATCTTATGGAAGAAAAAGAACGCGAAGTGACAGAAATGAAAAATTTTGTGATTGAGCGTACGGAAAAAATGGAGCAGGTGCTGAAAAACGTGGTAAAGATGCTGGCGACGAATACGAATTATGCGACGATGATTACAGCACCGCAGTATCAGCACGGTAAGCTGAAATTTATCCAGATGTCGCAGGTCGATGAAGAGCAATTGCTGGCAGTGATTGTCTTGGAAGGAAATATCGTAAAAAACAAAATCATCCGTACAGACCTTTCCGGCATGGACAATGAGCAGATTTTAAAATTGAATTTACTGCTCAATACGAGTCTGAACGGTTTGACATTAGACCAGATTAATTTGGCGACGATCGCCAAGCTGAAAGAGCAGGCGGGTATTCACGGTGAAATCGTGAGTAAGGTGTTGGATGCGATTGCCGAGTCTTTGTCCGAAGATGAAGATTTAGAGATTTATACGAGCGGTGCGACAAACATATTTAAGTATCCGGAGTTGGCTGATTCGAATCGTGCGACAGAGTTGATTTCCGCTTTTGAAGAAAAACAGCAATTGGCGAGTCTGGTGAATGAATCACTGACGGACGGAGAAAATACAGGCATACAGGTATATATCGGAAGCGAATCCCCGGTACAGACCATGAAGGATTGTAGTGTGGTGACTGCGACATATGAGCTGGGCGAAGGAATGAAGGGTACGATTGGTATCATCGGTCCGAAGCGAATGGATTACGAAAACGTGGTGGATAACCTGAAAACGTTAAAACAGCAGTTGGACGGTATTTTCCGCACACCTGCGAAAGACAGTTGAGTGCAGCTACAAAAGAACACTGCATCAATAAGCATCAATAAATAGAAACCCTATGTGAAATAAGTATAAATAAGTATAGAAAGGAAGCGTGTGGTATTCATACAATCGCTATGAATACTTGCAAACGGTGTATAGGATGTCAGAAGAAAAGACTACATTGGAGCAGGAAGTAGAGACAGAAGAAACTGCGACAGCGGAACAGACTTCGGAAACTGCAGACGAAGCGGTGACAGAGGAAAGCACTGCAGAGAAAACGGATACTCCGGAAGACGCGCAGGCAGAGGCAGAACAGGAAGAAGCATCTGAAGCGAAAGAAGAAAAGAGCGAGAAAAAGAGTCCGTTTAAGAAAAAAGAAAAAAAGAAAGACAAAAAAGACGAGCGAATTGAAGAGCTGACCGATCAGGTGAAGCGTCAGATGGCTGAGTTTGAGAATTTCCGTAAGCGCACGGAAAAAGAAAAAAACCAGATGTATGAAGTCGGTGTCAAAAGCATTGTAGAAAAAATATTGCCGGTTGTAGACAATTTTGAGCGCGGTTTGAGCGCAGTGCCGGAAGAACAGAAAAGTGATGCATTCGTAGATGGAATGGATAAAATCTACAAGCAGATGATGTCTGTATTTGCAGAGCTGGATATCAAGCCGATAGAGGCAGTTGGAAAAGAGTTCGATCCTGAATATCACAATGCAGTGATGCAGGTAGAGAGCGAGGAGTATGAATCCGGTGTAGTAGCACAGGAGCTTCTCAAAGGATATATGTACCGTGACAGTGTGGTACGCCATAGTATGGTCGCAGTTGTACAGTAATAAGAGTAATACATTTTTATTATAAAGTAGGAGGAAAACATTATGAGCAAGATTATTGGTATTGACTTAGGAACAACAAACAGTTGTGTGGCTGTTATGGAAGGTGGAAAACCTACCGTTATCGCAAATCAGGAGGGTGCAAGAACAACACCGTCGATCGTAGCATTCACAAAGAACGGTGAGCGTTTAGTAGGTGAGCCTGCAAAGCGTCAGGCAGTTACAAATGCAGAAAAGACCGTTTCTTCTATTAAGAGACATATGGGAACTGACTTTAAGCAGGCAATCGATGACAAGAGCTACAGCCCGCAGCAGATTTCAGCGATGATATTACAGAAATTGAAAGCAGATGCAGAAAGCTATCTTGGCGAGTCTGTTACTGAGGCAGTTATTACCGTACCTGCATATTTCAATGATGCACAGCGTCAGGCAACAAAGGATGCCGGAAAGATTGCAGGATTAGATGTAAAGCGTATTATTAACGAGCCGACCGCAGCAGCATTGGCTTATGGTCTGGACAATGAAAAAGAACAGAAAATCATGGTATACGACTTAGGTGGTGGTACATTCGACGTATCCATTATCGAAATCGGTGACGGCGTTATCGAAGTATTGTCTACTAACGGAGATACCTGTCTGGGTGGTGATGACTTTGACAACCGTGTGACCCAGTGGATGATCGATGAGTTTAAAAAGGCAGAAGGCGTAGATCTTTCAAATGACAAGATGGCTTTACAGCGTTTGAAAGAGGCTGCTGAGAAGGCAAAGAAGGAGCTTTCTTCTGCTACTACTACAAATATCAACCTTCCGTTCATCACAGCGACAGCAGAGGGACCGAAGCATTTTGATATGAACCTGAGCAGAGCGAAATTCGATGAATTGACACACGATTTAGTGGAGAGAACTGCAATTCCCGTACAGAACGCAATGAGAGATGCAGGATTAAATAATTCTGATTTAGGACAGGTGCTCCTCGTTGGTGGTTCTACACGTATTCCTGCAGTACAGGAGAAGGTAAAACAGTTGACCGGAAAAGAGCCGAGCAAGAGCTTGAACCCGGATGAGTGTGTAGCAATCGGTGCATCTATTCAGGGTGGTAAGCTGGCAGGAGATGCCGGCGCAGGCGAGATTCTGTTGTTAGACGTTACACCGTTATCACTGTCTATCGAGACAATGGGTGGTGTGGCAACCAGATTGATTGAGCGTAATACAACGATTCCGACAAAGAAGAGCCAGATTTTCTCTACCGCAGCAGACAATCAGACCGCTGTTGATATCAATGTCGTACAGGGCGAGCGTCAGTTTGCGAGAGACAATAAGTCACTGGGACAGTTCCGTCTGGATGGTATTCCGCCGGCACGTCGTGGTGTTCCTCAGATCGAAGTTACATTTGATATCGATGCAAACGGTATCGTAAATGTATCTGCAAAAGATTTAGGAACAGGAAAAGAGCAGCACATTACAATTACAGCAGGCTCTAACATGTCTGATGATGAGATCGAAAAGGCAGTAAAAGAAGCAGCTGAGTACGAAGCTCAGGATAAGAAGCGCAAGGAAGCAATCGATACCAGAAATGATGCAGATTCCTTTGTATTCCAGACACAGCAGGCATTAGAGCAGGTAGGAGATAAGTTAGATGCAGCAGATAAGGCTGCTGTAGAGGCAGACTTGAATGCGTTGAAAGCATTGGTTGATGCAAATCCGGAACCTGAAAACATGACGGAGTCAGTTGTGAGCGACATGAAGGCAGCAAAAGAAAAGCTGATGGAAAGCGCACAGAAAGTATTTGCAAAGATGTATGAAGGCGCTCAGGCAGCAGGTGCAGGCCCGGATATGGGTGCAGGCGCAGGCCCGGATATGGGTGCCGGTGCTACCGCAGCAGATGACGACGTAGTAGATGCAGACTTCAAGGAAGTATAAAAATGGCAAACAAGAGAGATTATTACGAGGTACTCGGCGTTGAGAAAAATGCCGATGATGCAGCACTGAAAAAAGCATACCGCGTACTCGCCAAGAAGTATCACCCGGACACAAATCCGGGTGATGCTGAGGCTGAGGCAAAGTTTAAGGAAGCGTCAGAGGCGTATGCGATTCTGAGCGATCCGGAGAAGAGACGTCAGTATGATCAGTTTGGTCATGCGGCATTTGAAGGCGGCGCCGGCGGCGGTGGCGGTTTTGACTTTAGTGATATGGGAGATATTTTCGGCAGCTTCGGAGATATCTTCGGAGATTTATTTGGCGGCGGCTTTGGAGGCGGCAGACGTGCAAACAATGGACCGATGAAAGGGGCAAATGTTCGCACGCAGGTTCGTATTACCTTTGAGGAAGCCGTATTTGGCTGTAAAAAAGAAATCGATATGGTACTGAAGGATGAGTGCCCGGATTGTCACGGTACAGGAGCAAAGGCGGGAAGTACGCCTGAGACCTGTACGAAATGTGGTGGTCGTGGTCAGGTGCGCATGACGCAGCAGTCGCTGTTTGGAATGGTGCAAAACATTACGACTTGTCCGGATTGTAACGGCAGTGGAAAGATTATAAAAGAGAAATGCTCCGGATGTCGTGGTACCGGTTATCTGAACAAGCGAAAGAAGATAGAAGTAAGTATTCCGGCAGGTATTGATCACGGTCAGAGTGTGCGTATTCGTGAAAAAGGTGAGCCCGGCGTAAACGGCGGACCGAGAGGAGACCTTCTTGTAGAGGTTCTTGTCAGTGCACATCCTTTCTTGCAGAGAAGGGATATGGATTTGTTCTCGACCGCGCCGATTTCATATGCGCAGGCAGCGCTCGGCGGTGAAGTGCGTATCGGAACCGTAGACGGCGATGTCATTTACGAAGTAAAACCCGGTACACAGACTGATACTCGGATTCGTCTGAGAGGAAAAGGTGTTCCGTCTCTTCGTAATTCAAATGTGCGCGGCGATCAGTACGTGACCTTAGTGGTACAGGTGCCGACCGGCTTGAACAGCGAGGCGAAAGAATTACTTCGCCAGTTTGATGCATTGACCGGCAATTCGCTTGCAAATCAAAACGGTGCAGCCGACGGAGAAGTAAAACATAAAAAGAAGCCCTTTGGCAGAAAAAAATAGTGGATAATTATTCAAAATAAGTTCCTTATCGTGAATATGTTTTCAAAAAAACATATCAAGATATTGTGTCAAGAAAAAATTTTTATTTTTTTTACGCAATATCTTGATTTTTTTATAAGGTTGACGATATACTTGATTGGAAGCGATTTTTTTTCATTTATACAAAGGAGCGAATGCATATGTCTATGTCCATGGTTGTACCTGAGACACAAGATGAATTGATAGCATTTCAGCGCTGGTTTTATAAAAAAACTGCAGAAATAGAACATGGCAGACGTGTATTGGAAGACGAGAAGAAAAAATTTGAATTGCAGCGTGCGAAGCTGGAACGTGAACGTAAAGATTTCGACAGACAGAAGGAAGCAGACGCTAGATTTCGGGCGCAGGAAGAACATGTTTTAGTGATGAAGCAGAAAGTCTTAGAGGACGAACTGCGAAAACTGGCAAATGAGAAGAGCTATCTGGAACGACAGCGTGAGTTTTATGATCGTGTGAGACAGTTTAATCAAAAACAGGAGCCGTCACACCAGAGTCATCGTACTTCAATAAAGGGCGAATTATTCTTTATCGGTGTGAAAAGTGAGATTGCATTAAAGAAACGTTATAAGGATTTGATAAAGATTTATCACCCGGATAACATTTGTGGCGATACGGAGACCTTGCAGGAGATTAACAGAGAATACGATCGCTTGCGTACCCATTTTGCGGTTTAAAAGTTTACCTTATGAACCGCGCAACTGTTCAGAATCAACTGCTTTGAACGGTTTTGCAACCGCAGGTTGACAAATTGAAAATTCAAATTGGTAGTTGCCAACGGTCTTTTTCATGTATAAACTATGAGGTAAGAAAAGTTTATATGAATACGAAAGGATGGTTGGCAATTATGCGTTTGTCAGAAAAAATTATGGACCTCCGAAAAAAATCCGGATGGTCGCAGGAAGAATTAGCAGAGCGATTGAATGTATCGAGACAGTCGGTCTCAAAATGGGAGTTGGGAGAATGCTCACCGGATATCGAGAAAATACTTCGGATGAGCGAGCTGTGGAATGTCAGCACAGATTACTTATTAAAAGAAGAGACAGAAGAAGCAAACGAAGCAGAAGAAATGATGCGAGCACAGACGGTTGATACGGAAGAAAAAGTATCAGAAAAGGTTGCTTTAGGAAAAAAGTCTCAGCGTTTCATGTCAGAACCGGAAGTGAATGAATACTTGCAGACAGTGCGTGAATGTGCACCTCGTATTGCAATCGGCGTGTTGCTTTGCATTTTGAGCCCGGTTTGTCTGATGCTGTTAGCAGTATTGGCAGAAGAGAGCTCATTATTTGGCGGAGTGGCATTGATTCCGGAATCAGTTGCCGGAGGAGTTGGTCTGATTGTTTTATTAGTGATGATAGCAATTGCTGTCGCTGTTTTGATTTTAAATTCAATGCGGCTATCTTCTTATGAATATTTGGAAAAAGAGCTGGTGGAACTTTCGGAGAGTAGTTATCAGCTCGTAGAAGAAGAAAAAGATTCCTATACGATGACATTCCGCTATGGAATTACAGTAGGTGTGGTATTATGTATCATGGGCGTGATTCCGCTATTGTGTATGTCAATTTTTACAGAAGAAAATTTATTGCTGGTGATCGGTGTCTGCATATTGTTATTGTTCGTAGGAGTCGGTGTATTTTTGATGACAATGACAGGTATGATTTATGCATCATTTGATAAATTGCTGCAGGTAGGTGATTATACACCGGCAAAAAAACGCGTGGAAAAATTGTCGGGCGCATACTGGAGTCTGGTAGTAGCAGTATATTTGTTTTATAGCTTTGCGAGTGGAAACTGGGGCGTATCATGGATTATTTTCCCGGTTGCCGGTGTACTGTTTGGTGCAGTAAGTGCTGTGATAGGCGCGATATTCGGACGCGAATAACTTGATAATCAGGAGACGCTGAATGAATCAGCAGGTTCCCGGATATCGCTGCGATGAAAGAGGAGAATTTTAGATGAGTGAGAAAATAACAAAGAGAATAGGATTTATCGGTTGCGGAAATATGGGAGGTGCGATTCTGAAAGGCATTGTACAGAGCGGAATTGCACAGAAAGAGCAAATTTATGTATACGACATCAGCGAAGAAGCACAGGAAGCGATGCGTGCGTATGGTGTGCGTGTCATGGTAAACAACGAGCAGGTGTGCAAAGCAGCAGATATTATTTTTCTGGCGGTCAAGCCGCAGTATATGAAAGAGACGCTTGCTACGACCAAGCGTGCGTTGGACGATAAGTGCGTGATATCAATCGCAGCGGGTCTGTCCGCAGAGCGCATTCGTGCGATGATTGACGGAAAGCCCAGAGTGCTTCGCACGATGCCGAATACACCGGCGATGGTACTTTCCGGAGCGTTTGCGCTGTGTAGCGATTGTGATTTGACGGAAGATGAGAAAAAAGAGGCAGAGCTTTTGTTTCAACCGCTCGGTATCGTAGAATGGGTGCCGGAAGCGCTGATTGATGCCGTGTGCGGTGTGAGCGGAAGCGGACCGGCGTATGTAGCGATGTTTATCGAGGCGATGGCAGACGGTGGTGTGCGGGAAGGCTTGCCGCGTGCGACAGCTTACAAGCTGGCGGCACAGACGGTGATGGGAACCGCACAGATGTATCTGGAGAGCGGTATGCATCCGGGTGCGATGAAAGATATGGTGACTTCGCCGGCGGGAACGACCATCGAAGGCTGCTATGCGTTGGAAAAAGGCGGCATGCGAGCTGCTGTGATGGATGCGGTTCATGTGGGCGCAGAAAAGTCTCGTGAATTAGGAAAAAAATAACATTTGAGAAACTTCGATTTTTTATGCTGCAACGGTGCAACATTACCAAACCACCGCAGATACGCTTGCGCTACCCTCGTCTCGTAATGGTACATAAGGCGCTAAAACACAGCGCCTAAGTACCAACGGACTCAGAGTATCTGCTTATGGTCGTTGTTAATGTTGCACTATGCAGCAAAGTAAACGAGGAGTTTCACAATCGCTTATAGAAAAATAATCAGAGAAGTCGCTGACGAAAGCGCTTCTTTATGAAAACCCCGGCTTGTCAATAGCCGGGGTTTTTGGTAAGATGATAGAATGGAAATTGACAGATGTTTGGTGTACTTTATGATGAAAGGAAGTATATAGAATATGAAATGGTATAGCTATACGATAGAGACGACGACGATTGCAGAAGATTTGATCGTTGCCATGCTGGATGAACTGGGTATAGAGGGTGCGATGATTGAAAACAATGTTCCGCTCACAAAAGAAGAGATCGGTGAGATGTTTATCGACTTTCCGGCTGAATTGGGTGAGGATGACGGCACGAGCCGCGTGACGTTCTATCTGGATGCGGACGAGACGACAGCAGAAGAACGTGAGGCGTTATTAGAGCGTGTGATGCTGGCATTGGAAGAACAAAAGCAATATGCGGATATCGGTGCTGCGACGATTACTGCCGGACAGACTGAGGATATTGATTGGATGAATAATTGGAAAAAGTTTTTCAGCTCGTTCTATCTGGAAGATATTTTGATTAAACCGACATGGGAAGAACTGCGTCCGGAGGACGAGGGAAAAGTTATGATCGAGATAGATCCCGGTGTATCATTTGGAACTGGAAAACATGAAACGACACAGCTTTGCATTCGCCAGATTCGCAAATATATGAAAGCCGGCGACCGCGTGCTGGATGTCGGCTGTGGTAGCGGTATTTTGTCGATTGTTGCATTAAAGCTGGGTGCAGGAAGCGTAGTCGGAACCGATATAGATGATGCGTGTCTGACATCCACATATGAAAACTTTGAAGTGAATCATCTGACCAGAGAGCAGGGAACGTTCTATTGCGGAAATCTGATTGATGATGTGCAGTTGCAGGAGACGGTAGGTGGTGAGTACGATGTGGTAGTGGCAAACATTTTGGCGGATGTCATTATTCCGATGGCACCGGTCCTTCCGGCACGCATGAAGTCAGGCGGTATCCTGATTACATCCGGAATCATCGATTTCAAGGAAAAAGAAGTAGCTGCGGCATTGGAGGCAGTCGGATTGACGATTGAAGAGATTAACCATCAGGGTGAATGGGTAAACATTACAGCACGGAAAAAATAGAAAAAGCAGGACAAGATATGTATCAGTTTTTTGTAGAAGACAGTCAGATAGGAAATGAATATATCAGTATCACCGGCTCAGATGTAAATCATATCAAAAATGTTTTGCGTATGAAGCCCGGAGAACATGTGCGCATCAGTAACCAGAGCGGCAGGGATTTTTTGTGTGCGGTAGATACGTTGAGTGAGCAGGAGGTGCTGCTGCATATTGAACAACGGGATATACCGGGTACCGAGCTGCCTGCAAAAATATATCTGTTTCAGGGGATTCCAAAGGGCGAACGCATGGAAACTGTCATTGAAAAGGCGGTAGAGCTGGGAGTGCATGAAATCATTCCGGTAGCGATGAAATACTGTGTCGTAAAGCTGGATGAGAAAAAGGCAGAAAAGAAAGTGGCGCGCTGGCAGGAAATCGCACGCAGTGCAGCGAAGCAATCAAAGCGCAGCATGATTCCGACCGTTCATTCCGTGATGAGCTTTCGTGAAGCAGCCGCATATGCCAAAGAATGTGAATTAAATCTGGTTCCCTATGAAAATGAAGAGGGAATGGCTGCGACTGCGCGTGTGAAAGAAAAGCTCGCAGATGTGTCAAGTGTCAGTGTTTTTATAGGACCGGAAGGCGGATTCGCAGAGGAAGAAATCGATGCGTTGCGGGAATATTCAGAAGTGATATCGCTGGGACAACGCATTTTGCGGACGGATACAGCAGCGATTACGACATTGTCCATGCTGATGCTGCAATTGGAGATGTTAAAAGAAACGTGCAGCAGGAGGAACAAAACGAGTGATGGAAGTATATTTTGATAATTCGGCTACGACGCGCTGTACAAAGGGTGTCGTTGATTTGATGCAGCAGGTGCTTTTGGAGGATTACGGGAATCCGTCTTCGCTGCATATGAGAGGCGTTGTGGCAGAAAAATATATAAAGACAGCGACAGAGCAAATTGCAAAGATTTTAAAAGTCGCAGAGAAAGAAATTTATTTTACATCGGGCGGAACAGAGAGCAACAATCTGGCGATTATCGGTACGGCATTTGCAAATCAGCGCGCCGGGAAGCATCTGATTACGACATCGATAGAGCATGCATCTGTGTACAATCCGATGATATTTTTGGAGGAGCAGGGATTTGAAGTGACCTATCTTCCGGTGGATGGTTCCGGTATGATATCGCTGGAGGCGCTGGCAGAGGCTGTGCGGGAAGATACGATACTGGTCTCGCTGATGCATGTGAATAATGAAATCGGAACGATAGAGCCGATAGAAGAAGCGGCAAAGCTGATTCATGAGAAAAATCCGAAAACACTCATACATGTAGATGCGATACAGTCATTCGGAAAACTGCGGATATATCCGAAACGAATGGGAATCGATTTGTTGAGCGTGAGTGCACACAAGATTCACGGACCAAAAGGAATCGGATTTTTATATGTTAAGGATAAGACAAAAATTAAACCGTTGATTCACGGTGGCGGACAGCAGAAAAATATGCGCTCCGGTACGGAAAACGTAGCAGGAATTGCCGGACTGGGGGCGGCTGCGACAGAATTGTATGAAGACTTTGATGCCAAAATCGAACGATTATATGAATTGCGGGAATATTTGGTGAAGGGCATGTGTGCATTGGAAGGGACAACGGTGAACGGCGCGACAGGCTCACAGGCAGCGCCGCATATCGTGAGTGTGAGCTTTGACAAAATCCGTGCGGAGGTATTGTTACACGCATTGGAAGAACGGGGCGTATATGTATCGACCGGTTCTGCATGTTCATCAAACCACCCGGCGATTTCGGGTACATTAAAAGCAATTGGAGTAAAAGAAGAGCTTTTAGATGCGACCGTTCGTTTTTCGCTTTCTGTAGACAGCACAAAAGAAGAAGCGGATTATGTGTTGGCACAATTGGCAGAGCTGCTGCCTATGCTGCGTAGATTTCGCAGACACTGAGTGAATAGACAGGAAAGACAAATAAAAGGAGCAACGATATGAATTATCAGGCATTTCTAGTAAAATACGGCGAGATTGCCGTAAAAGGAAAAAATAGACATATATTTGAAGATACCTTGCTTTCGCAATTACAAAATGCAGTTCGTCGTGTAGAAGGTGAATTCCATGTGAGCAAGGAAAATGGACGTATGTATGTGGAGGCACTTGGTGCATACGACTATGATGAATTGATGGGTGCACTTACAAAGGTATTTGGTGTGGTAGGTATCTGCCCGATGGTGCGCTTAGAGGATGAAGGATTTGATAAGCTGGCAGAGGCAGTAGTCGCATATGTGGACGAAGCTTACCCGGATAAGAATTTTACCTTTAAGGTAAATGCGCGCCGCGCGAGAAAAAATTATCCGATGACATCGATGGAGCTGGCAGCCGCATTAGGAGAAAAAATATTAGAGGCATTTCCGCAGGTGCGTGTAGATGTGCATGAACCGCAGGTGTGCATACAGGTCGAGATTCGCAGCCACATTAATTTGTATTCGACAGAAATTCCGGGACCGGGCGGTATGCCGGTCGGAACGGCAGGAAAAGCAATGCTTTTGCTGTCCGGTGGTATCGACAGTCCGGTAGCAGGCTATATGATTGCCAAGCGCGGTGTCAGACTGGAAGCGACTTATTTCCATGCACCGCCGTACACTTCAGAGCGTGCAAAACAAAAGGTCGTAGATTTGGCGAAAATCGTCGCACGCTACAGCGGACCGATAAAATTAAATATTGTTAATTTTACAGAAATTCAGTTGTATATTTATGAGAAATGCCCGCATGATCAGTTGACGATTATTATGCGCCGTTATATGATGATGATCGCAGAGCATTTTGCCAAAGAATCCGGCTGTCTGGGCCTTATTACCGGAGAGAGTATCGGTCAGGTGGCGAGCCAGACGATGCCGTCACTTGCGTGCACGAACGAAGTATGTACCTTGCCGGTGTATCGTCCGCTGATAGGCTTTGACAAACAGGAAATCGTAGATATTTCGTATAAAATAGATGCGTATGAGACATCGATTCTGCCGTTTGAAGATTGCTGTACGATATTTGTAGCAAAGCATCCGGTGACAAAACCGAATTTAAAATCGATTAAAAAGTCAGAGACACATTTGCAGGATAAGATAGAGGAGATGCTGCAGACAGCGATTGAGACAACAGAAGTCATTTATGCAGAACCGTAGTATAGAAAATCAATTTTTTTCTATGAAAGAACAAAAGTGTGCTTCGTATACTCTGCGCCTACAAGGTTCTACCTCAGCACAGCTTTTGTTCTGCGCGCGTTAGCTGCGCATCTGTGCACGAAGTGCTTTGTTTCATAGGAAAGTGCTATACTTTCACGCTTTAATACAACAAGGTCTTTCCTATGAAGCAATAAAGAAGCCGCCACCAACGGTGACGGCTTCTTTGTATGAATTTGTCTAACGTATTACTCAACTAAGTACGGTTTGATGACTTCCATAATTTCTTCGGTATTCGCCTCAGAATGAATTGCTAATTCAATCGGCTTTGAAAGATCTAAACTGAAGATACCCATGATAGATTTTGCATCAATTACGTATCTTCCGGAAATTAAATCAAAGTCAAAATCAAACTGTGTAATAGAATTCACAAAAGACTTTACCTTGTCGATGGAATTCAGAGAAATTTGTACTGTCTTCATAAAAAACCTCCTTGGATTACAAATCATCTATTCACATAGTACATTTTTTCCAAGGAAAAGTCAATTCATAAAAGAATAAAATGTCAGGAGAGTAGCATGGAAAAAGAAATAGAATATGCCGCAGAAGATATGACAAGACATGCGATAGGAAAGCGAACGGCGGCGTTGCACAATCTGGGCTGCAAAGTAAATGCCTATGAGACGGAGGCGATGCAGCAGCTCTTAGAAGAACAGGGATATCGCATCGTCGATTTTTCCGAACCGGCGGATGTATATGTCATAAATACCTGCTCCGTTACAAATATGGCGGATCGAAAATCCAGACAGATGATTCACCGCGCACGCAAGCAAAATCCGCAGGCGGTGCTGGTGGCAGCAGGTTGCTATGTGCAGACAGCAGGTGAAAAAATAAAAGAGGACTTAGCGATTGATATCGTGATCGGAAATAATAAAAAAGCAGAACTGCCGGTGTTGTTAGAGCAATACTTTCAGTCTCATCCGGACAAAGAGAAAGGTGAGAGAGCGACAGAACATGAGCAGTTAGTGGATGTGATAGACGTCAATGACGGTATTTTGCCGTATGAGGAGCTGTTTTTAGAAAAAACCGGAGAGCATACACGTGCGTTTATGAAAGTGCAGGACGGATGTAATCAGTTTTGTAGCTATTGTATTATTCCGTATGCGCGCGGACGAGTGCGCAGCCGTGCACCGCAGCAGGTCTATGAAGAAGCCTGTGCATTGGCACAGAAAGGCTATCAGGAAATCGTGCTGACGGGAATCCATCTGAGCTCTTATGGTGCGGGCGAGTCTTTCGGCCTGTTGGAGCTGATTCAGATGGTGCATGAGATACCGGGAATCAAGCGCATCCGTCTCGGTTCTTTGGAGCCGCGCATTATTACAGAGCAGTTTGTAGAACGTCTGAAATGCTTGCCGAAGGTGTGTCCGCATTTTCATCTTTCGCTTCAGAGCGGATGTGATGCG
Organism: Eubacterium sp.; assembly: GCA_017623885.1. Classification (GTDB taxonomy): domain Bacteria; phylum Bacillota; class Clostridia; order Lachnospirales; family Lachnospiraceae; genus W0P33-017. The sequence goes on along the minus strand of JAGAOE010000227.1, from coordinate 16,016 downwards.
ACACTTCTTCGCATGAACCGGAAGTACACGACAGCAGAGTATGCGCATAGCTGCGAACTCCTGCGTGAAGCATATGAGCATCCGGCGATAACGACAGATGTGATTGTAGGTTTTCCGGGAGAAACAGAGGAAGAGTTTGCGCAGACAAAAGCGTTTTTAGAGAAAATCAGTTTTTACGAAATGCATATTTTTCAGTATTCAAAGAGACACGGAACGCGTGCGGAGCGGATGCCGAACCAGATTCCGGAGCCTGTGAAAAAAGAGCGGAGTGCGCAGCTTTTGGAAATGGAAAAACGTCAGTCAGAGGAATTCCGTAGTTTTTACAGACAAAAAGAGCAGGTCGTGTTGTTTGAAGAAATGCAACAGATAAATGAGAAAAAATATATGACAGGGTATACGCCGGAATATGTCAAACTTGCGATGGAGCTTTTACCCGGACAGAGAGAAGAAGAATATGTGAATCTGCTTTGTAAGGGCATGGTAGGAGATGCGGTTGCCGATGGATTGTATTCGTTTGATGTTCATGGAGAACAATATAACAGTTGAATTTTTCTTGTATCTATATTAAAATAATACAGAACATGCTTTTGTTAAAAGCACAAAAGATGGCGCGAAGAAATGAAGAAAAATGCGCAGTGATAAGGACGTGAAATTATGCAGGATAAGAATCAGACACAATTTTTTAAAGTGGAAAAAGAACCGGAGATACAGGTAAAAGATGTATTAGATATTGTTTATCGCTCTCTGTCAGAAAAAGGATATAATCCGTTAAATCAGATCGTGGGCTATATTATGTCCGGAGATCCGACCTATATTACCAGTCATAACAATGCGCGAAGTCTCATTATGAAGGTAGAGCGTGATGAGCTGGTAGAGGAATTGCTTGCAGATTATATTAAAAAGAATTTTGTAAAATAGGTGACGAAATGCGAATCATGGGATTAGACTTTGGCTCGAAGACCGTAGGCGTTGCAGTCAGTGACCCGCTTGGTATTACTGCACAGGGGGTAGAGATTGTGCGCCGCAAATCACCGAACAAATTACGGCAGACATTGGCGCGTATTCAGGAGCTGGTAGAGCAATACGAAGTGACAGAGCTGGTATTGGGATATCCGAAGAATATGAACGGTACAGAAGGCGAGCGCTGCGAGAAGACAAAGGAATTTAAAGAATTGTTGGAAAAGCGTACCGGTTTGCCGGTGGCGTTGTGGGATGAGCGACTGACGACTGTCGCAGCAGATCGTTCCATGATGGAGGCAGGACTGGATTATGTGCAGCGAAAAGAACATGTAGATGAGATTGCAGCGATTTTTATTTTGCAGGGCTATATGGCGGCGAAAGAAATGCGCACGGAAGCAGCGAATGATGTGATGGCGGCAGAGGAAAGAGATGAATAGTATTTTTCGGACAGATGGAGTCGTCATGTGTTACAGACTTAGAATATGGCGTGGAGGACACGATGGAAAAGGTTGTATTTACAGACCCGATAGATGGGGAAACCGTAGAATTTTACGTATTAGAACAAACAAAAATAAATGGATATAATTATATTTTGGTGACGGAGGATGAAGATGGAGATTGTGATTGTTATATCATGAAGGAATCCATCGAGTCAGACGGAGAATCTACCTATGACATGGTAGAAGATGAGACAGAATTAAATGCACTCGCAAAAGTGTTTGCTGAGATGATGGAGGACGTGGAGATCGTTTAAATCTGTGGAAATGCTGAATCAATCAGCATTTTCAGAGACATCTGACAGACACCTGTGCGGGTCGTGTATCCAAAAAAATAGGAGGTTTCATTTGAAGAAAGAAAAACAGAATAAGAAGTTGAAAGTCATTCCGCTTGGAGGATTAGAGCAGATTGGTATGAATATTACTGCGTTTGAGTATGACGACAGTATTATCGTAGTAGACTGCGGGCTGTCTTTCCCGGAAGATGACATGCTCGGAATCGATCTGGTTATTCCTGATGTGACATATTTGAAGGAGAATCTGGATAAGGTCAAGGGCTTTTTTATTACGCACGGACATGAGGACCATATTGGCGCATTGCCGTATATTTTGCGTGAGATAAATGTGCCGATTTATGCGACAAAACTGACAATCGGTATTATTGATCATAAATTAGAAGAACATGAATTGATTCGTAAAGTAAAAAGAAAGATTGTGAAATACGGTCAGCACATCAATGCGGGCTGTTTTCGTGTAGAATTTATAAAGACAAATCACAGTATACAGGATGCGGCTGCATTGGCGATTTATTCACCGGCAGGCATCGTGGTACACACCGGTGACTTTAAGGTGGATTATACACCGGTATTCGGAGACGCGATTGATTTACAGCGTTTCGGCGAGATTGGAAAAAAAGGTGTGCTTGCACTCATGTGCGATAGCACGAATGCAGAGCGTCCGGGCTTTACCATGTCAGAAAAGACTGTGGGAAGAGCACTGGAAAGCATTTTTGAAGAACATCAGAATAATCGTATCATTGTCGCAACGTTTGCGTCGAACGTAGACCGTGTACAGCAGATTATTAATCAGGCATACAAATACGGAAGAAAAGTAGTCGTAGAAGGTCGGAGTATGGTGAATATTATTTCCACAGCGACTGAGCTGGGTTATATCAGTATTCCGGACAATACACTTGTAGATATCGAGCATTTGAAGAATTATCCGCCGGAGAAGACGGTGTTGATTACGACCGGTAGTCAGGGCGAGTCGATGGCGGCGCTGTCGCGCATGGCGAATGGAACACACCGTAAGGTGAGTATCCGTCCGAATGACACGATTGTCTTTAGCTCCAATCCGATTCCCGGAAACGAAAAAGCCGTGTCAAAGGTTATCAACGATTTGTCACGCAAAGGTGCAGAGGTGATTTTCCAGGATGTGCATGTTTCCGGACATGCGTGTCAGGAAGATATAAAATTGATTTATTCTTTGGTGCGTCCGAAGTATGCGATACCGATTCACGGAGAGTATAAGCATCGCAAGGCGCAGGCAAAAATCGCACAGGAACTTGGCATGGAAAAAGAGAATGTGTTCCTGATCAATTCCGGCGATGTATTGGAATTGGATGACAGCAGTGCACGGGTAAACGGAAAAGTGCATGTCGGAGATGTCATGGTAGACGGTCTGGGTGTCGGAGACGTTGGCAATATCGTATTGCGCGATCGACGGATTCTGGCAGAAGAAGGTATCATAGTTGTCGTACTGACGCTGGAGGGTGGCTCCGGTCAGGTGCTGGCAGGACCGGATATCGTATCACGCGGATTCGTCTATGTGCGTGATGCCGGTGATTTGATGGATGATGCACAGGCATTATTGAACAGCACGATGGAGCATTTGATGGACAATGGTGTGACAGACTGGGGAAAAATTAAACAGGAGATCAAGGATGCACTGAGTAGTTTTGTCTGGAAAGAGACAAAACGAAGACCTATGATTATTCCGATTATCATGGAAGTGTAAATAGGATATGATGCAAAATACAAAGGGTATACAGATGGAGCATGCTTTGGAGCAGCTCGTATCGGCAATGAAAAACAGTGAAGAATATGTTCGTTTTCAACGGGCAGAAGCAAAAGTGGCAGAGTTTTCCGGTTTACAGCAAAAAATAGATGAGTTCCGAATGAACTGGTTTACGCAGCAGGTAAATGGCTCGACAGATTTGTTTAATAAAGTAGATTTGATGGATGAGCAGTATACAGATTTTCGAGAAAATCCGTATGTGCAGGAATTTCTTGCAGCAGAACTGGCAGTGTGCAGACTGTTTCAGCAGGTGAATTGGACGATTTTGCAAAATTTGGATTTCAATACGGATTTTTTGCAGGAAAACTGAGCGGAGGGTGTTCCTATGAGTAAAGTAGTACTTCGTATCCTCAGTATCAGCATAACCGTGCTTTTTTGTCTGTTAGTTGTTTGCGGTTTGTATCAGGTAGGGCTAAAGTGTTATGATTTTGGCTACCGTGTATATACAGAACCACCGATTTCTGCGCAGGACGGTACAGAGATGCTGGTACAGATTACAGAGGATATGGATCAAATGGAGCTGGCAGAGCTGATGGTAGAGAAAGGACTGGTGCGTGATGCATATCTATTTCTGTTACAGGAAAAGCTATCATGATATAAACCACAGCCCGGCTCTTATAAGGTCAGCACTGCGATGGCAGCGCGCGAACTGATGGCAGCGATGACGCCGCCGAAGGAAGAATAGATAGAAGAGGCAGAAAAATGATTCTGGATGAGAGATTATTGACTTATCTGAATTCTCTGGATCGCGGAAATAGTGAGCTGCTGAATCAGATAGAGATGGAAGCCTTGGCAGATGAGGTGCCAATCATTCGAAAGGACATGCAGGTTTTTTTGAAATTCCTGCTGGCGGTAAAAAAGCCGCAGCGGATATTGGAAGTGGGCTGTGCGATTGGTTTTTCAGCACTTTTAATGGCAGAAAATAATCCGGTAGAAGCGACGATTACAACGATTGAAAACTGGCCGCCGCGTATACCGGTGGCACGGGAAAACTTCCGACGTGCCGGAAGAGAACAGCAGATTACGCTGATTGAAGGAGATGCAGGAGAGGTTTTACCGCAGCTCCTGGCACAAGGCGAGCGATATGATTGGATTTTTATGGATGCGGCGAAAGGACAGTATCCCCTGTTGCTGCCGACGGCGGTGGAGTTACTGGTCGATGACGGCTTGCTGCTGAGTGACAATGTCTTGTTTGACGGAGATATCATCGAATCGCGTTTTGCAGTGACGAGAAGAAATCGCACGATTCACAAACGCATGCGCGATTATTTATATACACTGACGCATCACGAGCAATTGGTGACGACCGTACTGCCGGTCGGTGATGGTGCAGCAGTCAGTGTAAAATTAGGCAACAGTTGATTGGAGAAAAGAGTATGAGAAAAGTACCTGAGCTTTTGGTCCCGGCGAGCAGTCTGGAGGTGTTAAAGATTGCGGTCATGTTTGGTGCCGATGCCGTGTATATTGGCGGCGAGGCATTTGGCTTGCGGGCGAAAGCAAAAAATTTTTCGTTGGAAGAGATGCGTGAAGGCGTTCGTTTTGCGCATGCACATGACGTAAAAGTATATGTGACTGCAAATATTTTGGCACATAACGGAGATTTGGCAGGTGTGCGGGAATATTTTGAAGAATTGAAGACGGTGGGAGTAGATGCGTTGATTATTTCAGATCCCGGTATTTTTATGATTGCCCGTGAGGTGTTGCCGGATATGGAGCTGCATGTGAGTACGCAGGCAAATAATACAAATTACGGCACCTATCAGTTCTGGCAGCAGCAGGGTGCAAAGCGTGTCGTGTCTGCGCGAGAGCTTTCTATGGAAGAGATTAAGGAGATACGGGCGAACATCCCGGATGAGCTGGAAATCGAGACATTTATACATGGTGCGATGTGCATTTCTTATTCCGGCCGTTGCCTGTTATCGAATTATTTCACCGGGCGTGATGCCAATCAGGGGGCATGTACACATCCGTGTCGTTGGAAATATGCGGTTGTGGAGGAGAGCCGTCCCGGAGAATATTTACCGGTATATGAAAATGAGCGTGGAACGTACATTTTCAATTCGAAAGACTTATGTATGATAGAGTATATACCGGAGCTGATTGATGCGGGAATCGATAGCTTTAAAATCGAAGGGCGTATGAAAACAGCGTTGTATGTAGCGACGGTGGCGCGCACTTACCGAAAAGCAATCGATGATTATATGGAGTCACCGGAGCTGTATCGCAAGAATATGGCGTGGTATCTGGATCAGATATCGAACTGTACCTATCGCCAGTTTACGACAGGATTTTTCTTCGGAAAACCTTCAGAGGAAGCACAGATTTACGATAGCAACACGTATATCAAGGAATACACGTATCTGGGTATCGTGGGTTCTGTGAATGAGAACGGTCTGTATGAGATTGAACAGAGAAATAAATTTTCTGTCGGTGAGATGATTGAAGTCATGAAGCCGAACGGAGAAAATATAGAAGTAGAAGTAAAGCGGATTGTAAACGAGGATGGAGAAGACCAGATGAGTGCACCGCATCCGAAGCAAAAGCTGTGGATCGATCTGGGTTATCCGCTTGATATATACGATATTTTACGAAGAAAGGACGAGGAAGAATAATGGGAAAGGACAAATATGTAGCATATGTGGGAACCTACACCCACGAGAACAGTATAGGTATTCATCTCTATGATTTGGATGAAGGAAACGGAACAATGGTAGAACGCAAAGTGATACCGATTAACAATGCATCTTATCTGGTGATTTCAAACAATGGAAAATATTTGTATTCGATTGCAGACGAAGGTGTACAGTCTTTTCGCATTTTAAAGGACGGCGATTTGGAGCCTATCAATAAAGCATGGATTGGTGGCATGAGAGGCTGTTTTGTTGACATTTCTGCAGACGACAGGTATTTATTTGTCGGCGGTTATCACGATGCGCGCGTGACCGTTATGCACTTGAATCCGGAAAGTGGTGCGATCAAAGGAATTGCAGATGGTGTTTTCCACAAGGGTATGGGACGATGCATCGCTGAGCGCAGCTCCAGACCGCATGTAAACTGTGTGCGTCTGACACCGGACCAGAAATATGTATGTGCAGTTGATGGTGGATTGGATCAGGTAAAGCTGTATCACATGGATGTACCCAGCGGACAGATTCACAATACGGACATTTTGCGTTGTCAAATGGATTCTGCACCGAAGAGTATGCGTTTTTCTGATGACGGAAAATTTGCATATGTCTTGTGTGAATTGATGAATTGTGTAAATGTATATCGTTATGAGGAAAAAAACGGTGAACCTGAATTTGAATTCTTGCAGGAGATTACGACTACAGATCCGCATGATGATGATATCTGCAGTGCGACTGCAATGACCATCACACCGGATGGCAAGCATTTGTTTGTAGTAAATGCCGGTGTAAATTCAGCAGTGATTTATGACATTGATCAGGAAACCGGACTGTTGACCTTAAACTGCAATAGCAAAATCAGTGGTGAATTCCCGAAATCGGTTCGTGTCTTCCCTGATAATGAGCATTTCATGACATTGAATCACGAGAATAATGAGATTTGTATTTTTAAGATGAACTATGAAGAACGTTATTTTCTCATGCAGGGAAAACCGATTAACGTCTACAAGCCGAACTGTGTGGCAGTTCACAAGCTGTAATCAATCAGAATATTGAACATGAAAAGGGACCTGTCCATAATGGACAAGTCCTTTTTATTTCATAGAAAAGATCTTGTTGCTATGGTTTCTGTAGAATTACAGATTAAAGTATTTTTCGAATTCTACCGGATGCGGAACTTTTGCGATCTCTGCACATTCCTTACGCTTGTTCTCGATGAACTTTTTGATGAGATGCTCAGGGAAAACGCCGCCTGCAGTCAGGTAGTCGTGATCTTTTTCAAGTGCATCCAATGCATCGTCCAGACAAGTCGGGAGAGAAGACAGCTTTGCTTTTTCTTCTTCTGACAGAGAGTACAGATTCATGTCATACGGTCCCCAGCCATTTGCGTGCGGATCGATTTTGTTCTTTACACCGTCGAGACCTGCCATGAGAATCGCTGCATAGCACAGATACGGATTACAGGTTGCATCCGGATTGCGAAGCTCGAAACGTCTCATTTTCGGAGTCTTTGCATATGCAGGAATACGAATCACCGCACTGCGGTTTGAAGTCGCATAGCCGACCGTAACCGGTGCCTCAAATCCGGGTACTAAACGCTTGAAAGAGTTCGTGCTGGGATTTGTCAGGGCACATAAAGAAGCGATATGCTTTAACAGACCACCCATGAAATAGTGTGCAGTTTCGCTCAAATGTGAGTAACCGTTGTCATCTGAGAATACAGGCTCGCCGTCTTTTAATAATAACATGTGAACATGCATACCGTTTCCTGCTTCACCGTAAACAGGCTTGGGCATGAAAGTAGCGACTTTGCCATATTTTAAAGCGGTGTTGTGGATGATATATTTGATCATCATGGTATTATCAGCCATCTTAGACATCTGTCCGAGCATCGGCTCGATTTCAAACTGTCCGGCAGCACCGACCTCAGGATGATGATATTTGATCGGAATACCTGCTTTTTGCATTTCCAGACACATTTCTGAACGGCATTCATAAGAGGTGTCAAACGGTTTGGCAATGTGGTAATTTTTCTGATGAGCTACGACACAGCCTTTGCCTTCGACATCGCTGTTCCAGTAAGCCTGTGAAGCGTCTACAGACATACTGATCTGATCCGGTCTGACGCACCAGCCGGCCTCGTCAAACAGATGAAATTCGAATTCCGGTAAGATCAGCATGGTATCTGCGATGCCTGTATCCTTCATGTACTGCTCGGCTGCCAGTACGATGTTTCGCGGATATTGGTCGAGCGGTTTGTTTTCCGGATAATCAATAATCATCGCATTTCCGGTAATGGATAATGTGGGAATATTGCAGAATGGATCAACCAGTGCGGTGTCCAAATCAGGAATAAACACCATATCACTTTTTTCCACTACGGCGTATCCGTAATTGGATGCGTCGAATCCGATGCCGCCAGTCACAGTGCTTTCATTAAACTGTTCTGCAGGAATCGTAACGTGACGATACTGTCCGTTGATATCGACGATTTTAAAATCAATCATTTGAAGTCCGTTTTCTTTGATGAAGTTCATCAATTCCGATACACTTTTTACCATGTTTTTCTCCTTTGCTTGTGTGGTATAACCGATGGTAAATAAACATAAAGATTTAGATAGCATCGGTACGGTGACGTACTGCATAAATTTTACTAATAGAATAACGGATAGAAGCTAAAAATGCAAGAACATAGCGAGTTGGAACGAGTAAAAACAGAACTATTGCGCATAGACAAAAGATATTGTATGATAATAAAGTGAAGAATGTCGAAACGACAGAAAAAATGGGCAGAGCGATGTAGTTGGCTCAGAATATTACAAACATAAAAACAGGAGGACTAATATTATGGGATTAATAAAAGCTGCAATGGGTGCTGCAGGCGGAGCAATGGCAGACCAGTGGAAAGAATTTTTTTATTGTGATTCGTTAGATGCAGATACCTTGGTTGTAAAGGGTTCAAAGAGAACGAGCAAGCGTTCTTCAAATACAAAAGGAAATGAAAATGTAATCACCTCTGATTCGGTAATCGCTGTTGCAGACGGTCAGTGTATGTTGATCGTAGAGCAGGGAAAGGTCGTAGAAGTATGTGCAGAGCCGGGCGAATTCATTTATGATGCATCGACGCAGCCGAGTGTTTTCTGTGGCGATTTGGGAGACAGCATCCGCAAGTCCTTTGATGAGATCGGAAAACGCTTCACGTTTGGCGGAGAGGTGGCAAGCGATCAGCGCGTTTACTATATCAATACAAAAGAAGTCATCGGCAACAAATTCGGTACACCGAATCCGGTGCCGTTCCGCGTGGTAGATTCGAAAATCGGTCTGGATGTAGATGTATCACTGCGTTGTTCCGGTGTGTATTCTTATCGCATTTCAGATCCGTTGCTGTTTTACACAAATGTATGCGGTAATGTGACACAGGCATATGACAGAGAAAATATTGACGGACAGTTAAAGACAGAATTTATCAGTGCATTGCAGCCGGCATTAGGAAGAATGTCAGAGCTGGAATTGCGTCCGAATCAGATCGTAGCGCATAATACCGAATTAGAGCAGGCGATGAACAGCGCATTGTCAGACAAGTGGTCACAGCTTCGCGGTCTTCAGATTGTGAGTATTGCGTTGGGTTCTGTGACACTCCCGGATGAAGATGCACAGATGATAAAAGATTTGCAGCGCACTGCGGTGATGCAAAATGCGAATATGGCAGCAGCAACATTGGTGAGTGCACAGGCAGATGCGATGCGTGCAGCAGCTTCGAATGCAGGCGGAGCAATGAATGGATTTATGGGAATGAATATGGCGATGAATGCCGGTGGCATGAATGCGCAGAATCTGTTTGCAATGGGTCAGCAACAGGCACAGCAGGCGCAACAGATGCAGCAAATGCAGCAGATGCAACGGCCGCAGCAGCCGGTACAGCCGCAGGCACCGGCCGGCGCTTGGAACTGTGCTTGCGGAGCTTCAAATACCGGAAAATTCTGTTCAGAATGCGGCGCACCCAAGCCGTCTGCTGAGTGGAGATGTTCTTGCGGTGCAGTAAATACCGGTAAATTCTGTAGCGAATGTGGAACACCCCGTGCATAGATAAGGAGGATATATGGCAAACGTTCAAGAATATAAGTGTCCGTGTTGTGGAGGTGCACTGGAATTTAACAGTAGCAGTCAGAATGTGAAGTGCCCGTATTGCGATACCGAGTTTGAAGTGGATGTACTGGCACAGTGTGAGGAAGCGACACGTGAAGAAGTGACGGATGATTTGAATATTCAGATGTCATCCAATGAAGAATTTCAGGCAGATGAGGCAGAAGGCTTGCAGATTTGTATCTGTAATTCCTGTGGCGGACAGATTATCGGTGATGAGAATACCGCATCGATTTCCTGCCCGTATTGTGACAGTCCGATTGTCGTAAAGGGAAATCTGGCAGGTGATTTGAAGCCGGATGTGATTATTCCGTTTAAGGTGGATAAAAAGCGGGCAAAAGAACTGTTAAAGGAGCACTACAAAGGTAAAAAACTGTTACCGAAGGTGTTTAAGGACGAAAATCATTTAGATGAGATCAAAGGAATTTATGTACCGTTCTGGCTGGTAGATATGGATGCGGATGCATCGATTCGCTACAATGCGACGCGCACAAAGGTGTGGACGAGTGGCAAATATCGTTATACAAAAACCAGTCATTACTTGCTGACAAGAAACGGTTCGATTTCCTTTAGCGGAATTCCGTTTGACGGCTCCAGCAATATGCCGGACGATTTGATGGAATCGATTGAGCCGTTCCATTACAAAGATGCGGTAGAATTCAAGACACCCTATCTGGCAGGCTATCTGGCAGACCGCTACGATGTCGCAGTAGATGAGGGAAATGCTCGTATAAATGAGCGTATCAAGGCAAGCGTGAGCGAAGAATTTAGAAAGACAACGGTGGGCTATGATTCGGTTGTTCCTACGATGACAAATGTGCATACAGACAATGGTGTTGTAAAATATGCGTTGTGTCCGGTGTGGATTTTAAATACAAACTGGAAAGATAAAAAATATACCTTTGCAGTCAATGGACAGACCGGAAAATTGGTAGGAGATTTGCCGTGTGACAAAGGTTTGGTGCGCGCTTGGCGTTTCAAGCTGACCGGTATCTTCGGTCTTATCGTATTTATTATTTCAATGCTTATATTGTAATGGAGGGTAGATGATGAGAAAATTAAAAAATATCGTTTTACCGATGCTGCTGGCTGCATTTGTTGTGATTAGCAGCGCAGTACCTGTGATGGCAGGGACAAGTAGCGAAAACCCGCCATTAGTAGTGGATGAAGCCGGTCTGATGACTGAGGATGAGATCGCGGCACTGGCAAGCGAGCTGCAAGTGATTCAAGATTCTTTTAATATGGATGCAGTGGTAGTGACCGTCGATTCGCTGGATGGAAAGACACCGATGGAATATGCAGATGACTATTATGATTATAACGGTTATTGCGAAGATGGATTGCTGTTACTGGTATGTATGTCTACGCGCGACTGGTGGATTTCTACGTCAGGCTACGGAATTACTGCATTTACGGATGTCGGAATTGAGTATGTAGGAGAATGTATTTTGCCTGACTTGTCAGAAGGCGCATATTATGATGCATTTTCTACCTATGCTTCTACGAGTGCTCGATTGATTCAGGATGCATTAGACGGAAATGTCTACGGAAATGTAGAATTAGGATTGGAAGAACAAATTGTAGTGAGTTTGTTCCTCGCGTTGGTGATTGGCTTTGTCATCGCGTTTATCGTTACACTTGTATGGAAGAGCCAGTTAAAATCGGTTGCATTCCAGCATGATGCAGACGGATATATCGTTCCCGGCAGTGTGAAAATGAAAGGACAGAGCGATGTGTTCCTGTATTCAAACACGAAAAAAGTAAAAATCGAAACAGACAACAATGGTTCGAGTGTACATAGATCTTCTTCCGGCAGCTCGCATGGCGGCGGCGGTGGGAAGTTCTGATAGTTGCTGAATTAATTAGTTAGAAGTAAAGAGGGTGCTCCAAAAGTCAGATATGACTTTTGGAGCACTTTTGTTGTGCTTTTGATGCTATGACAAATAGTTTGCAGATACCGGAAAGGAATGGTAGAATAGTAAATAAAAAAATTTGGAGGAAATGAAAATGTCACAAAAGAAAAAAGCAAGTTCTTTGCGGATTACGGCGGCGATTTTTAGCGGTCTGATACTTGGAATTGTATTTGGACTGGTGATGCCCGGAAGATTTGAATGGATGCTCCCGGTGATTACGCTGATTACAAACTTGTATATGAATGCACTGCGCATGATGATTTATCCGTTGGTGTTCTGCTCTTTAATCGTAGGAATCAAGGGAATCGGAAGTGTTTCCGAGACCGGAAAAATCGGTGGACAAAGCGTATTGTATTTCGTTATCACGACGTTGATTGCGAGCTTGATTGGATTGTTTTTGCCGAAGGCGTTGCGTCTGGGCGAGGGTGTTCAGATTGAGATGATGGAGTCGAATGTGGAGGCGACACCGTTTACGAGTCTGTTGGATACGGTTCAGTCATTGATTCCTGCAAACCCGGTCGCTTCTTTTGCAGAGGGAAATATGCTTCAGGTACTCGTATTTGCGATTATTATCGGTATTACCTGTTTATCACTGGGTGAGAAAGCAAAGCCTGTTGTGGATTTGGCAGAAGCGATGAATGAGATTTCTATCAAAATCATTGGCGTGGTGATGTATTTCACACCGATTGGAGTATTTTGCTCGATTGCAGGTGTAATCTACACAAACGGAGTAGAAACAATTGTTGCATTGGGAAAAGTGTTAATCGCATTATATTTGGCAATGTTTGGCTATTTGTTTATTATGTATGGTTTTGTTGTAAAGGCTATCGGAAAGTGCAGTATCCGAAAGTTTTTCGTGACGATTATGCCGGCAGCACTCAATGCGTTCGGTACATGCTCCAGCTCTGCGACATTGCCGATTAGTAAAAAATGTGCAGATGAGTTGGAAGTGCCGAATGAGATTTCTTCTTTGGCGTTGCCGCTCGGTGCGACCATCAATATGGATGCTGTTTCGATTTTGATGTCTTTTATGATCGTATTTTTTGCAAATGCATGTAATGTAGAGGTGAATATCGGATTGCTCGCAGTCGTATTGTTGTCAAATACGTTGTTGAGTGTCGGTACACCCGGTGTGCCCGGCGGTGCGATTGCATCTTTTGCTGCACTGGCAGCGATCGCAGGACTTCCGACCGGAGTGATGGGTGTCTATATCAGTATCAATACTTTGTGTGATATGGGTGCGACCTGTTGTAACGTTGTGGGTGATATCGCCTGCTCGGTAGCAATGAAAGAGACTGTAAAGATGAAATAGTATATTTTTTTGTATTGTTCTTACATAGAAACTTGTCATTTGTTGCATTTTTTTGTATAATATTGAAAAAATGTAACGAAAGAACGAGGAAAACTATGAGAAAAAGTATTACTTTCAAAATTATGCTGCCGTTAATCGTTATTTTCATATTGACGATTTCGGTTAATATGTTTGTAATTGGCAGCATGCAGGATGCCAGAGCAGCGATGGAGACGTTAGCAAGCGGGGAAATGGATGAGGCAGCTGTGAAGGAAATCGCGACAGAGACAGCAAACGGAATAACAGAAGCCTTATCAACGAATGGACTTTTTTCCAGTTTCCAGTTATCGATGGTGGTTGTTTCGATTCTGGTGGCTTACAGATGTGTGACGAAGCCGTTAAAAAATGTAACGAACCAGTTAGACGAACTGACAGAGCAATTGGAAAATAACGAAGGCGATCTGGGTAATCGAATTGTAACGAACAAAGTGGATGAAATTGGTAGTATGGTCAATGGCATTAACTTATATATGGATAAGTTGCAGATGATTATCAAACAGATCAAGACACATGCAGGTTCTTTGGACATGTCTTCCGGTAATATTTCTTCTCGTGTATCCAGCTCCACAAATGATGCAGGAGTGATTGAGGAACGCGCCAGCGAATTGAGTATGCAGATTCAGTCGTTTGTAGACTCGATTGATACGATTATGTCTGATATGAGCACATTAAATTGTGACAGCCAATCGATGTCAGATGCGGCCATCAAAGGTAAGGCGTACTCCGAAGAGATGAAATACCGTGCGGATCATGTGCGCGAGCTTGCTGCGGGCAGCAAAGAAAAATCAAATTCGATTACGACGTTGTTGCGAGATGATTTAGAGGCATCCGTAGAGAGCAGTAAGAGTGTAGATGCGATTCAGCAGCTTACGGATGAGATTCTTTCGATTGCAAGTCAGACGAATTTATTGGCGTTAAATGCATCGATAGAGGCAGCACGTGCCGGAGAAGCCGGAAAGGGATTTGCGGTAGTTGCCGATGAGATTCGATTGCTGGCAGATAACAGCCGCAATACAGCAAACAGCATTCAGGAAATCAGCAATGAGGTGACTGGTTCTGTCAGAAGTCTGGCAGAGGCATCCGAAAAACTGCTTGAGTTTGTATCGACAAATGTTTCAAAAGATTATGATGAATTTGTTACGGCAGCAGCAGATTATCTCAGAGATGCGGATAACGTAGAAGAAATGATGAATGCATTCAATGACAAGGCTGCGTTCTTTGTAGAAGCGACACAGCGGATGGATGAAAGATTGAATACGATGTCCGGTGAGGCATTGCAGGAGAATGAGAGTGTCGGCGTATTGACGAATGCGATTCGTGAGCTGACAGAGCATATGACACAGATCGGACAGTACACATCCATGAATGATAATGTGGCGAACTCATTAAGAGATGAAATCTCGAAGTTTAAAGCAATATAAAAATTAAGACGAATATGTAAAACCACCCGATACGGAAAACGTAATTTCAAAAGTTTTCTGTATCGGGTGATTTTTGTTTCGTAGGAATCATCAATTTATTTTTGGTAAATGGTCTGAATTGATTCTAATTTTGCACTCATGTTTGCGAGTAATAAATCCAGGATGGTGACAGCCGCCATTGTCTCAACAACGACGATGGCACGCGGTACGATAATGGGGTCATGACGACCTTTGATTGCGATGTCGATTTCCTCACCGGACTGATTGACGGTATGCTGTGTCTGACTGATGGACGGTGTCGGCTTGACTGCCACACGAAAGACAATCGGTGAGCCGTCGCTCATGCCGCCGAGAATACCGCCGGCGTGATTGGTCGATTTGGCGACCGTACCATTTGACATGATGAAAGAATCGTTGTTCTCACTGCCACGTGCTTGTGCGACAGCAAATCCGTCGCCGATTTCAAAGCCTTTGACGCTTCCGATAGACAGCATCGCTTTTGCCAGATTTGCATCCAGCTTGTCAAAGACCGGATCGCCGATTCCGGCGGGCATACCTGTAATGCAGCATTCGATGATACCGCCGCAGGAATCCTGATTTTTCATGCATGTGTCCAAATATTTCTGTGCTTCGTCAGCAGCGATTGCATCCGGCATACCGACCGGATTTTTCTGTGCCTGTGAAAGATCAAAGCGGGAATCATTGATGCGTACCGGCCCGATGGCAGTCGCATAGGCATGAACTTCAATGCCGAGCGAAGCGAGCAGCTTTGCGGCAATCGCACCTGCTGCCACACGACCGATGGTCTCACGACCGGAAGAACGTCCGCCGCCGCGATAATCGCGGAAACCATATTTTTGATCAAAGGTGTAGTCCGCATGTCCGGGGCGATAATAAGTAGCGATATCGCCGTAGTCGCGAGAGCGCTGATCGGTATTAATGACAGCGAGAGAAATCGGCGTTCCGGTTGTTTTTCCTTCAAAGACGCCGGAGAGAATCTGAACGGTGTCCGCTTCTTTTCGTTGTGT
>JAGAOE010000226.1 GCA_017623885.1 Eubacterium sp. | reverse complement strand
CAATCAGGAAATCATGCCGGTCAAATTTGTTAATTATTAAGTATTCATATAATTTTTGTACAATATCCATGTTTTTACTGTGCTCGCCAGCTTCAAAAGTGAAACAAAAAACCGCTTCATACTGTTCATGTAAAATATCAGCTATTTTTTTACTGTATATTTTTGCCACGTTTGAATCCGATACAATGCAAACTTTCTTGGTAAAATCAGTTCCGATCGCATCATTTAAGTCATCGGATAACTGTGAAAAGCTTTCATTTAAGCTTATTTTGTAGCAAGGTACGCCTTCATAGTGTACAATTTGTTCTTTTCTCATTTTTGAACTCCTTATTTTTATCAGATTACGTTTTCTCATTGATAACGTTGATAGGAAAAACGTATACGATCTTTTTTCGTAACGCCAATCGTTTCTCCGAATCGAACTTTTCCGTAGCCACGTATTGACAAAATATCATCAGGTTTACAATAATATGTGTTATGTAAACATTCGGTTCCGTTTACAAATATTTTTCCTTCTTGTATCATCCGAAGAGAAATCGAACGTGATGTTTTACAGATTGCTGCAATGACTGCATCCAAGCGAATCGATGAAACAACAGCTACTTCCTCTATATAAGTCGGTTCATACGCGATCTGTTGTTCGGTTTCGATTTCGAGTGTAACAACCGTATGGCGAATAGATGTCAGTGATTCTACAATATAAGATGTGATTTCTTCTTTTGCAAAGAAAAACATCGTCTGAGCATTCACGATAATATCGCCGATTTTTGCTCGTTCGATTCCAAGGCTCATCAATGCCCCTAATACATCCCGGTGTGTCAGTTTCTCTGCAAATTTGGGATAGGTCGGACGTATTTTGACGCAAACAAACGGATAAGTCCACTCATAAAAGAGAGCATCAGGGATAAAGGCTACCATCTGACGCTCTGCACATTGATATCCGCCGGACATCTGGTATTCAGACTCCAGCAGTTGTCTGTTCTGTTGTAGGATGTTCTGTTCACCGAGTGATAAGAAATCACTAAACAAAACAATTCCTTTTCGATTTGCCTGTCTGGATAAGTCTATAAAACGTTTGCAGAGATATCGTTCTTCTTCATTCATAACAATTATTCTGCTTTCTCCTTAGATTCCGGACATGTCAAAACTATCCATAAACGACTGAAAATCGCCGGAAATATCTACATTTTCCGGTGTGATAATAAATATATAATTCGAAATTTTCTGCAAATTTCCGTTTATTGCAAAGCAGGAACCGGAAGCAAAGTCTATGATTCTTTGCGCAATATCCACATCCAGTCCTTCTACATTCAAGACAACGGTACGATTTGCCAGTAACGTCTCTGTAATTTCGCGTGATTCATCAAAGGAAGTCGGTTTAATGACACAAACTTCCATTCCGCTGGCAAGCTGTGCACGTCTTGACGAACTACGCATCGGTGTAATCTTGCTTTGGGGCTTTTCTTTCGGTCTGCGATCTGCAATCGGTTCCGGCTCTGAAAACTCAGGAACTGTCGCAGCCGGCTGCTTGCGAGCAGGCGTTTTTTGTACTTCTTCTACCGAATCTTCATATCCATCATCATAAAAATCATCATCATCGTCCGGTCCCAGACGCATCATATTTAAAAAACCATCAAATACACTCATGATTTATCGCTCCTATCTGCTTCTATAGCTATCTGTCATTCTTATTTTGTTCCATAATTACGAGCACCAAAAATACCGGTTCCAACACGAACCATCGTCGCTCCTTCTTCAATTGCGACCTCATAATCACCTGTCATTCCCATGGACAAAATATCCATAGTTACATTATCAATGTTTTTGTTTTTTATGTCAACAGATAATTGCTTGATTTGCCGGAAATACATGCGGTTTTCTTCCGGATCTTCTACAATCGGTGCAATTGTCATCAAGCCTTTAATTGCCAGATTCGGAAGTAATGCCACCTCTTCTACCAACTGTATCGTATCTTCCGCAGAAATACCGAATTTGCTTTCTTCCTGCGCAATATTTACTTCTATTAAAATAGGCATGGTAATTCCTTTTTTCTGCGCCTGTACGCTAATTTCCTGTGCCAGACGATAGGAATCTACCGAATGAATGAGTGCTACTTTGTCGATCACCTGACGCACTTTATTGCGCTGTAAATGGCCAATCATATGCCATTTCATATCTTGCGGCAATGATTCATGCTTTTCACAAATCTCCTGTACTTTATTTTCTCCGAAATCACGTGCGCCTGCATCGTATGCTTCCTGCAGCATCTCAATCGGTTTTGTCTTGCTGACAGCTATCAAGGTGACTTCTTCCCGTGCTCTTCCTGCACGCGTACATGCATCGGCTACTTTTTTCTCTACAAGTTCAAACTGTTCTTTTATCATAAATCTAATCTCCTGTCTGTTTATTTGTTAATAATTTCATTTTCCACGACAATAGAACCGTCTAACGCAATATGGTCATACTGTGACAGACCATAATCGGTTCCTCGTGAAATAATGGTATATTCTTCATTTTGATATAAAATATCTATGATTCGGAAAACGGTATAACCCTTATTGATATTGTAAACACCGTTTAGCTGTTCGCTGTCACGAATGACAAACGGCTCTCCGCCGGATGGAGAAATGATTTTTGTACCCTTTTGCAAGTCTTCCTCATTCACATAGTAGCTTTCTTCCGTCGAATCATAAATATCCGTTGCGACAAACTTTTGTATTTTTTGTCCGGTGTCATCCGTCATCTCTATAAGAACGCCTAACGAATTCGTATTTCCACCTTTTGTAAAATACGACTGCGGAACAATGAAAAATTCTTTCGTCACAATCGACTGATTTGGAATTTTCAACCCTTCCTGTTTTGTGAGCATCAATTCAATGTCTATGAACCGCTCAGATGCATAGCGTATCACAGAATTGGTAAAACTTAAAATCAGGAAATGTTTATCACCACGTGTTTGAATCTCATATGTCGCCCACGCAGTTGTCTCATCTGATTTAAACTTTACTTTAATGACAGAATCCTCTGCGAGAATCTTTTTTAATTCTTCACCAATTTCTACTACGATTTGCCAGTTTTCTGCTGTGATCAGCTTAAACAACGGTTCTCCTGCCTCGATATGTGAAGCAGCTTTGCGATTGTCTTTCTCATAGCCGGATTCATCCAACATTCCTTCTGTGAAGTTCTCTGCTGTGACACTTTCGTAACCGTCAAAATAATAGGATACGATGCCCGGACACATGGCATTGACACGATGAAAGGTCTGGTCAGCCTCTGCTCCTTTGGCATATTCTGACATAGAATTAAGTGCGCTGAGATTTACAGCTTCCATCAATTCCGCCTGCAAATCTTCCTTAAAGGTATAGCTGTCATAATACATCATCGGTTGATAGGAATTGCTGTAATCTTTCATTTTTTCTACAAGACCATGATATGCCTCATCAGACAAGCTCTGTTCGCCACTTCCGGCATTTGATATTTGATTCGAAATATCACCATTCTCGTCTACAGAGCAAATCAGCAAATCTTTTTTTGCACGTGTATTATCTTTTAAATAATAATTTACATATCCGCTATTTGCTGCGTAAACGACTTTTTCTTCGCGCAATGCAATTCCTTTGTAGGAAGTCTGAACACGTATACTTCCCTCGTCCACTTCATAATATGCAACATGCTTTGCCGTCACATAAGTATAGACATTAAATATCAGGTATATAAATATAAGTGAAAAAAATATTACTCCAATATTCACATTTAGCGTTTTCGGATATTTTACAATTTTACTGTTTTTTTTCATTTTTCCAATTTCCTATAACAGACTACTCCAGAATACGAATCTGAATCTGTCGTATAATTTCTATTTCATAAGACATACTAATCATAAAAAGGAGGTTTAAACTATGAATTCAAAAATCTGGGATTATGCACTGCTAACCCTTGTAATTATTGGTGCTGTAAACTGGGGACTGATTGGATTTTTCCAGTTTGATCTGGTCGCATTTCTTTTTGGAAATATGTCATGGCTTTCACGTATTGTCTATGCACTGGTCGGTATCGCAGGATTGTATCTCATCAGCGCATATGGTCGCATCCGCTCCATCGGATAATCGGAATTTCCGATTACATGAAATAAGGTGCCTGATAAAAGGCACCTTATATTTCAACTCAAAAAATTTAATACAAAATGATTAAAGAGATACAATGATTTTTGCCTTCGCACACTCCGGAAGATCTGCTTCATTTCTAGATACACTTAAAACGAATTTTACATTATACTTCTCACTGATAATGTCCAGCTTCTCAATCGCATGATTCAACTGTCCTTCTTCAATACCTGCAATTGTAAGGAAACTGTCTAAATACATCTCCTGTAAGTCGTTGTCCTGTGAAACGATTCCACAGATAAATCCAAGAAACTCATCACAGTTTGCAACCGGAAAATCTGTAACATTAATCAAACGTACTTTATTATTCAATTCATACATATGCTTCTGGCTCTTATCCAAATATACAATATTACCAGATGCAGATTTCACTGAATCATTTACCTTATCTAATAAATATTTTGTCTTACCTTTACCTTTTTCGCCAGCAATTATTTCAACCATCGCTTTCTCCTCCTGATTTTAAATACTACACATCCGTTCCCCCATATGTAAATCTGAATTAAAATCTGATAATTTTGATTTTTTGCAAATATCATATGTAAAATTCAATTACGGTTGTGCTCTTTATATAATAAATTATAGAATACTTTATAATAAAATACAACTCTATTTTGCAAAATTTCCAAGTACCTGATTCATAACATAATACAGATTGCTACGACCGTCTGATTTTAAGATCATCGATATTACCGGTTCTTTTTTATCGTTCTGTGATAACAACACCAGACAGTAGCCTGCTGCGTTTGTCGTACCGGTCTTTCCGCCCAGCACTGTCACGCCATCCGGCTGCGATACTTCTCCGTTCAGATACTTGTTCGTATTTCGCCAGGACTGGCTCACCGGACCGCCATTTGCATCCGTATAATAGACCGTATAGCTTGTCGTCTGTATCAGCTTCAGAAAATCTTCCAGTTCGATTGCTTTTGCAAAAATGAGATATAAATCGTATACACACGTATAGTGCTGCTCATCATGCAGTCCGTTTGGATTGACAAAATGTGAATTCGTCGCTCCGAAAGAACGCGCTGTCTCATTCATCAATTCTGCAAATGCCTCTTCGCTTCCGGAAATATGCTCTGCGATTGCAATGGCCGCGTCATTTCCACTCTTTAACATCAAACCGTACAATAAATCAGACATCTTAATCTGATCTCCGGTCTGAAGTCCGCAGACGGATGAATCGCTTGCCTGATCCGTCGCATGTGCACTAATGGTCACAATATCATCCGGATTCGCCAATGTAATCGCCAGATAAGCAGTCAAAATCTTGGTCGTACTCGCCGGATACATCTTATCATAGATATTTTTCTGATAAGAAATCGTCTTATCTGTAGGTAAAAATACACCCATTGCCTGTACGACTTCATCTGTCACCGATTCTGAAGATGTCTGCTCAATCGGTGCGACACACAGGTTTTCTGCAAAATAGTGAAGCTCTGCAGAAGAACCCGTAAATTCTGTCACTGCTTCGTCCTGCGCATTCGTCGCAGAATCTGAAATATCATATGGATCTTTTATCTCAACATCTTTCCCGCAGCCACAACATAACAGCATCGTAGCGAGCAAGCAGGAAACAAACCGTTTACTTGTACATTTCACGCCAATCCAAATCTCCTCTGTCCAGTGCGCGGATCAATAATTCCGCTGTCGCAAGGTTCGTTGCCAAAGGAATATTATGCGTATCACAGAGACGCACAACATTATTTACATCCGGCTCATGAGAACGCGGTGACACCGGCTCCCGTAAAAATATAATCAAATCTAATTCGTTATTTTCGATTTGTGCACACATCTGCTGCGCGCCCCCCAGCGCACCTGCAAGATATTTATGGACACTTAAATTAGCCACTTCTTCGATGAGACGGCCGGTCGTACCGGTCGCATACAGTGTATGTTTATTTAAGATTCCACGATATGCGATACAAAAATTTTGCATCAGTTTCTTTTTTGCATCATGTGCAATCAGTCCTACGTTCATGTAATTTCCCCCGTTCCATATTTTCTAGGTTGTAATCCGACATTTAATACAAATCCCATACCGGCAAAGTTCGTAACCAGTGACGTCAGACCATAGCTGACGAAAGGAAGCGTGACACCGGTATTTGGAAACAGTCCGGTCACAACACAGATATTTACAAATGATTGAAAAGCAATCAGTGATGCCATACCGCAGCAAATCAGCTTCCCGGATAAATCCTTTGCCTTACCTGCAATCAACAGGCATTCCACTGCAATAAGAAGCATCAGAATCACAATCAAAGCAGACCCGATAAATCCCAGCTCTTCTCCTACAACTGTGAAAATAAAATCGGTATGTGCTTCTGAAATAAAACCACCACTTTTTATAGATGTTACATCTGTATTATAGAGTCCTTTTCCGCCTAACTGCCCGGAACCAATCGCCATAATGGAATTCTGGGTCTGTAGCGCCTGTTGCGGATAAAGCTCCGGATACAGCCATGCCAAAATACGAATATTTTGGTAACCTTCCAGTGCATTTGGTTCGCCCGGATTCGATGCAATCATATATAACACCACAAAAAAGCTGGGTATTGCAACTGCCAAACCGCCTAACACTATTTTATAGCTTAATCCTCCGATAAACAAGAGTGCTAAACAAATAAGTGCCGTTACTATTGTTGTAGACAAATCCGGCTCTTCTAATACAAGAAACAATGGTATTCCTGCTAAAACAGCATATGCCACTAATATTTTCAGTGTATTTATCTTTTCTCTGTTTTTTTGTAAAAATGCTGCAAAAAACAAAATAAGAATAATTTTTGACATTTCTGACGGCTGATACTGAATACCTGCAATTTCAATCCAGCGTGTCGCACCATGACTGTCCTCTCCGAAACCCGCAATGACCGCTGTCAGAATCGCGATATCTACTGCATAGAAAATCCAAACAAAACGTAAAATAAAGGAATAATCAATGAGGGATACTGCTATCATTGATGCAAGTCCTAAAACCAGACCTAAAATCTGTTTGGTCTGATTGTTTCCTTCTTTTGCGCTGCCTATTACCAGTATACCAAGTACCGTCAGTGCAATCAGATAAATGATCAATCTGAAATTATAGTTACGAATCGAATAACGTTTTAACATGAATGCTTCAAGTCCTTAATCGGAATATTTGCATACAGGGCCGGAACCGAACCATTTGTGCTTTCGGATTCTGTCTGGGTAATCTGAATATCTAAGCCATCCGAATCAATTTCCATATATTTGGAAATCACCTGTATAATATCATTTTTAATCGCTTCCATCACATCCGGCGAACAATTCGCACGATCGGAAACCAACAAGAGCTTCAATCGATCTTTGGCAACATCACCGGAATTTTTTTTCTTAAAAAAATCCATTAATCCCATGTATGTATCCCCCTGTTATTTCTTAAAAACACCAGCAAGTTTGGAGAAAAATCCTTCTTTCACATTTAAATCTAAATAAGGTACTTCTTCGCCTACAATCCTGCGACAAATATTCTGATATGCTCTTCCTGCCAAAGAAGCAGAGCCTACCAGTGGCTCACCCTGATTTGTTGAAATAACAATCTGCTCATCATCAGGTACCGCACCGATTAAATCAATCGACAAAATCTCACAAACATCGTCTACAGACATCATATCTCCGCGCTTTACCATGTCCATACGCAAACGGTTTACAATCAACTCTGTCTTTCCGATTTCGTTTGCCTCTAACAAACCGATGATGCGATCTGCATCGCGGATGGCAGATACTTCCGGTGTCGTTACGACTAACGCACGATCTGCTCCTGCGATTGCATTCTGAAATCCCTGCTCAATACCTGCCGGACAATCCAATAAAATATAATCAAAGTCTGCACGCAAGTCATCGATCAATTTTTTCATTTGCTCCGGATTTACGGAAGATTTATCTCTTGTCTGTGCGGAGGGCAACAGGAAAAGATTCGGATACTTTTTGTCCTTGATCAGCGCCTGCTTGATGCGGCAATTTCCTTCTACAACATCTACCAGATTGTATACAATACGATTCTCCAGACCCATAACAACATCTAAGTTACGAAGTCCGATATCTGTGTCAATCAATACTACTTTTTTATCAAGCTGTGCTAATCCGGTGCCGACATTTGCTGTAGTCGTTGTCTTGCCGACACCGCCTTTTCCTGATGTAATTACAATAACCTCACTCATACTCTGTGTCCTCCTGAATTCTTATGCAACTCTTGTTGCATACTTTATTACAATATATTCTTAAACAAGCCCGATGAAATCGGCTCAATCAGAATCTGCTGTTCATATACGGTCGCAATTTGCGGCACCGGTGTCTCTACCTTGGGCTTTCTGCGAAGTCCGCGCCCGGTTTCCTTTTTGTCTGCAGCGCGTCCGATATGATCTCCGATTTTTATCTGAACAGGGTCCATCTCAAGCGCTGCTACAAAGCAACTCGCATCACCGTCAGCTCCTGCATAGGCAATCCCCTTTAACGCTCCCAGAATCACGATATTTCCTTTTGCGACAACCTTTGCACCGGGATTTACATCGCCGAGAATCACCATACTTGTCTCGGACTCTATTTGCTGTCCGGAGCGTAAGGTGCCTTTATAAAAATGACCGGTCTGAGGTGAATGCTCTTCCTCATATACATTCATACGACGCTGAATCACTTCATCCATCAATTCGTCATAATCTAAAATGCAGATAATCGTAATCGTCGTATATTGACGAATCATCTCTATAATCTCAAATTGTTCCTGTTGATTCAATTCACGCCCTTCGAAAGAAATCGCAATTCGCGCATCTTTAAAGAATTTTTCTGAATCAATAAATTTCTTTTTTATTTCATCCAGCAGTTCATCAAACGGTAATTTGTCGTCTAAAATCAAATGGATACCGTTTTTTGAACTTTTTAACACTACAGGCTGAGAATTCACGTTTTTCGCCTCTCTTCTTTCTTTGATTGATTTTGTAGTCTGCTGATAAACACATCAGCAAAATGACAGACTGACAACTATATATTAACATGATTTACCATCAATGCACAATATATAATATCTGATACATTTTTTTAGTCTGTAAATGAGTTTGCATTATTTCCAACTGTCGCAGCCTTTCCGTCAATCAATGTATCTGCTGATTCCAGCTTGAAATAATATCTGAATATGTCTGCAGATACCGCTGCTGCATTATGTGAAGTATAACCGTATGCAATACGTGTAGCAATCGATACTCTCGGATTGCGATAGGGTGCATAACCTACAAATAACGCATGATTTGGTCTGTTCTGTACCTGCTGTGCAGTTCCGGTTTTACCGGCTACTTCGACACCTAAAAAGTCATCAAATTCAGACATATCTTCCACAACCATTCGGTTTCCTTTGTGAATTGCATTCCACGTACTGTTCGAAATCTCAGACATTTCATTTCGAACGGTCGGTGCATAGGTTTCTAAAACATGTCCCTCGGCATCGGTCAATTTGTTTAGTAATGTATAGTTGTATACCGTTCCGGAGTTCGCAACTGCCGTCACATAGCGCGATAATGCAATCGTCGTATAGTTGTGATTACTCTGACCAATCGCTGCCGTAATCGGATATGCATCCGCGATTTCCGGCGTACTCTCTACAGTTTCGATACCTGTTTTTTCATCCAGTCCATAAAGCTTTGCATACTTTTGGAGTGTATTGATACCGGAAGACTCCACATAAGTCTCTCCTACCTGTGAAAAAAGCCAGCCAAGCTCATAGAAAAAGTAGTTGCAGGAATCACGAAGTGCTTCTGAAACATCGATTTCTCCATGTGTGCTTCCCGGATAAATCCAACATTTCGGACCATCCTCCACGCGTTCGAATTTACCCTTATCTTCGATTAAGGTAGATGTCGTAATGACATTTTCGGTCAATCCAGCGGTTGCCGTGACCATCTTGAACGTGGAACCGGGTGCTGTCTTCTGCTGTGTGGCATTGTTATAGAACGGCGATGACAAGTCACTCATCAACGATGCAAAGTAGGCGCTGTCTACCGTGTTTGCCAAACGATTGTTATCATAACCCGGATACGTCACACACGCCAGCAATTCGCCTGTTTGAACATCAGAAATTACACAGGAACCCGTGCAAGGGTCCAATGCGAGCTGTGCCGGTGTCAGTTCCAGATTTTTAATGCGCTCCATCATAAAGTCATAGGGACTGAGTGTATGGTTTTTCAACTGGGCAATCAGCTCATCATCATAGTCTAAAATCTCCTGATCGTATAAAATCAGACAAAGCTGGACACCATCTATCGCATTATCCCGTATCATATATTTGTAGATACGCTTGCAAAAGCCTTCATCCGCTTCCAGCGTTTCCAAAATATATGAAACCAGCACTTCATACAATTCTTCTGAGTCCGAATATTTGGAATCATCCGGAAACTTTGTGATGTCAAACCATTGTTCGTTAATCACATGATACAAATACTCTCTCAGGCTGATGGTGTCATTTTTCCATGCGAGATATACCTCATCAT
This sequence comes from Eubacterium sp., assembly GCA_017623885.1. Classification (GTDB taxonomy): domain Bacteria; phylum Bacillota; class Clostridia; order Lachnospirales; family Lachnospiraceae; genus W0P33-017. The sequence continues at coordinate 7,792 of JAGAOE010000226.1, read as the reverse complement.
TCCAGTCGATTTTGCTCGTAACAATGATTTCTTTTTCCATCAGCATCGACACGATATAGCTCATATAAATCTGCATATCTTCTGACAGTAATTCATACGGAGCTGCATAAGTGTCCGTCAATTCTCTGCGAATATCGTCTAATACATTTTTTCGTCTTCTTTCGAAGGCTTTATAGACCTCTTTTTCGGTATCAGAAGCATCTGCGGCAGAAAAATGATCCATCTGTATGACATTGTTGTTAATCAACGAATAATATACATCATCAATCGGTATTTTAATATCTGAAGCACCGTTTGCCTCATATTGTTTTGCATTTATGATTTTCGAATATACAATACCTGCGATTTCCTGCTCCAATAAATCATAAACTGCTTTTTGTAAGTTCATATCTATGGATAAGTAGACATTATTTCCGGCAATCGGTTCTGTTCGCTGAATCGTCTCCAATTCCTTACCCATATTATCTACATACAGCTTCTCTTCGCCCTTTTTTCCTTTCAGCTCCGTATCCATGTACTGTTCAATACCGGATTTTCCGACCGTGTCTGTTCTGGAATACTCCGAGCCTTCTTCGGTTCCGCCAAAAGCGATGAACTCTTCTTCATCAATTCGTCCGGTATAGCCTATCAAATGGGCAAAATATTTACTGTCGTTGTAGCGTCTGATCGTATCCTCGGTAATCTCGACACCTTGAAGCTCATTGGAATGCTCACAAATATATGCAACCGTCTCTTCACTGACATCTGATGCAATCTTTGCTGCAATATACTTTTGGTAGCTGTTCTGACGCATTTTATAGCGAATAATCGTGATACGGTATGCATCATTTTTTTCATAGGTCGGCAAAATATCAAAGCAACTGGAGCTGCCCAGATATTCCATCACTTGTTCCGGCGTCGCGCTCGCGGTATCATAACCCAGTTTTTCACTATATCCAAGATCTTCGATATTTGATTTTCCATAGACATCTGCACGGAAGCGCTGTAGCTTTGTGCCGCTGACTGTAAACTCATATTCCCCATCCGGACCCATGACAATCAAAAAATCATTATCAATCTGATCACCATAGCGGTCCATCGTATGCAAAATCTGCGCGATATCCTCGTTAATCGTACGATTTTTCACTTCTGATGCCGAGCGTTCACCTTCTCTGCTATAGCTGCCGTTATCTTCAATTGTGATTCCATATGCCAGCTCATTATACGCAAGCAACGTACCGTAGCGATCATAGATATTGCCTCGTGTACTGTTTAAGCTGCGCGTTTTAATAACACGCATCAAATAATCCGACTGACTGTCTGCACCGTTGATAATCTGTAACTGAAACAGGCGAAGTAATAAAATCATCGCCATGCATACAAACAAAACTGCAAGAAACAGTAGTCTTGATTTAAATAACTGGCTAAAAAAGTTTTTTATACTGCTAAACAAACTTGGCTGCACTCCTTTTTTCGATCTCCTCCAGATGACGGTTGATCTTTAGGATAATAAAATACAATACAATCATCATGAGCAAGGTATATACCAGCTCCGGAAGAATAATGTGCGACAGATAATACGCAAAATTAAGTCTGTTCCGAAACAGGAACAAAAAGAAATAAATTACAAAATTGTAAATGAAGTCACTGGTCGCAATCAAAAACATCGGTAATTTAAAGTCTTCCGGAAAGAAGAGCTTTCGAAAGAACCCGTTCATATAACCAATGTACATAAACAACAACGCATATCCGCCTAATATGTGCGAATAGAAAATATCTACTAACACACCGCACAATAAACCGATATACATTCCTTCTTTTTTACCGCGCATAAAACCAAACGACGCGGTCACAATAATCAGCAAATTCGGCGCTACAGTCAAAAAAGAAATAGACTGAAATAACGTCGTCTGCAGTAAAAAGCAAATCAGTACAATCAATAAAACAGTTATTTTTCGACGCATAACAGACTACTTCTCCTCCGTCGTCTCTTTGGTTACTTTTAAGTCCGTAATTACTAATACATGTTTTACATGCTCAAAATCAACTACCGGTGTAATCAGACCTGATTTGGTCAAATTATTGGAATTGACATGTATTTCACTGATATATCCAATCAAAAGACCTTGCACATACTCCGAACTGATATAGGAAGTCACGACCTGGTCGCCGACAGCAACTTTATTTTCCGTATCTTTCAAATTGGAAAATGTAATCATCTGCCGTTCATCCATCATTTGTAAATTACCATTGATGATACAGTTGTCAGAGGTCGATAAAATCATGCCGCTGACACTGCTCATGTCATCCACAATCGAGCGAACTTTTGCATAATTGGGACCGACTTCCGTAATAATCCCTGCCAGACCCTTTCCTGTAATGACATTCATTCCTTCTGCTATGCCGTCTTTGCTGCCTTTGTCAATCAAGAATGTGTCAAACCAGTTTCCGGCATCTTTTCCAATCACACTGGCAGCTACTTTGGTGTAATCCGAATAGCTGTCCTGTAATGCTAAAAGCTCGCGCAAGTCTTCCGTATCGTACTGCTCCAGCTTTAACGTATTTAGTTCTTCTGTCAGCTCATTTACCTGTGTCTTGAGCATTTCATTCTCTTTCATGACATCTTTTAAAGATATCAACTCAGTTGTCTTATCCGATATCCAGTTTCCTACCGTGGTAAGTCCACGCTGCATCGGAATAAACACATAACTGGTAGCCGTTCCGACCGGACCTGAAGTCCAGCCAAATGCAAAACTACCCAGCATAAGCAGAAAACACAGACCGGTAAATGTCAACAAGAGATATTTCACCGGAATCGATGTCTTATTTTTCCGTTTCACATGCGCCATGATTACTTCTAAACCTCTATCATTATCTATTTCTATTTATATATTTTCGCTTTCAGCGTATATGCCAGATGCTTAAACTTGCTGTCACTGACAATTTTAACCAGTCCGCGTGCCACACATTCTTCAGGATCGTCACATGTGTTGACTTTCATACCGGTAATACCTGAAAACAGCTCATCCAATTTCGGTATACGCGAAGAACCACCGGTGATATAAATTCCTGCATGAATGATATCACGTGCCAGCTCCGGCGGCGTATGTTCCAGTGTCATTTTAATGGAATTGCAAATGTCATTTAAGTCAGCCTGCATCGCCTCATGTACCTGTGAAGCACTGATTTCCGTCTCAATCGGCAGACCGCTCACGACATCTCTGCCGACAATCGCCATCTTCTCCTCACTGCCCGGCAATGCACATCCAATCGTCTCTTTCAACGTGCATGCGGTCTTTTTTCCAATCAGCAAGTTATTATTTTTGCGCACATAGGCGATGATAGACTCGTCCAACTGATTTCCGCCAAAGTGAAGCAAACTGCTCAGTACCAGACCACCCAGAGAAATCACAGAAATTTCTGTCGTATCTGCGCCGATATCTACAATCATCACTCCGGTCGGCTCATTCACATCCAGTCCAAGTCCCACTGCATCTGCAATCGGCTTCTCACACACTTGTACAAGCCGAGGTTTCACGCGGCTTTTATAAAACATATCAAAAAACGCCTTTTTCTCTACTTCTGTAATATCGGTCGGCACTGCTACGATAAAATCTGCACCGCGAATCTTGCCTTTTGAATGTTTTTCTAAAAATTCAAAAATCATGGTCTGCAAAAAGTTATATTCTGCAATCACACCGCCAACAACCGGAAACGATACCTGAATCGTATCCGGGGCTTTTTCAAACATCGCATAAGCGGCATCACCATACGCATACAGTTGGTTTTTATTCACGATCGCCACTGTGTTTTTCTCATTTAAAATATTACCGTTGGATTTGCAGAATACTTTTAGATTGTTCGTTCCTAAATCTACACCGTATACATTGCTGCTCATAAACATGTTCTCCTAAACTAATATCTTTTTGTGTTCTCGAAAGCTGTAATACCTTCGGTCTCCGATAATAATATGATCCGAAAGGGGGATATCCATCAATTCTCCACATCGCTGTACGCGCTCCGTCAGTGCAAAATCCTCCTTGCTCGGCGTCGGATCTCCACTCGGATGATTATGTAACAGAATAATGGTAACAGCTTTTTTCTCTAATGCCCGTAAAAAAATTTCACGCGGTGAACTGAGCACCGCACGTACCGTTCCCGTCGCAATCACAGTATCTGCAATCAGTCGGCACTTTATATCAAACATACTCACCATGAGACACTCTGTTCGCTCATGTCTCATTCGTTCCATATAATAAGCTGCCACAGACTGCGCATTTGACAGACAGACGCGTTCTTTTTGCTCTGTCTGTGCAATACGGCGTGACAGCTCTGCCACACATTTTAACTGAATTGCTTTTACTTCTCCGATTCCCGGAAACTGCATCAATTCTTCTACTGACATCTGATATAAATTCAACAGGCTTTTTGTGCCTGCGCGCAGAATCTGCTGGGCAAGTTGTACCGCATTCATTTGCGGACTCCCTGTTTTTAAAATCACCGCTAACAGTTCTGCATCGGATAATGTCTGCGGTCCTGCCTGCAGACATTTTTCATAGGGACGCTCTGATATCGGAAGCTCCCTTGTCGTTATATGCCGGGTCATGTCACCTCTTTTCCGCAAAGCTCCTCCGGACATCACCACAATATAGCATCATACTATTTTAACACATCAAATCCTTATTAACAAGATTTCGATCATAAAGTTTTTGTAAAGACATCAAAATACCGAATTTGGCGTGATGCCATGTCAGTCCACCCTGAAAATATACATTGTAAGGCTCTTTTAAGGGGCCATCTGCGGATAGTTCAATCGATGAACCCTGCACGAACGCGCCGGCTGCCATGATTACCTTGCTGTCATATCCGGGCATATCCCAAGGCTCCGGTGTCACATAGCTGTCAACCGGTGCTCCTGCCTGAATTCCTTCGCAGAACGCGCACAAACGCTCCGGTGTCTCTAATGCAATCGCCTGTATGATGTCATGTCGGCTCTCGCTACCGTCCGGCAACACCTGAAATCCCAGATTTTCATACAGGTTCGCTGCAAAGATTGCCCCCTTTAATGCGCCGCTGACCACCAGAGGTGCTTGAAACAGTCCCTGATAAAAGGACTGAATCACACTCAGCGAGGCACCGACTTCTTTTCCGAGTCCCGGAGAAGTCAGACGATATGCTGCATTTTCTACACAAGCTCTCGTTCCGGCGATATAGCCGCCTATAGGTGCCAGACCGCCACCGGGATTTTTGATAAGCGAGCCGACAATCATATCCGCACCGACATCACTCGGTTCTGTCATTTCCACAAATTCTCCATAGCAGTTATCTACCATGCAGATGATATCCGGTTTGATGCCTTTTATAAAAGAAATCAGCTCTCCGATTTGCGCTACAGACAATGTCTTTCGCATCAAATATCCTTTCGAACGCTGAATCGTTACCATTTTGGTACGCTCGTTAATCGCAGCACGGATACCATCATAGTCAAATCCGCCGTCTTCCAAAAACTCTACCTGACGATAGGTTATGCCGTACTCTGCCAGAGAACCTTTCGACGGGCGAATACCGATCACTTCTTCTAAGGTATCATACGGTTTTCCGACCGGAGAAAGCAATTCGTCTCCGGGGCGAAGATTCGACATCAGCGCCAGTGCCAATGCATGTGTGCCGCACGTGATTTGCGGGCGCACCAACGCATCCTCTGTATGAAACACATCCGCATAGACTGCTTCCAATGTATCCCGTCCCAAATCATTATATCCATATCCACTCGAAGTATGAAAACATTCCGCACTCACACGGTTTTTTTGCATCGCTGCAATGATTTTTAGCTGATTATATTCTGCCACCGCATCAATTTGAGCAAAACGGCTTTCCAAGCGGTCTGCAATTTTTTTTCCGAATGCATACACCGGCTCGCAAATGCCCATCTGTTTATAAACTGCTGTTAAATCCATTGTTGTAGACATCTTATCTCAATCCTCGTTTCTCTATTTCTTTTATCATAAATTGCAAAATCTGTTCTTCTTCATAATCAAATTCTGATTTATCAACCCAGATTACATCTCGTTCCCGTCGAAACCATGTCAATTGGCGTTTCGCAAAATGTCTGGTATCGCGTTTTATAATATAAACGGCTTCTTCCAACGAACACTCGCCGTCCAGATACGCAAGCAGCTCTTTATAGCCCAGACCCTGCATCGAAACAAAACTTCTGTCATAGCCCATTTCACGCAAAGCTTTTACTTCTTCCAGCAAGCCTTGTTCCATCATTAAATCTACGCGGGCATCTATACGCTCATACAGATGTTCTCGCCGGTCTGTCAGAACAAAATATGCAAAATTATACGGTGACTTTTTCGCGCGTTCAGTCTCATTATGCTCTGAGATGGGGGTTTTGGTCTTATCAAAAAACTCTAACGCACGAATCACACGTTTTATATTATTTGCATGTATTTCTTTCGCCGCGCGCGGGTCTACCTGTGCCAGCATCTCATGTAATACGGATGCACCCTGTTCCCGTGCAATTTTTTCATAGTTTTCCCGCAACGCCGTATCTGCGTCTTCCGTCGTAAAATCGATGTCGTATAGCAGTGCCTGTATATAAAATCCTGTACCGCCTACGACAAGCGGTGTTTTCTTTTCTGCCCAAAGCTTTTGCATCGCTGCTTTTGCATCATTTTGAAATTGGACAACATGAAATTCTTCTGACGGCTCATACACATCGATTAAAGCATGTTCGACTCCCTGCATCTCTTCCGCACTGATTTTTGCAGAACCGATATTCATATGTTTATATACCTGCATCGAATCAGCTGAAATAATACCGGTATCAAGATGTTTCGCCAGGGCAATCGACAAGGCGGTTTTTCCCACCGCTGTAGGCCCGGTCAAAATGATTACATTTTTATCATTCATCGTTTATATAATCCTCTTAAATTTCTTTTCCAGTTCATATTTTGTCATTGAAATCATGGTCGGACGGCCATGCGGACAATGATAAGGCTGCTCCAACGTCAGCAGCTCCTGCAATAATGCTTCTATTTCTGCACCGCTGATACGTTGATTTCCTTTGATTGCCGCTTTGCAGGATGCCGTAGCTACGCGGTTCCATAGCAGTTCCGTCGTATCGGCTGCGCTTCGACTGCCGGAAGCATCCGATAACAAATCATCGAGCAACTCTAGGAACAGTGTCTTTGCGTCCAATCCGTATAAATTATCTGGCACCGCATCAATTGCATATTCTCTGCCGCCGAATTCGCTGATTTCAAATCCCATATCGGACAATTCACTCATATGGTCGAGCAGCACCTGCTGTTCCTGCGGCGTCAGACTCAGTATCACCGGCGGACTCACCTGCTGTGAGGTATAATCGTGTGCCTTGAAACGCTTCATATTTCGCTCAAACAATACTTTTTCATGCGCTGCATGCTGATCAATAATAAACAGCTTTTCATCTGCCTCCGTCAGCCAATAGGTGTCAAATAGCTGTCCGATTACCCGCACATTTGAGTTTTGAATTTCTTGTAAAAAGCTCGTCTGATAAGCCGGTTCTTCGTGCAACTGCGGTAGTACCTTTTGTTCCTGCCGAGCGCGCTGCGGCGGCTCATATTTGCGCTCATACGGACTATCCTCTGCCACTTTTGCGCGTATTTGATCATATTTATCCTGTACTTCTGCACGGTCAAATTTCCGGAAAGAATCTGTATGCTCAGGCGCTTTCTTTATTTCTTCATCTATGTTCTTGGCTTCTGCTTTTGGCATTGCAAGATGTTGACTCGTGTTAGGTTTAACGCCGACTTTGTTGTTATTT
>JAGAOE010000035.1 GCA_017623885.1 Eubacterium sp. | reverse complement strand
ACTCCGACTATTGCAGAAGGCTTTTCTGTCCTAGTCAGGCTTCTTCGGTGATTTAATCGTTACTAATACGGTCTCTATACGTTTTTTATCCATCGATAAGACGCGGAATATCACACCCTCGCTCGTCTCATAGGTCTCATCCACAACTGGGAAATGCTCAAACAGCTCCAACAGAAATCCGCCCAAGGTATCCGAATCTTCTGATTCAAAGTTTGCATGAATCAGGTGACAGAAATCCTCCAGATTCATAGAACCGCTGACACGGTATTCTTCGCCTTCTCGAACGATTTCATAGTCTTCCTTTTCGTCGGTATCATATTCGTCACGAATCTCACCCACGATTTCTTCCAGCAAGTCCTCCATCGTAATCAATCCTGCTGTCGCGCCGTACTCATCCAGAACAATCGCCAAATTCACTGCATTCTCTTTCATCTCCATGAACAGTTCATAGGTATTTTTAAACTCATAGGTAAAGAATGGTTCACGCATCAGTTTTCGAATTGACAATTCTTCTTTTGTTCCCTCAAATCCGAGAACATCTTTCATATTCAAAATACCAATGACATTGTCTGTCGATTCTTCATACACCGGCAAACGTGAAAAATAGCTGTCTCTGTAAATCGCCAACATCTCTTCATAGGTACTGTTGACGTCAATAAAACACATATCAATTCGAGGCACCATAATCTCTTTTGCCTTGTCGTCACCGAAATCAAAGAGGTTGTGAATCATGTCACGCTCTTTATCCTCAATCACACCGTTTTCCTGTCCGACATCTACAATCGTACGAAGCTCTTCTTCTGTCATCGCACGTATTTCTTCACCCGGTCGGACACCCATGAGGCGCAATACCACCTGTGACAACCAATTGATAATAAAAATAACCGGCGTCAATACGGTCATCAATGCCCATATCAAATTACAATACTTTAATGCCAGCTTGTCAGAACGAAGTGTCGCCACTGTTTTCGGCGATATCTCACCAAAAATCAAAATCAAAATCGTCAAGATACCGGTAGCAATTCCTGCTGCCACACTTCCAAACATTCCAATCGCGAGTGTCGTAGCCAACGAAGAAGCGGATAAATTCACCACGTTATTACCAATCAAAATAGCACTCAGCATCTTTCCTGAATTTTCTGTTATTTTTAACACACGCTCTGCACGTTTATTGCCATCCTGTGCCAAAGTGCGCATATAGATTTTGTTCACTGTCGTAAATGCCGTCTCTGCAGACGAAAAAAAGGCAGACAACGATAACAGTATTAACAAAATCAATAGTTGTGCGATTTCTGCACCGTTCATAATTTCCTCCTAAAATGAATGTAAAAATTTAAAATAGCTCTTTGCAAAAAACAAATTAGCTATTATTTTATCACAACTTTTTCGTTTATTCAATGCTTTATTTATCGCCAGTGCACTGCCAAATCCACAAATCACCTATCACTAAACCAAACACCTTTAGTCCTTTTTCTCCATTCGGCTTCCGCTAAATACCGCTCGATCATAGGTCGAAAAGCGCTCGCGCAAATCAAATACGGTCACTAGCTGTGCTCCGCTTAATGCCTGATACCAGTCATCCACACGCACATAAGGAAGCGCAATCTCTAAAAGCTGTTCTTCTCTGCGCCTTCGCTTTACCTCGTTTACCTGTTCTTGTAGCTGTGTGCACAGCGCATCTGTCTGTTCTGCCGTCAATGCATACGGATATTGTTGAAACTGCCAAAGAGTCACCGCCTCATACGCCAACAAGCGTTTTTCATCATCGGTCAGATCAAACGCAAGCTGCAAAAGCTGCTCATACCGCTTTTGCAACTGCGCTGTCCTGACATACAGTGAACCATCTGCATATTCTGTCTCTACAATATCCATTAATGCATCCTCTGCGATGCGATCCATCTGTATATTGTATTGGACATCTGACAGCTTTTGCGCCAGAACGTACTGTATCTTCCAGTCACGTGTCACTGCCATACATAAAAACAACGCGCCAAATAAAATGCAAAAATCAGTAAGCTTCATACTTTATGGTTCCTCCATAGCGCACGCTGACGGTCTGATCTGTAATGCCCGCAAGCCATGTCCTTTTTGTTTTTTTCGCAACCGATAATACTAAAAAATCTCCTCGCGAAAATAAGTAATTCTCGCTCTGTTCCACCCGCGCCCATATATCTTCCTCATCATAGAATGTCTCACAACGCACATATGCTCCGCTTTGTTCATCATACACGTACTCCGGCTGTTCATGTATAATGGAAATCTCATAAATCGCAGATGGCTTTGAAACTGCGCTGTAAAACTGCTGCATCATCTGTTCACTAATGTATCCACTATTGCACACACTGTCCACGAAGTGCGTCGTCTGCGTCAATAGCCAGAGCTGCTCTGCCGTTTTTGCCCGCTCACTCATATACACAAGCGGCATCCCAAACAATACAATCGTAGCCAGAAAAATACTGCATATTTTTCCAAAAATATCATTCAACCCTTACTCCTCCCGCAAAATTTCGCCCTGCATCTGCACCGCTCGCTCTGCATCAAACATTGCATCTACGCACTGTGTGCACAACACTGCCACCTGCATCGCCAACACAAAAATCGCAGTAGCTGCTGCCATATAAAGGGCCTCTGTTATATGTTCCATCGCATACCTCACTGCTGTACAAAACTCAATCCGGTTATCGTTCCGTTTGCATCGCGAACCACTGCACCCAAAAATCTTCCGGTCGGATTAATGTAATTCCCGTTTGTCGGAACCTGCGCGCTTGTATAGTCGAGTGTCGCAGCACCTTTCAGACTGCCGTCTACATCGCTGAACTGGTAAATATAATAGCTTGTCTGCTTTTTGGTCTGTACCTTTACACCGATCATTTCATCACTGAATTTTCGTATAACATTTATCACTTCACTTCCTGACACCTCTGTATTCTCATACATTGTTTTTGAGGTATCTGCAAATTCTGCCTGCAGCTCATTAATCTGCCCCGTACCGCTGCTTGCCGTGTCACTTGCCTCGCGTGCAATATAAAAACCCAAGCTGATAATGATGCAGGTGATAATAATACCTGCTGCCAGCATCAAACCTTTTAAACTATTTTCCATTTTTCTTCTCCTTCCTCTAGCTTTTGAATCAATTTACTGCTGCATGAGCGAAAGTCCTTCCAACACAAACGGAATCAGAAGCCGCAGCGCAAGTACCGCAACGAAGGGCAAAAAAGCCACCACTCTCGCCACCGCTGCGCGCTCGCGCTGACTGTTTTTTGCATACTGTTTGTATTGTTCCACATGATACGCACGCTCTCCTTCCAAATCAAAAAACGCCTGTTCAACCGGAATATCATCACATGCCATCAACGAATCAATCAGCTTTTTTACCGGTTCATAGGCAAGCTCCTCTTTTAAAACATGCAGACTCTCCGTACGGCGATAAGAGAAATCATCCACCGCACGCTGTAAGGCACGTGAAAAAACAGTCGAAAACCGTTCCATCCACCGAAGAATTTCTTCTACTGTAATACTTTGATAATGCATCACAATCAACAATAATGTTTCGAATCGGAGCGTTTCTTCTATTTTTTGCTGCTGCACGCGCGACTGCAAAACAATCACCCATGCATCGGGCAAATAATAGCCCAGCCACATAAAGCAAATCAGCGTTAACACAAAACACATCTCCTGCCGTATCGCTCCTAATGTTTGCCATCCGTCCGCTGCCATATAGCCGAACAACACCACAACAACCAACACCGACAGCATAACTGCAAATAAAATTTTTTTCACAAGAAACTCTCTGATATTTCCAAACCCCTGTAAGACCTTCAGCATTTCATTTCGTTTCAAATATTTGCTATAATGCCTGCTGATTTTGGCATCAATCACGCTCGCTATAACGGAAATTTTTAGCAGCCGCTGCGCAAACGTTTCTTTCTTTTCTCCCGGCATTGTCGGATTTTGCAATTCCTGTACGCAAACAACACAAAGCACACTCAAAAAGAAGCAAACCAGCAGCGTCGAAAAGCCATACGCACCACTATAAAACCGCTGTAGTCCTTCACTGATGGACACACACCACAGCCGGATTGGCAAACACATAAAAAAAGGCACCAGACACAACGCACTTAATCCCATATATGCGTAACGTCCTTCCTGACGTCGCAATAATTCCATGCGTACGGATTCTTTGATGTAGCGTATATTATGAACAAAAAGCGACACTCCGTCTTTTCGCAAATCTCCAAATGTTCGAATCGTCATGCATAACATAAAAAGCAAGGACAAATATGTATTTGTTTCATCTGTATCTTTCTTTTCTGAAAAATCCGGTATCTCACCATATTCCAATCCTTCTACAAACGGCAGCAATTCCTGCATGCGCGCTTCACATTTTTGCAGGCACTCATCCAACGCTTCTCTCATATCGTGATGTTTTCCGTATGCGTCCGCCAGCTCATCAAAAAAATGTTCCTGCTCTGCCAACCGTTGCTCTCTCTCATTCCATGCTCGCCGCCGAACATGAATCGCCAACCACAAAAGCGCCAATAAAATATACAACACCATTTCAAATATCAGCAACACGAAATGCCTCTCTTTCTGTCCTGCTCATCCAGCGCTCCATCTGTGCACGCGTCTCTTCATCCAAACGGTTTTTTTGCACATAAACACCATTTTCAAATACAATTAAATCCCTTAACTCATAGCCCTGTGGCGCATCTGTATTTTCTATAATTTGTGTAATCCGTTCGATCAAACGCTCACCTTCTCGATTGAGATGTAAATGTACATCAAAATTCACCACATGCACGACCTGCTCCATTGCAATCTGTTCGTGTGAAAATCCACCAGCCTTCAACAGACTGTTTCGCAAAGATAAAATCAACGCCCGTGTTGTTTTCGCATGATGCGTAAATAATGTAAACAACGAGCCTACCTGTCCGCTCTCGACCATCCACGCTGCCACACGCGCACTTGCCATCTCTCCGATAATGCTCACTGCTCCGTCTGTCTTTTTTTGAAGCTCCAAGCCTTCCCAGCCGTCAATCGTTGTCGTCTCCCGAAAGGTCACGATATTTCGCTTCGGATACCAACGTCGCAAATGCAACTCAAATGCCTGCTCCAAAACACGTAACGTATATTCCGGCGGTATGCTCTCCACCAATGCCATCAGTAACGTCGTTTTTCCGCATCCCTGCATTCCCGTTATACCAATCACACGATTGCCTTTCACCAGCCAATGCAACAATTCACACGCCGTTTGTGCTCCGGGCTGTGAAAACAGCTCTCCCAGACTTCTCTTTCCACCTGCCCCCAGCTTTCGAATAAAAAACATCCAGCTCTCTGCAAAATCCGGCCGGGCGACTACGATACGGGAGTGATCAGCCATCTCATGCACCAGATACCCCCGTGCTTTCGACAGTTCCCCCGGCTGTTCATAGCGACATGCCGTTCTGCAAATCCGTTCCAATTCCTGCGCACTTTTGAAATCCAAAAAATCAAGGTGTACACTTCTTCCCTGATAAAACATCCATACACTGCGATAATCACCCGGTGCGCCGGACACGCCACCGGACACCCCATCAATATTCATATCCCTCAGTTCATCGATAATCCCAAGCCCTTTATACAGACTGTAGATTTTCCAAGCCAGCAGCTCTACCTGCTCCGTAAATGAAAGCTTTCTGCCGTGTCTCTGATAAATCAGAATAATTTCTTTCGCATTGATATCGTTTTTATTGCCATCCAGCAGACCATTTTCCTCAATCAAATGATGCAGCGCATCCTTCCCGTACTGTTTTTTGTATTGATACAGCAAACGGTCAAACAAATATTCCGCATTTTCTTTTTCACGCTTTTGAAAATAAAATACCTGATGTATATTCTTTTCATTTAATTCAAACAGCTTTAACAGACTCTCCTGCAAAAAATCCAGCACATACATCTTTGCTGTCTCATCCCCTACACCACACCGTGCCAGACAATCTCGCAATTCCGACTTTTGACGCGCCAGACGATTTAGCTGTCTCTCATTCAATTTCATCTCATATAGATTTTCACGCAGAATACGATTCACATGCGCCCGTGTCCTTTGCACCATCTCTTCTGCTTCCCAGATTACATGCTCTTTGTCTGTCTGTTTTCTTTGCAGTGTTTGCTCATTCATGTGCAGTAACCTCCATTACACGATTTGCGATTTTTTGCAATTGCATAAAAAATGCCGCGTGCCTGTCCCCCTGATGAATCCCTTTACTTTTTTTCATAAACGCTTCCATTCGACCGCGCATACAAGCCTGTGCAAATACTGCATTCATCGGTACCATAAAAATATCATCATTTTGTATGCGATAAATTCTGCTCAAATTTTGCGCATTATACACAGATTCATAGTTGGAGTTCGATAACAAAAATAATCGTTTCCCCTCATACGGTAGCGGATCATTAAAATAGCGATAGACTTCTTCCTGCCTGCCGCATAAATTCACAACTAACAAGTCCGCACACTCCAGCAACTGATCGAGGCAGTCATTTTTTCCGCAGCCAATATCTACAAATATATACTCTGCGCTCTGTTCCAATTGACTCAAAATTTTCTGTTGCAGCTTCATCGTCTGTTCCGGGTACAGTCCCGGCTTATCCCGCGCGCCGCGCAATATGTAATGCATGCGATAATCAAATAGCGGCATCAGCACATCTTTTACCGCATCCATATCCAGACTGTGATGCTGCTCCTGCCAAATCAGATAGTCCATTCCTTCCAACGCAAAGTAGGTACTTTCTTCTTTTAACATGAGACGCCGTTCCCAAGGCTTAAAAAAAAACTCCAAATCTCCGCTACTGCTTTTTGACTGAACGCAGATACTACGGTTTGGTGTATGAAGTGACAGATAGCTCGCCACTGCTGCCATACTGCTGGTCGTTCCACAGCCATGCTCCGTTCCCCAAAATAATACCTTCATGCGCACTCCCCTCTCCGGGCGCGTTTAAAGCTGCGCCAGATGACAGTCGTATCACCCTCGGTCAACACAGCACAGATTTTTAAAAGTATTTTTTCAAATGGGACAGACAACCGGCTGAAATTCCGATAACCCTGATGCTGCATTCCGATGCGACAGATACTGTCTTCTTCGTGAAACGGCAGCACATATTTATCTACGACAAAGCAATTTTCCTCCTGCAGCATTTCCAAAATGCGTTTGGCATTCACCGCTTCCGGATATATGTCCCGCACAATCACATTCATCGGCAATGCCACACGCTCCATCAGCTTCCTATAACGCTCAATCTGCGCCACTGCACTGTCCATGACTAAAAATATTTCATCACACAAAGTCAAATCTGTCTGCGGCGGCCATACACCCATATCGACCAGCAGATAGTCATACTCTTTTTCCTGCCAACACTCCGCAGGCACTAATCGTTCGTAATCAATTTTTTTATAGGTAATCGTGAGCAGCTTTTCCGCCGGATGCGGAATGCAATAGTACATCGCCTGCTCATAAGAATTGTCCAAAACACAAACACGGTATCCCATGTTCTGCAAAATGGACGCAAGATAGATACAAATATCTGTCTGACTCACACCAAACAGACCTACAATTTTCTTTTCAGACAATCAAACACCTCCATCGTCCGTTCGTCCTACTCAGGGAAATGGTCTGCCAAATCGCAGATAATTTGTATACGAAAAAAAGATATGCTAATCATAGCACATCTTTTTTGTTTGTAAATAGAGTTTAGATTTTTTTAAGAAAAGTTAGTAAGCTTTTCGAATTTCTGCCAGATTGTTCAGTATTCCGCGTGCCACGTCTGCATTATTCATGGAATAAACATGAATATGGGTAATTCCGTTCGCAAGCAAATCAATAATCTGATCTGTCGCATATATAATTCCCGCCTGCTGCATCGCCGCCTTGTCAGAACCGAAATGATCTACGATATTGATAAAACGCTCCGGCATATGACAGCCCGACAATTTAACCGCGTTTTTCACCTGCGTCTTTCGCGTAATCGGCATAATTCCCGGAATAATCGGAACCTGAATACCTGCTTCGCGTGCATGATACAAGAAATTGTAAAAGATATTATTGTCGAAAAACATCTGGGTCGTCAAAAATTCACACCCGGCGTCTACTTTCTTTTTCAAATTTTGAATATCTTCACGTTTGTTCCCTGCGTCCGGATGTCCTTCCGGGTAACATGCCCCACCGACACAGAAACCGCCAAACTCACGAATGGTCTCCACCAGTTCCGATGCATAATGATAATCCGTAAACGGCTCCTGCTCCATCCACGCCGGACGATCACCGCGCAACGCCAGAATATTTTCAACTCCTGCCTGTTTCATTTCGCAAAGTGCGTTATGTATGGACTGCTTTGTCGCACCTACGCAAGTCAAATGTGCAATCGTCGGCACTTCGTATTCTTTTTGTATGCCCTGCGCAATCGCCAGTGTATGTCCACTCGTGCTTCCGCCTGCACCATATGTCACGCTCATATAATCCGGGTGCAATGCTGCCACATCATATGCCGCCTGACGCACACTCTCAAAATCTGCATCTGTCTTCGGCGGAAATACTTCAAAAGAAATCGTCAGCTTCTCATTTTCAATTACGGTATTCAGTTTCATCGCAATCCTCTTTTCTTATCTAATTCTTATCCGAAAAAACAAATTTTGATTCCAATCAATATCAGAATCGCACCGCCTAACAATTGTGCTTTATTCGCCAGCCGGACGCCAAACTTTTTCCCGATTTTCACACCTGCTACACATATGAAAAATGTCACGACTGCAATAATGAGCGATGATACAAATGCCTGATATATCCTATAAGAAGCTGTCGTAAACCCGGTAGACAAAGCATCTATCGAAGTCGCAATCCCCTGCAGCAGCAACAGCTTGAAGCTTAATGATACTTGTGCATCCTCTGATTCATCTGTCGGTCGGATTCCGTCTAATAACATCTTGCCACCGATTATCACCAATAAAATCAATGCAATCCAGGGAATAAACTGCTCGAACTTTTGAAACAGTTCTTTGATTGTCGTTACGCAAAACCATCCCAGCATCGGCATGAGAAACTGGAAGCCGGCAAATGTACCTGCGATGATACATGTCTTTTTTCGTTTCATTCCCGGATCATTTAATCCGTTTGCCATCGATACCGAAAATGCATCCATCGCCAATGCGACTCCCAGTGCCACACTTTGAATTATCAGTTCCATCCATGTTGTCATTTTTTCTCTCCTCTTTTCGCATGATATTTACTAGGCGACTGTAAAACTCCAATTTTCTTTATCGAAGATGTACAACATCACCAAAGAACAAAAGTGTGCTTCGCACACTTTGCGCCTACAAGTTCCTACCTCAGCACAGCTTT
>JAGAOE010000034.1 GCA_017623885.1 Eubacterium sp. | reverse complement strand
TTCATAGGAAAGATAGAATGAAACACGCTTTGACAATTGCGGAATTAGAGCTATAATATAGGAAGAAAAAGTATAAAGAAAGTATGAGATCACGAATATGGGTACTGAATTTCATCTGGGAATAAAAACCAAAATGACACAACACTATAAAATCGGATTTACATTTCGCCTTAGTGTGTTTATTATTACGGTTATTGCATATATATTTTATCGGGAGGAGTTATACGGATTTGTGAGCCGTCCGATTCGTTTTGGTATTACACCGCTGCATATTTTGTGGCTGGTATTTATGATTACGATGCTGTCACATCTTTTTCCGACCGAAAAGCTTCCGATGTCGCTGCGCAAATATCTCCAAAAAACATACATAGCAGAAGATGGATATTCGGAATTGGAGCTGTTGCAATTTGTGCAGAAGCAAAATCAGAGAGCGTGGATTGTCATGCTGGTATGGCTGTGCTTTAATGCAATATGGGGCTTACTGTATCTGGCAGGTGTGATTGACAATGCGGCGTTACTCATGCTGACCGTATTTTATTATTTGAGTGATTATATCTGCATTTTGTTTTATTGTCCGTTTCAGTCGCATATTATGAAAAATAAATGTTGCGTGAATTGCAGAATTTATGACTGGGGACATTTTATGATGTTTACACCGATGTTGTTTATTCGTGATTTTTTTAGCTGGAGCTTGTTTTTTACTTCGCTTGTCGTATTGATTCATTGGGAAATTGTGTATGCAAAGCATCCGGAGCGTTTTTGGAGTGGTTCTAACCGGATTTTGCAGTGTAAGAATTGCAATGACAAGACCTGTCAGGCAAAACGAAAGATGAAAGAATTGGTAATAAAATGAAAAAACTATTGACAAAGAAGAAGAGTCTGTGATAGACTCTCAATGGTTAGATTATTCTAACTTGTTATTTGTGTGAAAGAATACAGAAGAAAGATTGGTAGAGCGATGAATTTAACAGAAGCAGTTGTTGGAGAAGAATATATCGTAAAAGAGATTCAATCAGATGATGAGGAATTGAATGCGTTTTTGCTTTCGCTCGGATGTTATAGCGGAGCGCCTGTTACGGTGATATCTCGTAAAAAGAGCGGCTGTGTCGTTTCGATAAAAGACGGCAGATACAATATCGACAATGACTTGGCGGCTGCGATTATCGTCTAAAAGTACATACTCTGCACGCACAAAGCGTGCAGAAGTTTCTATTTTTTTTAACCGGAGGTTAGCTGAGACTAATAAATGTTTTAGTTGGCAATAAATTGTTTCTTAAAGAGAACAAATAGGAGGATAAACTATGAAAATTGCATTAGCAGGTAATCCGAACAGTGGAAAAACGACCGTATATAATGCGCTCACAGGAAAGAGTGAAAAAGTCGGAAACTGGGCGGGTGTAACTGTAGAAAAGAAAGAGAGTCCTTTGCGAAAAGCCTTTTATTCAGGTGCAGAAGAGATTATGATCGTCGATTTGCCGGGAGCTTACTCAATGTCTCCGTTTACTTCGGAGGAGAGTATTACGAGCTCTTTCGTAAAGCATGAGAATCTGGATGCGATTATCAATATTGTAGATGCAACAAACTTGAGTCGAAGCCTGTTCTTTACGACACAGATTTTGGAACTTGGAATTCCTGTTGTTGTAGCATTAAACAAAAGTGATATCAATGAGAAGAAAGAGACACAGATCAATGTGGAGAAGCTCTCAGAGATGCTTGGATGCCCGGTTGTGCAGACCGTATCGACCCTTGCTACACCGAAGGGATTAAAGGAGGCAATAGAGAAGGCTGTTTCTTTGAAAGGACAGTCTCAGAAAGCACCTTATGTGCAGGCTGATATTGACTTGGATAATAAAGCAGAAGTAGAAGCGGCAGACAGAAAGCGTTTCGACTTTGTGAATGGCATTGTATCTTCTGTAGAAAAGAGAAAAGTTCTGACAAGAGAGAGAAATAGTCAGGATAAGCTGGATCAGTGGATTACCCATCCGTTACTCGGTATTCCGATTTTTGCAGTCGTGATGTTCTTGGTGTTTTATATTTCACAGTCTACGGTCGGAACCTGGATTGCAGACTGGCTGGTTGGATGGATTGAGACCTTCCAGGAATATGTAGCCGGTTTATTGGAAAATGCAAATCCCTTCCTGCAGTCATTGCTGGTAGATGGTGTAATCGGTGGTGTAGGTGCCGTAGTAGGTTTCCTGCCGCTCGTAATGGTAATGTATTTCCTTATCGCATTATTAGAGGATTGCGGATATATGGCACGTGCGACCGTTGTGCTTGATCCGATTTTTAAGCGTGTTGGTTTGTCAGGAAAATCGGTTATCCCGATGGTAATCGGTACCGGATGTGCGATTCCGGGTGTTATGGCTTGCCGTACCATTCGTAATGAGAGAGAGAGAAGAGCTACCGCAATGCTGACACCGTTTATGCCTTGTGGAGCAAAGCTTCCGGTTATCGCATTGTTTGTAGGTGCGTTTTTCCCGGATATGCCCTGGATCGGAACTGCAATGTACTTTGTTGGTATTTTACTGATTTTAGGCGGTGCATTGTTGGTAAATGTAATTACCGGATATAAGTTTAGAAAGTCATTCTTTATTATTGAGTTACCGGAGTATAAGCTGCCGAGCATCAAGCGTGCGACACTGTCTATGTTGGGACGTGGAAAGGCATATATCGTAAAAGCCGGAACTGTTATTTTAGTATGTAATACAGTTGTACAGATTATGCAGTCGTTCAGTTGGTCTTTGCAGGTTGTCGAAGAGGGTATGGAGCATACATCCATTCTGGCATCCATCGCTTCTCCGATTGCAGTGCTGTTAGTTCCGATCGTAGGTATTGCAGCATGGCAGTTGGCTGCAGCAGCCGTTACCGGATTTATTGCAAAGGAAAACGTAGTTGGTACGTTGGCAGTATGCTATGGTTTGAGTGCATTTATTGATACAGATGCATTGGAATTGATTGGTGATGGTAACGTGGTTGCACAGGCAATGGCACTTACAAAAGTTGCAGCATTAGCATTTTTGATGTTTAACTTATTTACACCGCCGTGTTTCGCAGCACTCGGAGCGATGAACTCAGAGATGCAGAGCAGAAAATGGCTGTGGGGCGGTATCGCGCTGCAGTTGGGTGTGGGCTACACGGTAGCATTTGTGGTATACCAGTTTGGAACTTTGCTCACGACCGGACAGTTGGGTGCAGGATTTGTTCCCGGACTGATTGCAGTGGTAGTGATGGTAGGCGTGACCGTATGGCTCGCAAAATCAAACAAGAGCGTGCATGCGAAAGAGTATGCTTTGAATAATAAATAAGTAGCTGATTCGTGTAGAAAGATCAGGAGGATGTATGGAAAATGTAATCGTAGTAGCGGTTCTTCTGCTTTTAGTAGGAGGCGCGATATGGTATATTCGTAAAGAAAAAAAGCGTGGTGTGCGTTGCATTGGATGTCCTGCGGCTGGTCATTGTACGCGGAGTCAGTGTGAAGGCGCGCACGAGGAATCTGAGTCTTAGAAGAATCAGATTCCGCAGGGAGCGTGTTTGGAATGGATTGCGTTACCGGATAACCGGTACGAAATAGAATGAAACAGAGGAGCTGTCGCTTTAACGAATTGATATTCGTGAAGCGGCAGCTCCTCTGTTTCATTCTCAAGATTCTCTCGATAATAATCAGCTAATTATTACCGAAATGGAATGGTTTCACTGGAAAAACAGAAAAATGAATGTTATAATGAGGCTGTCCGATAGAACTGCATACGCTTT
>JAGAOE010000225.1 GCA_017623885.1 Eubacterium sp. | reverse complement strand
CTGGTACTGGTAAAACCACTCTTTCAACCGATCCTAAGCGTCTTTTAATCGGTGATGACGAACACGGTTGGGACGATAAGGGCGTATTTAACTTCGAGGGCGGATGCTATGCAAAGGTAATTAACCTTGATGCAGAATCAGAGCCTGATATTTACAACGCAATCAGACGTGATGCATTGTTAGAGAACGTTACCGTAGATGCAAACGGAAAGATTGATTTCGACGATAAGAGCGTGACTGAGAATACACGTGTATCTTATCCGATTCACCACATTGATAATATTGTTCGTCCGGTATCTGCAGCTCCCGCAGCAAAGAATGTTATTTTCTTATCAGCAGATGCATTCGGCGTATTACCTCCGGTATCTATTTTGACACCTGAGCAGACACAGTACTACTTCCTGTCAGGATTTACCGCAAAGCTTGCAGGTACAGAGCGTGGAATTACCGAGCCTACACCTACTTTCTCAGCTTGCTTCGGACAGGCATTCTTGGAGTTACATCCTACAAAGTATGCAGAAGAGCTGGTTAAGAAGATGCAGCAGAGCGGAGCAAAGGCTTATCTGGTAAATACCGGATGGAACGGAACCGGAAAGCGTATCTCTATTAAGGATACTCGTGGAATCATTGACGCGATCTTGAACGGAGACATTAACAATGCTCCTACCAAGCAGCTTCCGATTTTCAACTTTGAGATTCCTACCGAGTTGACCGGCGTTGATACCGGAATTCTTGATCCTCGCGATACCTACGCAGATGCTTCTGAGTGGGAAGCTAAGGCAGACGATTTATCAGATCGTTTCATCAAGAACTTTGCAAAGTATGAGGGAAATGATGCAGGTAAGGCATTAGTAGCTGCTGGTCCTCAGAAATAAAAAAATTGCAATTGAGAATTTTTTTCCATTGCTAATTACCACGTATTAAGTTATAATTTTGTTAGACAATAAAGGTACACACATTTTAAGTGTAAGAGTAAAAGTGCCTGAGATGTGCGACAACTCTTGTTATTTTGAACCTACATTTACTTTCAACGGGATTCCAATATGAACTTGTAGATGTCAGGCCTTATCTACGGATCGGAGGAAGGCAGAAGCAAGACTGAGGTTACCCACCTAGCTTTGGCTAGGAGTCAAAATACAGGAACCGGCATTTTGGGTTTTTACAAAAGAATGAGAATGTACGAAAGCTTATCGAAGTACGAAAGAAGACAAAAAGTTTAGACCAAGAGGTTTAAATATAAAGATTTAAATTCACAAAAGAAGTTTAGATTTACAAATGACGTAACGTACAAATGATGTTGAAGCGACAAAGGATGAATGATATTTTTTGAGCGACAAATGAGTTTGCAAACGATGAGCAAATTGATATACGTGAGAGAAACAGAAGAAGCTGTAGGTGTGTCCTCAGCTTCTTTTGAATTTTATTGAAATATCAGAAAGTAGATTCGAATTATATGAGAAATATGAGAAAAAAGAACGTATCAGATTATAATCAGGTGGTTTTGGTGTGCTTGTTTATTACATGTGTTGCGCTGGTTATTGCGATTTTTTTTGCCAGCCGGCATATAGAGACGATGGGCGAAGCGGTAGAACAGGGTGCGACAAAACAAGATGTAGCAAATGCATTTGCCGTGTTGCACCAGAATGAGGCAGTACGTCAAATTTTGGAGACACAATCAGAACCCTATACATATCAAAATTATCGGGAATTATTAGAAGCATTACATTTGTGGGATGCGGTAAATATGGAAGAATTATGTGATTGGGAAAGTTGTTCAAAAACGCAGCTTTCAAAATCGCATTTGCAAGAAAGCGTTGGAAGGATAGAAGAGCTTTTTGTGACATCAGCACAAGTAGAGCTGCCGATTCAAGAAGAACTTCCGGTAGTTGCTCCGGTGCCGGCGGTGGATGAGAATACACAGGTTCGTGTGTTATTGTTGCAGGATGGTGCGCATACAGCTTCAGATATCAGCTTTTCAGCCAACGCTTCTTATACGATAGAAATCGGTGAAACGATTAAAACAAAGAAAAAGAAAAAAGTTTTACAGGCGAGTCAGTTAAAGCTGGATGTTGGTCAGACGGCGAAGGTATGTACGGAGCAAGGCGAATTATATCTGACTGACGAGAACGGTGAGCGAAAAACACTGGGCTATAAAGGTTACTTTGAAATTACAAGGTACGAAGATGGTTACGCAGTAGTGAATGTGGTGCCAATCGAACATTATTTGTACGGAGTCGTACAAAGTGAAATGCCGGCTTATTTTGAGCTGGAGGCACTGCGCGCACAGGCGATTTGTGCCAGAACTTATATTGTATCGGAACTGTCACAAGACCATTACCCGGAGTATCAGGCAGATGTCGATGATTCCGTGCGATTTCAGGTATACAATCAAGCGGCACCGGATGAACATGTGATTGAGGCGGTCGATTCGACCAGAGGACAAATATTAAAATCCGGAGAAGAATCGATATATGCATACTTTTTTTCGACTTCACACGGAATGACCAGTAATCGGGAAATATGGGAGATGTCCGGATTGGACTACTTGCATTGTGTGAGAGAAAATGCACAGACACAAATCGTAGATTTGTCGCAGGAAGAAGTATTTCGTGCATATATCCGTGAACAAAATGAAGCGGATTATGATTATGAGAGCGGATATTACAGATGGAAAGCGCTTTTGGATATTGAAACACGAACCGAAGCAACCTATGAGATATTGGAACAAATCGCATTGTCACATCCGGAGGCTGTAGTCGTGAAAACAACGGACGGAGAAGAAGTGCAGATTCAGACATTACGAGAGTGGGGAGACATTCGTCAACTAAAGGTGACGGGGCGCTCTACATCCGGTGCTGTGCTGGGTGTTCAAATAATTTTTGAAGAAGGTATCGTGGAACTGGTCAACGAGAGCTATATCAGACAATTGTTTGGTGCGTGGATACAGACGTTGCAGGATAAAGACGGGGAGATGCTTGAGACCGGAAATTATTTGCCGAGTGTGTATTTTTATATTCAGCCGATTAAAGACGGCATTGTACTGTTTGGCGGTGGTCTGGGTCACGGAATCGGTATGAGTCAGTACGGTGCAAACGGCATGGCGAAAAACGGGGCATCAGCAGAAGAAATTTTAATGTATTATTATACAAACGTTACCATACATCAATTATATGGAGAAAAATAGTGAAGCTTATTCAAGAAATAAAAGCGTTTTCTGTGGAATGTAAAAAAGATCATATTTCAGCATATGCAGCGCAGTCGGCCTATTTTACACTGCTGTCGCTGATTCCTTTTTTGCTTTTCTTTTGTGCGATGTTAAAGTATACGCCTGTTTCATTGGATTTTCTTATAAGCAGGGTGGAGCTGATGCTGCCGGACTATGTTGCCGTTTTTTTGGTTAATGTGATACGTGAGACTTATCGCAGCTCGACAGGTTTGATGTCGATTTCTGCATTGGTTGCGATTTTGTCAGCCGCGCGGGCGATACAGTTTTTGACAGAAGGCTTGAATCGAATGTATGATTTGAGTGAAACCAGAAATTGGTTGATTATGCGTTTTTGGGCATGTATTTATACATGTGCGATGATGTTTGCGTTGTTGCTGATGTTGATGTTATTGGTTTTTGGTCGTATGCTGCAGCAGTGGTTTGCGAGATATTTTCCGACGATTACGGCGATTGTAGATGTGTTTTTACAGATGCGTATACTGATTGGTATCGGTACACTGACATGTATTTTTACGTTACTATATTGTGCATTGCCGAACCGAAAGGCAAACAGACAAAAAAGAATCACATGGAAAAGTCAGTTGCCGGGGGCATTTCTGTGTGCAATCGCCTGGTATGTTTTTTCGGGTGGAGTATCGGTGTATGTCAATTATTTTCATGGATTTTCCAGCTATGGAAGCTTGACGACGATCGCATTGATTATGTTTTGGCTTTATGTGTGTATGTATATACTGATGGTTTGTGCGGAAATAAATCATTTATATTCCGAGCGAATACACTTGCAAAATAGGCGGAGAAGGTGAAAAGGAGAACAAAGGAGAAAAAAGATGGAAGCGAGAGAACTGTTAAATGTACTGTCGGTCGCAGCATGGTTAAAAGATACAACCAGGCATTCGTATACGGAGAAAGGAAGACACGAAAGTGTTGCGGAGCATAGTTGGATGATGACCTTGATGGCTTTTTTCATGCGTGATGAATTTCCGGATGTGGATATGGAAAAAGTGATAGCTATGTGTATCATACATGATTTGGGTGAATGCTTTACCGGAGACATTCCGTCGTTTGATAAAAGCGAAGCGGATGAGGAAAACGAAGAAAAATTGTTAGAACAGTGGGTAGCGACCCTGCCGGCGCCTTATGCAGAAAAGATGCAGGCGTTGTATAAAGAAATGGAGCAGCGTGAGACAACGGAGGCGAAGCTGTATAAGGCAATTGACAGCTTAGAGGCGGTGATTCAGCACAATGCTGCGGATTTGTCTACTTGGATTCCACTGGAATATGACTTGAACCTCACATATGCAGATGATAAAGTGGAATTTTCTGAATATTTGAAACGTCTGCGGGAAGAGATACGAGATGATACGAAAAAGAAGATTGCAAATCGTTAAAAGGATTCTGTTCAGATATATCAAAAAAGAAAATAGCACTTGAAGTTTTTTTTGTGCTGTGCTAAGATACCAAAAGATATGAAAAATGCAACGATGGCGCAAAGTAGCCGTATACATGGCTGACAGAGAGAAGGGGCTGACGGCTGAGAGCTCCTTTCAGAATAGATGTATATGTATGTTTGAGAACAATGTGAAATTTCACGCCGGAGCAGCACAGGTGAAGTCAAAAGAGTAGCTTGTGACGTCGCACACGTTACGTGCATAGAGTGTCTGAATGAGAATTCATGATAGGTTTTATAGATGGAAATTCTGTTCAGGAAAACGGGTGGTACCGCGGAAGTATATTTCGTCCCAGAATCAATTGCGATTCTGGGATTTTTTGTTGTATTAAAATCCCTGATTTGCAAGAAAAAATTGAAAAGGAGAAAAATCATGAAAGAAAAGTTGCAAAAAATCAAAGAACGTGCAATTGCTGAAATTGAAGCATCCGAAGGTTTGGAAAAACTGGGTGAAGTTCGTAACACCATATTAGGAAAAAAAGGAGAGCTGACGGCTGTATTAAAAGGAATGAAGGATGTTCCGGCTGAAGACAGACCGAAAGTAGGACAGTGGGTAAATGAAACACGTGAGGCAATTGAGAGTGTTTTGGCTCAGTGCACACGCAAGTTAGAAGAAGAGGCAATGCGTCTTCGTTATGAATCAGAGAAGATTGATGTGACCATGCCGGCTGAGCAGCCTGCAAAGGGAAATCTGCATCCCATTACACAGGTGCGTAATCAGTTGACAGATATTTTTGCGTCAATGGGATTTGAAATCTATGAGGGAACAGAAATCGAGACTGACTATTATAATTTCACGGCATTAAATACACCGCAGGATCATCCGGCACGTGATATGCAGGATACATTTTATTTGTCACCGGAGTTTTTGCTGCGTACACAGACTTCTGCCGGACAGATTCATGTAATGGAGGCGAAAAAGCCGCCGATTAAAATCATTTCACCCGGAAAGGTGTTCCGTTCCGATGATGATGCGACTCATTCTCCGATGTTTACGCAGATGGAAGGTCTTGTTGTGGACAAGGGTATTACCTTATGTGACTTAAAGGGTATGTTGGATGAGTTTGTAAAAAAGATTTTTGGAAAGAGTGTGACAATGAGACTGCGTCCTTCGTATTTCCCGTTCACAGAGCCGTCTGTAGAGGTAGATGTGAGCTGCTTCCAGTGTGGCGGAAAGGGTTGTAAGCTTTTCAAATGAACCGGATGGATTGAAGTACTTGGCGCAGGTGTTGTAAACAAAAAGGTATTAGAGGGCTGCGAGATCGATACAGATGAATACAGCGGATTTGCATTCGGTATCGGTATCGAGCGAATTGCAATGTTAAAATACGGAATCAATAATATCAAACTGTTATTCGAATCCGATATGCGTGTATTGAAACAGATAGATGATTAATCATAGGAAAATGAAGGAGGCAGATTCATGTTAGCACCGTTAAGCTGGTTAAAAGACTATGTAGATATAGATGTAACTCCGCAGGAGTTGGAAGAAAAATTATTTTCTTGCGGATTTGAAGTAGAAGAACTGATCGAAGTGGGAAAAGACGTTTCGAATGTAGTAGTAGGTTTGGTAAAGGAATGCGAAGCGATTCCGGATACACATCTGAGCTTGTGCCAGGTAGATGCCGGAACACACGGAACATTTCAGATTTGCTGTGGCGCAGATAATGTGTGCGCAGGAAAAAAATTCCCGCTGGCATTGGTGGGCGCAACTGTTTATGCGACAGCGAAGGATCATGTGACGATTGAAGGCGTTATGACAATTAAAAAAGGAAAATTACGCGGCTATGAATCGTTTGGTATGCTCTGTTCCGGTACAGAGCTTGGTTTGAATGAGGATTTGTATCCGGGCGCAGGCTATAACGGACTGTTGGTATTGCCCGATGATGCAGAAGTAGGTGCAGATGTAAAGCCGATTCTTGGCATGAATGATTGGATTTTTGATATTGCGATTACTGCAAACCGTCCGGACTGCCAGAGCATTTATGGTATCGCACGTGAAATTGCGGCTGCCTTAAATAAACCGTGTAAGGAGCCTGCATTAGATTATACGGAAACAGAAGTGAAGAAAGATGGATTTAATGTAAGCGTAGAAGCTCCGGATTTGTGTCCGCGTTATATCGCACATTATGTGCACGATGTAAAAATCGCAGAGTCTCCGGAATGGATGCGTCGCAGACTGGCTCTGGTAGGTATTGGTTCGATTTCAAATGTGGTAGATATCACAAACTATGTATTAAAAGAGCTTGGACAGCCGATGCATGCATTTGACGCTTCTTATTTAAAAGGAAATGCGATTTGTGTTAGACGTGCGCGCAATGGCGAAAAAATAGATACTTTGGATGAAAAAGAATTTGAACTTAACGAGTCAAATCTGGTGATTTGTGACGGAGAACGTCCGGTCGCTCTGGCAGGTATCATGGGTGGTTTGAATTCAGAAATTCTTGATACAACGGCAGATGTAGTGTTCGAATCAGCAAAGTTTATGCGTGATAATATCCGAAAGAGCTCTCGTGCGCTCGGTCAGGCATCTGATTCCAGCGCAATGTATGCAAAGGGTGTGTATGAGTATACGACAGTTATGGCTATGAAGCGTGCACTGCATCTGATGGAAGAACTCGGATGCGGAAAAGTGTCATCTACACATGTGGAAGTGAATACCGGAAATTCGGTTGAGCCGAAAGAGATGAAGGTGAGCGTAAAGCGTGTAAACGGCGTACTTGGAATAGAAGTACCTGAAGCGGAGATGCTGCGCATCTTGACCGCTTTGAATTTTGCACCGGTGATTCAGGGAGACGAGTTGACGTTGCAGATTCCTGCATATCGTGAGGATATGGAAGACTATCCGGATGTTGCAGAAGAAGTGATTCGTATGTACGGATACGAGCATGTGATTCCGACATTCATGCCGACCGCAGAAGTGACATTGGGTGGCTTGAACTTGAGACAGAAGTCTGAATTGAAGATTAAAAATGCACTTTGCGCAGCCGGTGTATACGAGGGAATTCACTATTCATTCTTCTCACCCTCTGATTTGGATTTGCTTCGCTTGCCGGAGGATGCACCGCAGCGTCATGCGATTCAGTTGATAAATCCGATAAATATTGATCTTTCTTTGATGCGTACAACACTTGCACCGCAGATGCTGCATGCCATCGCACGCAATCAGAAAAAGGGAAATTTAGAAGGTCGAATTTTTGAGCTTGGAAATCGTTTTATTCCGAAGCAGTTACCGTTGACCGAGTACCCGGATGAACGTGAAACACTGTGTGTTGGTTTGTTTGGTGAAAACGAATCGTTCTATACCTTGAAGGGTGTCGCAGAAGTTGTGGCAAAGACACTTGGCGTGACATTCACATATGAAGCTGCAAAGAATACCTTCATGCATCCGTATCAGACGGCTGAAGTGTATTGTGAAGGTGAAAAAATCGGTTATTTAGGTAAAGTAGCATATGAAATTCAGGATGAACTGGATATGCGTGTACAGGCATTTGTCATGGAGCTTGACTTGCGCGTGTTGAGTCAGTGGTATGGCAAAGCACAGGTATTTTGTCCGCTTCCGAAATATCCGGTAGAAAAGCGTGATTTTGCGTTTGTAGCAGACAAGACGATTACCTGTGCGCAGATCGAAAACGGAATTCGTGAAGCCTGCAAGTATGTGACGGATGTGACCCTGTTTGACGTTTATGAAGGAATCCAGTTAGGACCGAATAAAAAGAGCATGGCATTTTCTGTTGTATTTACACCGGCAGATGAAGAATTCAATAACGAGATGGTAGAAGGATTTGTAAAGAAAATCCTGAAAAATCTGGAGCGCACCTTGCAGGTTACGCTGCGTGCATAAGTATAAGCCGGTAAATAAACAGCAGACAGGATAGAAAAGGTAGAAAATATAATGAATGTCAAGGATTTTTATTATGATTTGCCACAGGAGCTGATTGCACAGGACCCGCTGGAAGATCGCTCCAGCTCCAGATTGCTTGTGCTGGATAAGCAATCCGGAGAGCTGAAAGATGAAATCTTTCGAAATATAACAGACTATTTAAAGCCGGGTGACTGTCTGGTTATCAATAATACAAAAGTAATTCCTGCGCGTCTCTTTGGGACGCGCGAGGGAACCGGCGCTACGATAGAGCTGTTGTTGCTGAAAAGAAGAGAAAACGATATCTGGGAGACGCTTGTAAAACCGGGAAAGAAAGCAAAAGTCGGAACGCGTATCGTGTTTGGTGACGGAATACTGACCGGAGAAATATTGGAAGTCGTTGAGGATGGAAATCGCCTGATTCAGTTTTCTTATGAAGGCATATTCGAAGAAATTCTCGACCGCTTAGGTCAGATGCCTTTGCCGCCGTATATTACACACACACTACAAGATAAAAATCGTTATCAGACAGTGTATGCAAAATATGACGGTTCTGCAGCGGCACCCACCGCAGGACTGCATTTTACGCCGGAGTTGCTGGATGCGATTCGTGCAAAAGGAATAAAAATAGCGGAGGTGACATTGCACGTCGGACTTGGAACGTTTCGTCCTGTGAAGGTGGAAAATGTGCTGGATCACCATATGCATTCCGAATACTATGAAGTGACAGCGGAGGCTGCGAAACTTATATGCGAAACAAAACAAGCGGGCGGAAGAGTGATTGCAGTAGGGACGACGAGCTGTCGGACGCTGGAATCAGCGGCAGGTACGGACGGAACGATTACTGCTAAAAACGGATGGACAGATATATTTATTTATCCGGGTTATTCGTTTAAAGTAATCGATGCATTGATTACGAACTTCCATTTGCCGGAGTCTACACTGGTGATGCTGGTGAGCGCGCTGGCAGGACGGGAACATATTATGGATGCCTATGCACATGCTGTGGAAGAAAAGTACCGCTTTTTTAGTTTTGGCGATGCGATGTTCATAAACTAAATATTGTTGCCCCGACTATCATATGATTTGGAAGAATTGTCGATATACAAACTGAAAGGAATCATATAAATAAGTCAGGGAGGAACATAAATATGGGAACATTCATGGGCACTACAGATGTGGCGAATGCGGCAGCATCGAAAATGTATGCAGAAGCGGCACAAAAAAAGAATAAGACGACTGAAAAAACAATCGGAGAACCGAAGCTTTCTGAAACTGCGGCGAAGTATTACGAACAGTTGCAGGAAAAGTATGGAGATTTTGACTTTGTACTGGTGAGCAAAGAAGAAAAAGATGATGTTCAAAAACATGCTGCAAAATATGCCGGTAAAGATCGGACGGTCGTTCTGATCGATGAAGAAAAAATCGAAAAGATGGCGGAGGACGAGGAATACCGGAAGAAGTATGAAAATATTTTGACGGATGCGCGAACCCAGTTGGAAGAAATGGCAAAGAGCTTTCAGGGAAATGACGCTGTAAAAGGATTTGGCATAAAAATAAATGATAACGGGACTGCTTCTTTCTTTGCAGTGATTGATAAGCAGGCGCTTTCATCACAGAATGCACAAAAGAAACGCCTTGAGGAACAGAAAGCGGATAAAAAGCAGGCGCAGAAAAAAGAACAGAAAGAAGCGGAAAGGGCGCGATGGAGTGAATCTCTGGAAAAGAAACGTGAAGAACGCAAGCAAAATGTCGCAGAAAGTAAAGAAAAAAACGTTTCGGATGTTACGAATAAGCGCAGATGGGATGTCGTTTCAGCAAATTCAATGGAAGAGCTGGTGAAAAAGGTGCAAGACCTCTCCTATGCGGCAATGAGCGATCAGGTGATGACGGATGCAGAACGTGCACTTGGTCAGACGATTGATTTCAGAGGATAAAAGATGTGTAAGAAAAGGATGATTGGCACAATGCCGGTCATCTTTTTTTTGCGAAATTGTCAGATAATTTGAAAGAAAATTTTGTAAATTCAAACAGTAAAATTAAATAAAGTATGGTAGAATGTATTTATCTGGGATGTTTATGCTTTTTTTGCTGTATAAATATCAAATGGATAGATATTACATCGAAAAAGATATATACAATAAAACAAAAATATAATAAAATAGATAAAATGTAAAAGCACAAAATATAAAATAGAGAGAAATGGATTTGGAGTAAACATATATGAGTGACGGAAATAAGCAACGCTCACCGCAGGGACTTAAGGAACAGCGTGCGCGCAGACAGCGAGTGAACCGGATTAAGACAGGAATTCTTCTGTTTATCGCAATCTGGATGTCTGTGTGTATGGTGTTGAACATATATCTGATGGTAAGAGTGTCATCTCTGCAAAGCCAGATAGAGATTTTGGCAGAAAAGATGGTTGCAAGCACACAATTGCCGGAAAGTCAGGAAACGATGGATACTATAGAGTCTGAAAAAACACAAGAAGAGTCTATAGATACGGATGAAGCGATCATTGAAAATTCAGAAGATACAGAAACGACAGAGGAAGCATCTTTGGTACAGCCCAATACGGCGATTCGGGAACGTCTGGAGCTAGAAGATAATTTGCGCTCGCCGGAGGATCCGATGACGGTGTACCTGACCTTTGATGATGGTCCGAGTGAGAATACACCGGAGATTTTGGAAATACTAAAGGCACATAATGTAAAGGCGACCTTTTTTGTGACAGGAAAAGAAGAGGAAGAATTAAAGGGCTGGTATGAGCAGATTGTAGCAGACGGCCACACGTTAGGTATGCATTCTTACTCACACAAATATAGCACGATTTATGAGTCGGTCGATGCGTTTGCAGCGGATTTTGAAGCGTTACGCGACTATGTAAAAGAGTTGACCGGAGTCGATTGCAAATATTATCGTTTTCCCGGTGGCAGCTCGAATCAGGTGAGTAATGCGGATATGAATGAGTTTATAGATTATCTGGGCGAACAGGGCATGACCTACTATGATTGGAATGTTGTGTGCGGTGATGCGACATCACAGATTTATACGGCGGACGAGCTGGTAGACAATGTGATGAAGGATGTCGTAAAATATAAGTATTCAGTTGTATTGATGCATGATGCAACAGAGAAAGATACGACCGTTGAGGCATTAGATGCTTTACTGCAACAGTTAGAAGCGATGAATGTGGAAATATTACCCATTACGGAGGATTCTCCGGTAATTCATCATAATTTAAACTAGTTGCCTGAATAATATAAAAGAACACGGAGGACAAATATGGGATTTTTCAAGGATTTTAAGGATGATTTCTCGCAGGCGCTGAATGAGCTTTTGCCGGGTGATGATTTTAATGAAAATGAAGAAATTCAGGTAAATACACTCGATAGCGAACTGGATGTAGAGAAAGAATTGTCCAAGCTTGACGGCCTGTTAGAGCAGGTAGAGAAAAAGGCAGTGAAAGCAGCCGAGACAGAGCCTGAACCGGAGTTGGCACCGTTGTCGGAAGAAGAATCATATACGGATACGTTCGAAGCACAGACAGAAGCTGTACAGAACGAAGAAGTACAGGAAGAAGCGGTTGAGGCGTTTGACAATGCACAGGAAGATACATTCGAAGAGACCATCGAGGAAGCTGTGGCAGAGGAGTCGCAGGAAATTGCTGATGAGAATGACATGATTATTGCAGACGACTTTGAAACAGATATGTGGAGTGCCGAGGAGACGACATCTGAAACGACAGAAGAGGTCAAAGAAAACGTGACAACAGTCGAAGAGGAGCCGGTGCAGGTTCAAAGCGAAGCAGCAATGCAGACAAACACCATGAATTACACAGCAGATATTGCTGAGGCTGCAACCAGTGAGCCGCAGAAACAGAATGCTGATGAATTTGAAATACAAAATGATATTATTAAGGAGGAAAAAATAATGGATACAATGGATACAAACGTAATGACTGAGACAGAGGTAGTAGCAGAGCCGGCAGTAGAGACCGTAGCACCCGTAGCAGCAAACAATGCAGTTACAGATGAGGTGTCTGTAATTACTGCAGGTACAAGCATCAAGGGTAATATGGAGACTACCGGTTCATTCGAAATCGAAGGAAGAATCGAAGGTGACATCAAGTGTAACGGCAAGCTTACCGTTATCGGCTCTATCTTAGGAAACAGTGCTTCATCAGAGTTCTTTGCAGATTCTGCGCACATCGAGGGTGAAGTAGTCAGCTCAGGTACTGTAAAGGTAGGTCTTGGTTCTGTAATTATCGGAAACATCACTGCTACATCAGCAGTGATTGCAGGTGCAGTAAAGGGTGATATCGATGTTCAGGGACCTGTAGTTGTAGATACATCAGCAGTTATCATGGGAAATATTAAGTCACGTTCCGTACAGATTAACAACGGTGCGGTAATCGAAGGTTTCTGTTCACAGTGCTACTCTGACGTGGATATGGAAAGCTTATTCAGCAAGAATAAATAATAAGTAAAAAAACGAATAATTATTTGGCAGGGGGATGGATCTATATGAAGCGTATCCTATTAAAACTGAGTGGAGAAGCCATTTCCGGAAGCAAAGGATTTGGTTTTGATGAAGCGACCGTAGTAGGCGTTGCAAAACAGGTAAAACAGATTGTAGAATCCGGTGTAGAAGTTGGAATCGTAATCGGCGGTGGCAACTTTTGGAGAGGTCGTACCAGCAATACGATTGATCGGACAAAAGCGGATCAGATCGGTATGCTGGCTACAGTGATGAATTGTATTTATGTTTCAGAGATTTTCCGCTCAGAGGGAATGATGACGAATGTGCTGACTCCGTTTGAATGCGGAAGCTTTACCAAGCTGTTTTCAAAGGATCGTGCCAACAAATATTTTGCAAAAGGCATGGTAGTGTTCTTTGCAGGTGGTACCGGACATCCGTATTTCTCTACAGACACGGGTACGACACTTCGCGCTATAGAAATCGATGCAGATGGAATTTATCTCGCAAAAGCGATTGATGGCGTATATGATAGTGATCCGAAGACAAATCCGAATGCAAAAAAATATGATACTGTTTCGATCGAAGAAGTAATCGAAAAGAAATTAGCGGTAGTAGATATGACAGCTTCTGTTATGTGCATGGAGAACCATATGCCCATGTATGTATTTGCGTTAAATGAAGAAAATAGTATCGTAAATGCTGTGAACGGAACATTTAATGGGACTGTGGTGACTGTGTCCTAATTGAATAAAGGAACACCGGATATTCAGTTAAGAACCGTCCGTGTGAGAAAATAGGAGGATAACTACTATGGATGAGAGATTAAATATTTATGAAGAGAAAATGCAGAAAACATTGAAGAATCTGTCAGAGGAGTTTGGCGGAATTCGTGCAGGACGTGCAAATCCGCATGTGTTGGATAAGCTGCGTGTAGATTATTATGGCACACCGACCCCTATTCAGCAGGTGGCGAATGTAAATGTGCCGGAGCCTCGTATGATTCAGATTCAGCCTTGGGAAGCATCTATGGTAAAGGAAATCGAGAAAGCGATTCTGACTTCTGATCTCGGAATTAATCCGACAAATGACGGAAAGTTAATTCGCCTTGTTTTCCCGGAATTGACAGAAGAACGTCGTAAAGAATTGGCAAAGGACGTTAAGAAGAAAGGTGAAAACGCAAAGGTAGCGGTTCGTAATATTCGACGCGACGGAAATGATGCGTTTAAGAAACTTGCAAAAGCAGATGATATTTCAGAAGATGAAATAAAGGATCTTGAGGATGCACTGCAGAAGCTCACGGATAAATATATTGCAAACGTAGAAAAAGCAGTTGATGAAAAGACAAAAGAGATTCTTACAGTATAAAAAGATTTACAAATGTCTTTTCTATAATGTGAAATCGAAAATGGGGCATGCATTCGCAGTGCCTCATTTTCTTTCGAAGTGGCACATATAGATAGTTCATTGATTTAGATATGAAGTGAATGTGCTACGAGTGATAAAAAGGAGAAATAACATGAGTGTTCCGAAGCATATAGCAATCATAATGGATGGAAACGGAAGATGGGCAAAGAAGAGAGGTCTTCCCCGTAATGCAGGACATACGGCCGGTGCAAAAAATGTAGAAAAAATATGTCTGGCGGCGAAAAAGCTGGGTATTAAATACCTGACATTGTATGCGTTTTCTACGGAAAACTGGATGCGGCCGGAAGCTGAAGTGAAAGCGTTAATGAAGCTTTTGTCCGGTTATCTTGACAAATGTGTACAGACAGCACATGAGAATAAAATGCATTTGCGTGTAATCGGGGATATCAGCCGTCTGGACCCTAAATTTCAGGAACAGATACTGGAAGCAGAACGGATTTCTTCTGTATATGATGATTTGCATCTCACGATTGCAATCAATTACGGAAGCAGAGATGAGATTCTGCGGGCGATGCGTAAAGTCGGAACAGCTATTCGTGATAAAGAATTGACGCCGGAGGAGATTACAGAGGAAACGTTTCAGCAATATTTGGATACAAAAGATCTTCCGGACCCGGATTTGTTGATTCGGACAAGTGGTGAACAGCGTTTATCAAATTATTTACTCTGGCAATTGGCATACAGTGAATTTTATTTTACGGATGTCGCTTGGCCGGAATTTGATGAAGAAGAACTGAAAAAGGCATTGAATGTATTTGAAAACCGAGACCGACGTTACGGTGGGATCAAGGAGGAGTAGCTATGTTTCGAACGAGACTAATCAGTGGAATTATATTGGTAATATTGGCGCTTGTGTTTATTATCATTGGAGGTCCGCTGTTATGGGCAGTATCATTGGCGATATCGCTGATGGGATTGATGGAGCTGTACCGTGTGTTTCAGATTCATAAGACAATGCTGGGCGTACTGGGTTATATTTTGGTAGCATTTTATTATGTGCTGTTACTTGGTGAGAATATGGGTAAACTACACATAAACGGAATGTTATATCTAATGATTGTTATGATGACATTTCTGCTGACGATGGTGTGGAAATATCCGCGCTATCACAGCAATCAAGTGATGCAGGCAGTGTTCGGGATTTTTTATGTAGGAGTCATGTTCTCCTTTTTATATCAGACGCGAATGCTGGTAAACGGTACTTATACAGTCTGGCTGATATTTATTTCGTCATGGGGATGTGATACCTGTGCGTATTGTGTCGGAAAACTAATCGGAAAACATAAAATGTCGCCGGTCCTTTCACCGAAAAAATCGGTAGAAGGTGCGATTGGCGGTGTACTGGGTACGATGCTGCTGACATACATATATGCAAGTGTTTTTTCTGCACAGATGGGGATTACACAGACGAATGTCTGGATGTTGTCGTTAATTAGTGCAGTGGGCGCTTTGATATCGATGGTAGGTGATTTGACAGCATCTGCGATGAAACGTAACTATGATGTGAAGGATTATGGAAAACTGATTCCCGGTCATGGTGGTATACTGGATCGCTTTGACTCTGTGATATTTACCGCACCGGTTATTTATTTTATGGCATATTATTTTGTATAATGAGTGATATCGTGACTAGGAAGGCATGGAATAGTTTCGAAGTGGAAAAGGAAGTAGAAAATGAGAAAAATAGCGATACTTGGTTCTACCGGCTCGATCGGTACACAGACATTGGATATTGTTCGTGAGCAGGGCGATTTGCAGGTGACTGCGATGGCTGCAGGACGAAATATAGATTTGTTTGAGCAGCAAATTCGTGAATTTATGCCGCGAAATGTAGCCGTTTGGGATGAAAAGGATGCATTGGAGTTAAAATCGCGAGTGGCTGATTTGGGAATTCGTGTTCATGCAGGCATGGAAGGACTTATTGAGATTGCGGCTGACCCGGATAGTGAGATTCTCGTTACGGCAATTGTAGGTATGATGGGACTTCGTCCGACATTTGCGGCAATTCAGTCCGGAAAAAATATCGCACTTGCGAACAAAGAAACGTTAGTAACAGCCGGTCATCTCATTATGCCGATGGCAAAAGAGTATGATGTATCGATTTTACCGGTAGATAGTGAACATTCAGCCATTTTCCAGTCATTAAATGGAGAGAGTGTAAATAAGATAGATAAAATATTATTGACAGCTTCCGGTGGGCCTTTTCGCGGAAAAACACGTGAAGAGCTGGAACATGTGACATTGGAGGATGCGCTTCGACATCCAAACTGGTCGATGGGACAAAAAATCACGATAGATTCTTCTACACTGGTAAACAAGGGATTGGAAGTCATGGAGGCAAAATGGCTTTTTGGTGTAGAACCGGAACAGATACAAGTAGTTGTACAGCCGCAAAGTGTGATTCATTCGATGGTACAATTCGAGGATGGAAGTATCATTGCCCAATTGGGAACACCGGATATGCGTTTGCCGATTCAATATGCCCTGTATTATCCGAGAAGACGTCCGTTGAGTGGTTCGCGCATTGATTTTTCGACATTGGGTCAGCTTACATTTGAAGCACCTGATATGAAAACATTCCGAGGATTGGCATTGGCATATGATGCGATGCGAATCGGTGGGAATGTACCTACGATTTACAATGCAGCAAATGAGGCGGCGGTCGCATTGTTTTTACAAAAAAAGATTTCTTATTTGCAGATTACAGAAATTATAGAGGATTGTATGCAGAGTTGCAAAAAATTGGAAGCACCGGGATTGGAAGAAATACTTGCAACAGAGCAAGAGGTGCGTGAACGAGTAGAGAGCAGGTGGTAATTTGAATATTCTTATTGCGATTGTAGTATTTAGTTTTATTATTTTATTTCATGAATTGGGGCATTTTCTGCTGGCAAAGCGAAATGGTGTTCAGGTCAATGAGTTTTGTTTGGGATTGGGACCGACTCTTTTCGGATTTCGAAAAGGTGAAACCTATTATTCCCTGAAATTATTTCCATTTGGTGGTGCATGCATGATGGAAGGAGAAGATGATGAAAGCGACTCCGAGCGCGCATTCGGAAAAAAAACAGTTTGGCAGCGTTTTGCCATCGTTTTTGCCGGCCCGTTTTTCAACTTTATTCTTGCATGGGTCTTTTCACTTATTATTTTGGGAATGGCAGGAATTGATTATCCGAGAATACAGGAAATCACGCCCGGTTCGCCGGCTGAAGAAGTCGGAATACAGGCTGGTGATACGATTGTAAAATTAGGAACAAAACCGATTCATTTTTATCGTGAAATCAGTATTTATACTTACTTTCATGACAAAAGCGAGCCGATACAAGTGACATGGGAGCATGAGGGAGAACGTCGTAGCGCAGAACTTACACCGCGTTATGATGAACAGAGTGACCGTTATCTGATTGGCTTTGACAGAAGCTATGGAAGACAGAAAGCAAATCCGTTACAAGTCTTTATACACAGCTTTTATGAGATGAAATACTGGGTGACAACAACACTGCAAAGCTTAGGCCAATTAGTGACAGGTCAATTAAATATGAATGACTTATCCGGACCGGTAGGCATTGTGAAAACGATAGGGGATACCTACACAAAAAGTAAAACAGAAGGATGGCTCATCGTCTTTTTAAATATGTTAAATATGACGGTCTTACTGTCAGCCAATCTGGGTGTGATGAATTTATTACCGCTTCCGGCACTGGATGGAGGCAGACTCGTATTCTTTATCATAGAAGCGATACGGGGAAAGAAAATGGACCCGCAAAAGGAAGGTATGGTTCATTATGTGGGACTGATCCTTTTGATGGCGTTGATGGTTGTTGTCATGGGTAATGATATCCGCAAATTATTTTAGTGTTTTGCAAGGAGAGGTAGCGCATGCGAAATAAGACAAAAACAGTAGCAATCGGAAATCAAATCATTGGTGGCGGACATCCGATTTTGATTCAGTCGATGACAAATACAAAGACACAGGATGTGGCGGCGACCGTAGCACAGATTCAGGAGCTGACAAAAGCAGGATGCGAAATCATTCGATGTGCGGTGCCTGATATGGACGCTGCAAAAGCGCTTGCGGAGATAAAAAAACAAATTGAAATTCCGCTTGTGGCAGATATTCATTTTGATTATCGTCTGGCAATTGCGGCAATGGAGCATGGAGCAGACAAGATTCGCATTAATCCGGGAAATATCGGTAGCAGTGAACGTGTGCGAGCTGTAGTAGACTGTGCAAAAGAGCGAAATATACCGATTCGCGTAGGGGTAAACAGTGGTTCGCTTGAGAAAAACCTGGTAGAGAAATATGGTGGAGTGACGGCTGAGGGTCTGGTAGAAAGTGCGCTGGATAAAGTAAAGCTCATTGAGGATATGAGATATGAGCAATTAGTCATCAGTATTAAATCGTCAGATGTGATGATGTGTGTGCGTGCGCATGAGTTGATCGCATCACAGACCGTGCATCCGCTGCATGTCGGAATTACAGAGGCGGGAACGATTACGCGCGGTAATATCAAATCAGCGGTTGGACTCGGATTGATTCTGGGTCAGGGAATCGGAGATACGATTCGTGTATCATTGACAGGTGCGCCGATTGAAGAGATAAAATCTGCAAAGCTGATTTTAAAAACATTAGGACTTCGAAGCGG
This sequence comes from Eubacterium sp., assembly GCA_017623885.1. Classification (GTDB taxonomy): domain Bacteria; phylum Bacillota; class Clostridia; order Lachnospirales; family Lachnospiraceae; genus W0P33-017. Next base: position 8,186 of record JAGAOE010000225.1, on the reverse strand, counting down.
TGGCATCGAGGTGGTATCATGTCCGACTTGCGGACGGACGCAGATCGATTTGATTTCATTGGCAGGAAAAGTAGAAAATCTGGTAGAACAATATCCGTTAGATATTAAAGTGGCTGTGATGGGATGTGTGGTAAACGGACCCGGAGAGGCACGAGAGGCTGATTTGGGTATCGCCGGCGGAATTGGTGAAGGATTGGTAATCAAACGGGGCGAAATTATAAAAAAAGTACCTGAGACAGAATTATTAGATGCATTACGTGATGAACTGGAGCATTGGGGTGAATAGCACACATGGAAAAAGGTTTTTTTGAAGTTTTTCCCACATTGAGTGTTCCTTCCGATTTGCGACAACTGTTGAGTGAGGTACAAGTAGAAAAGGTCAGCACAAACCATGCAAAAGATTTGTACCGCATCTACTTGTTCAGCACGAGACTGATTCCTAAGAAATATATCTTTCAGATGGAGCGTGAGATTCATCAGCAGATTTTTCATGGGAAAGATTTGCGCGTGAAAATAAGGGAACGTTATCAGCTTTCCGCGCAGTATACGGCGAAAACGCTGTTGAGTGTCTATGAGGATAGCATACAGATGGAATTGCGAGAGTATTCCGCACTTTTGTATAATCTGTTTCGAACGACGGACTTGGAATTCATGGATGAAACCCATCTCATGTTACATATGCCGGAGGGAGTGCTGGCGCGTGAGCGTGGCGAGGAATTGTTAGATATTATAGAGAAAATATTTTGCGAGCGCTGTGGGTTGACATTGGTCACAGACATTGCATACAAGCCGGCGCAAAGCAGCAAATACAAGGAGGATTCGGACAAGCGGATGGAATTACAAATCCAACGGATTGTGGCGAGTTCTTCTTTTGGTGCAAAGACAGAACGTGAAGACGGCAGTCTGATGATGACAGAGGAAACATCAACTGCACCGGTGGCAGAGGCACAGCCGGAAAAAGCAAAGCCGGTAGAAAAAGCGCCGGAAAAACCTGTAAAAGATGCGGCGGCAAATGGCAAAAAGCCGTTTAACGGCGGAAAATTCGGCGGTGGATTCACACGGAAAAAATCAGACAATCCGGATGTGCTGTATGGTCGTGATTTTGAAGAAGAAGAAATGCCGATTAGCCATATCCAGGGAGAAATCGGAGATGTTGTGATTAAAGGAAAAATCGTTGCGACCGATGAGCGTGAGATTCGCGGTGAGAAAACGATTTACTTTATGACGATAACCGATTTTACGGATACAATGGTTATCAAGATATTCACGAAAAATGAAGATTTAGATGAAATCCGAGGTTCCTTAAAAAAAGGAACATTTGTAAAAATAAAAGGAATCGCCACATTAGATCGATTCGATAATGAGTTGACCGTAGGCTCCGTCATGGGAATTAAGAAAATCGGCGATTTTACGACAAAGCGGGCAGACCAGTCGGTTCGCAAACGTGTAGAATTGCATTGTCATACAAAGATGAGCGATATGGACGGTGTTTCTGATGTGGGAGACATTATTGCACAGGCGGTAGCGTTTGGGCATAAGAGCATTGCGATTACAGATCACGGTGCGGTGCAGGCGTTTCCGGTAGCGAACCATTCGATTCCAAAAGGTGCTGATTTCAAAGTAATATATGGCTTGGAAGCTTATTTGGTAGATGATACAAAGCACATTGTAAAAAATCCAAAGGGACAAAGCTTTCAGGCTGATTTTGTAGTATTTGATTTAGAGACAACCGGATTTAGTCCGAAAAAGAATAAAATCATAGAAATAGGTGCGGTAAAAGTACAGCAGGGGAAAATCACCGAGCGTTTTTCCACGTTTGTGAATCCGCAGCTACCGATTCCGTTTGAGATAGAAGAATTGACCGGAATTCGTGATGATATGGTGATTGAAGCACCTACGATAGAAGAGGTGCTGCCCGAATTTATGGAATTTTGCAGAGATTGTGTGATGGTAGCACACAATGCAGAGTTCGATATGAGCTTTATACAAAAGAATTGTGAAGATTTGCACTTGAATTGTGACTACACGGTAGCTGATACGGTAGCAATGGCACGGTTTTTATTACCGCAGTTAAACCGATATAAGCTGGATACGGTTGCTAAGGCGCTCAATATTTCCTTAGAGAATCATCATCGTGCGGTAGATGACGCGGCGTGTACGGCTGAAATATTCGTAAAATTCATAGAAATGTTGGAAAGCCGCAGAATATATACATTGGATGAATTGAATGAGCAGGGTATTCCGTCTGCTGAAACGATTCGGAAAATGTCTACTTATCATGCGATTATTCTTGCAAAAAACGATATTGGAAGGGTCAATTTGTACCGCTTGGTATCAATGTCACATTTGACCTATTACAATAAACGACCGAGAATACCGAAAAGTGAACTGCAAAAATATAGAGAAGGGCTGATTCTCGGATCTGCGTGTGAGGCAGGTGAACTGTATCAGGCATTGCTAAACGGCAGACCGGCACAGGAGATTGCCCGTCTGGTAGAGTTTTATGATTATTTGGAAATACAGCCGGTCGGAAATAATGCGTTTATGCTGCGCGACAATAAAAGTCCGGTAAATTCTATTGAAGATATTCAAGAATTAAATCGTCAGATTGTGCAGCTTGGAGAAGATTTTCACAAGCTGGTAGTAGCGACCTGTGACGTACACTTTTTAAATCCTGAAGACGAAGTATACCGTCGTATTATTATGGCGGGAAAAGGTTTTTCAGATGCAGATGAACAGGCACCTTTATACCTGCGCACGACGGAAGAAATGCTGGAAGAATTCCAATATTTAGGAAGTACAAAAGCAGAAGAGGTCGTCATTACAAACACAAATAAAATCGCAGATATGTGTGACCGCATTGAGCCGGTACGACCGGATAAATGTCCTCCGGTTATCGAAAATTCGGATCAGATGCTGCGTGACATCTGCTATAACAAAGCACATGAAATGTATGGTCCCGATTTACCGGAAATCGTACATGAGCGCTTAGAGCGAGAATTGAATTCCATCATCGGAAACGGTTATGCCGTGATGTATATTATTGCACAAAAGCTGGTGTGGAAATCAAATGAAGACGGCTATTTAGTCGGCTCACGAGGTTCCGTAGGTTCTTCATTTGTGGCGACAATGTCCGGTATTACGGAAGTAAATCCGTTAAGTCCGCATTATTATTGTAAAAATTGTCATTTTGTCGATTTTGATTCACCGGAAGTAAAAGCGTTTGCCGGTAGGGGCGGATGTGATATGCCGGATCGCTATTGTCCGAATTGCGGAGAACCGTTGGAAAAAGACGGTTTTGATATACCGTTTGAGACGTTCCTGGGATTTAAAGGAGATAAAGAGCCGGATATCGATTTGAATTTTTCCGGTGATTATCAGAGTAAGGCGCATAAATATACGGAAGTAATTTTTGGTGCCGGTCAGACATTCCGGGCAGGTACGATTGGAACACTTGCGGATAAGACGGCATACGGATATGTGAAAAAGTATTTCGAAGAACGCGGAGTACATAAACGCAGTTGTGAGATTGAACGAATACTGGCAGGATGTGTCGGCGTGCGAAGAACGACCGGACAGCATCCGGGAGGTATTATCGTATTGCCGATCGGTGATGAGATATTTTCATTCACACCGATTCAGCATCCGGCGAATGATATGGAGACGGATACGATTACGACACACTTCGAATATCATTCGATTGACCACAATCTGTTAAAGCTTGATATTTTAGGACACGACGATCCGACAATGATTCGTATGCTGGAAGATTTGACCGGTATTGATGCACAAAAGATACCATTAGATGATGCGAGTGTAATGTCGCTGTTCCAAAATACGAATGCACTTCAGATTACGCCGGACGATATTAGCGGATGCAAGCTGGGCGCACTCGGAATACCGGAATTCGGAACCGATTTTGCGATGGGAATGCTCATAGATACACAGCCAAAAGAATTTTCCGATCTGGTGCGTATCGCCGGATTGTCACATGGTACAGACGTGTGGCTGGGAAATGCACAGACGTTAATTAAAGAAGGTCGTGCGACCATATCTACCTGTATCTGTACACGAGATGACATTATGACGTATCTGATCGGTATGGGTGTGGAATCAGAGGAATCTTTTAAAATCATGGAAGCGGTCCGAAAAGGAATGGTCGCAAAAGGAAAATGCGATAAATGGGATCAGTGGAAGCAGGATATGATTGATCACGATGTTCCGGACTGGTATATCTGGTCGTGTGAAAAAATTAAATATATGTTCCCGAAAGCGCATGCGGCGGCGTATGTTATGATGGCATGGCGCATTGCATATTGTAAGGTATTTTACCCTTTGGCGTATTATGCGGCGTTTTTCTCGATTCGTGCAAAAGCGTTTAACTACGAAGTCATGTGTATGGGAAAAGAGCGACTAAACTATTATATGCAGGATTACGAGCGCAGAAGTGCGGAGGCGGCAAAAGAGAACCGAAAGCTGCCGCCGGTAGAACAGGATGCGTACCGTGATATGCGTATTGTGCAGGAAATGTATGCGCGCGGCTATGAATTTTTGCCGATTGATATTTATCGTGCCGATGCCAGATACTTTCAGGTGATTGACGGAAAACTGATGGCATCGTTAAACACAATCGAAGGAATGGGTGATACGGCGGCAGATACCGTAGTAGAGGCGGCAAAGAATGGACCGTTTCTTTCGCGAGATGATTTTCGGCAAAGAACAAAAGTATCGCAAAAAATCATTGAAAATATGGCTGATATGGGAATGTTTGGCGATTTGCCTGCGACAAATCAGATCAGTTTATTTGATTTTGTATAGGAGCTAACGAAATGAAAGATTTATTGGAAATCAGAGAAGAAATCGATGGTATTGATCAAAAAATAGTAGAATTGTATAAGGAGCGCATGAAGCTGACTTCTGAAGTAGCTGTTTATAAAATTGCTACCGGAAAACGGGTACTGGATCGAGAACGTGAGCTGATCAAGCTGAATACATTAGAAGCGTTTGCAGAAGACGATTTTTCCAAGCATGGAATTCGTGCCTTGTTTGAACAGATCATGGCGACCAGTCGCAGAAAACAGTATCAGCTATTGACGGAAAACGGAAAAGGCGAAGAACTGGACTTTACAGAAATCAAAGAAATACCGAAGGAGCAGATTCGTGTCGTATATCAGGGTGTAGAGGGGGCGTATGCACATCTGGCATTGGCGACCTATTTCGGTGCGCAGACCGATCGTTTTCATGTAGAGACATGGCGGGATGCGATGGAAGCGATTAAGAACGGTGATGCAGATTATGCGGTACTTCCGTTCGAGAATTCTTCAGCGGGAATTATTGCTGAGAATTATGATTTGCTGAAAGAATATGGTTTCTACATTATCGGAGAACAAAAAATACAAGTGAATCACTGTCTCTTAGGAGTGGAGCAGGCAGACTTGTCAAGCATCAAAACCGTATACTCACATCCGCAGGCTCTGGCACAGTGCTCAAAGATGCTGGAGGCACATCGTGAGTGGGAACTGATTCCCTTGAAAAACACAGCGGTTGCAGCAAAAAAGGTAAAAGATGATGCGGACCCGACACAGGCGGCGATTGCCAGCAGCCTGACAAGTGAGCTGTATGATTTGCATATCCTCTCACAGAGTGTGCAGAATAATAGTACAAATGAGACACGGTTTATTATTGTGACAAAGAAAAACGAGTATATTTCCGGAGCAGGTAAAATCAGTATTTGTGTACAGTTAAAGCATGAATCCGGTGCGTTGTATCACGCGCTCAGTCATTTTATTTATAATGGTTTGAACATGACGAGTATCGAGTCGAGACCGATACAGGGGCGCAACTGGGAATATCAATTCTTTATTGATTTTGACGGAAATCTGAAAGACGCAGCAGTACAGAATGCATTGCGTGGCTTGAAGGAAGAGACGTTAGATTTACAAATATTCGGCAATTATTAGAAATGAGGGAGAAGATCATTTATGGGCGTGACAAGCTTTGCTGCAATTTATGTGGGTTCTTACGAAGTAAACCTGAAAGTGTTTGAAATATCGGGAAAAAAGAACATACGCATTATAGATCATGTTCGAAGTCGTGTGGAGCTGGGAAAGGATGCATTTCACGGACAGCCGATTGATTATGAGTTGGTCGATCATATCTGTGATATTATGTTGGAATTTCGGCAAATTATGGACAGCTATCAGGTGGATGATTATGAGGCATATGCAGGTCCGGCGTTGCGAGGCGCGACAAACTGCCTGTTTGTGCTGGATCAGATTGAACGCAGAACAGGTGTCAGTCTGAAAACAATCGGAAATTCAGAGCATCGATTCCTGACCTATAAATGTGTCGCATCGAAGCCGGAATTTGAGCGCATGATACGCGAAAGCGCGGCCGTCGTAAATGTCGGTGGCGGTGAATTACAGATTACGCTATTTGTGCACGGTGAAGTTCTTACGACACAGCATCTGGTGCTGGGGACGATGCGTCTCGCGCAGTTGTTTGCAAATCAGAGCATGCGGGTAGAGCATATAAAGCGTCAGATGAAAGAGCTGATAGACAAAGAAATGGAAGTGTTCAAAGCACAGTATTATCAAAATCGTACCATCAAATATTTGATTTTGACCGGTGATTATGGACTTGAGTTGATGCGTAGAATGGATAAAAATCTGGATGATATGACTGTTGATGCAGGAAAATTTTCGACTTATCTGAAACGTCTGGAAAAGAAAGAGCGTGCACAGATTGCAGAAGATTTGAATTTGTCGGATGAATCAGATATATTGCTGTTGCCGTCTTTGATTTTATATCGCCGAATTGTAGAGACGTTGGCAGCGGATGCAATCTGGGTACCGGGAATCGATATCAGTGATGGCATTGTTTATGATTATGCATTGCGAAATCAATATGTAAAACCGCAGCATGATTTTGAACAGGATGTTTTGTCAGCGGCACATTCGTTGTCCAGACGATATATGAGTTATTCACCGCACATCGATGCGCTGTTGGAAATGAGCGGTCTGATCTATGATGCCATGAAAAAGATACATGGAATGGGAAGGCATGAACGCTTATTGTTGCAGACGGCTGCGATTTTACATGACTGTGGAAAATATGTCAGCTTTGCGAATGCGCCTGATTGCGCATACAATATTATTGTTTCATCGGAAATCATGGGTTTATCGCATCAGGATCGTGTGATTGTGGCAAATATTGTAAAATATAACACCTATCCGTTGAAACAATATGAAGAAGTGGCGGATGAACTGGACCGAGCAGAATATTTGACAGTTGCAAAATGTGCTTCGATTTTGCGGGTGGCAAATGCGATGGATCGCAGTCACAAACAGAAGTTTAAAAATGTTCGGGCAGTGGTCAAACGGAAACAATTGATGATTTCCATAGAGACGGCAGACGGTATGCTGCTTGAAAAGAAAATGTTTGACGCCAAAGCAGAAATGTTTGAAGAGGTGTTCAGTATACAACCTGTGATAAAGGAAAAACGCTTATATCAATAGTTTCTTGTATAGATAAATATAGAGGTGAAAATATTCATGGAAAAAGAAAAAAACACCAATTATGCAAATGCAAAATATTATGAAAATCGAGAGCTGAGCTGGCTGAAATTTGATCATCGTGTATTGGAAGAAGCGCGTGACAAATCGATTCCGCTTTTGGAGCGAACAAAATTTGTCAGTATTACATCGTCTAATCTGGATGAATTTTTTATGGTTCGTGTGGCGTCCTTGAAAGATATGGTGCATGCGAAATACAAAAAGCCGGATATCGCAGGAATGACGGCACAGCAACAGCTGGAAAAAATCAATCAGGCGACAAGAGAACTGGTAGAAGTACAGTATTCTACCTACAACCGTTCGCTGCTTCCTATGCTTCGTGCGCAGGGAATCAGTGTGTTTGATCGAATGGAAGATTTAGATGATGCACAAATGCAGGCGGCAGAGAGATACTTCGAGGAAGTCGTTTATCCGGTGCTGACACCAATGGCAGTTGATGCATCACGTCCGTTTCCATTGATTCGAAATAAGACCTTAAATATTGCAGCGTTGATTCAAAAAGAAGAAGAAAATGTTTTTGCAACGGTGCAGGTACCGTCTGTATTGCCGCGACTCGTACCGCTTCCGACAGAGCGTGAAGATGCATTTGCATATCTGCTGTTGGAGCAGTTG